>DATDCV010000094.1:0-17717 GCA_036524155.1 Verrucomicrobiia bacterium
GTCAAGTCTTAAGGTGGCTTCGACTCGCCATCCGGTTAGATCCTCAAAGTCCACCAGGGGCGCGCAGTGGTCCTGGGTGCGGTTGGCCCACTCTAATTCATAGGGCCGTTTGCCAACGGTCTCGGCGGCCAACGAGGAGGACGCGGGCGATAGCGAGAGGAGGACGGCCGTAGCGATGAGCGCCTTCATATTTGCCCGCAGTAAAGCACTCGAGCGATCATCCTCCCAGCAGAAAGCGATACGCGCGTTTGAGCGTCGCCAGCGAAATCCGGGGCGGTGGATAACGCAGCTTCGAGTCAAACGCGAACGAGCGGCGCATTACCGGCCGCCGGTGGCTGAAACAATCGAAGCTCGCCTTGCCGTGATAGGCGCCGAGGCCGCTGGCGCCGAGCCCGCCGAAAGGGAGGCCTTGGCCGACCATATGCATCACGGTGTCGTTGAGGCAGACCCCGCCCGAACGCGCTTCGCGGAGCACGCGTTCCTGAGTTGGCCGGTCCCCGGTGAACAAATACAGCGCCAGCGGTATCGGCCGATCCCGCAGCAATGCCAGCGCTTCGTCCAGCGTGGCAAATTCGAGGACCGGCAGGATCGGCCCGAAGATTTCCTCCTGCATGATCGGAGTATCCGGCGTTACTCCGGTCACGATCGTCGGCGCGAGGTAAAGGTCGGCCGCGTCGCTTTGGCCGCCCGCCGCAATCTGCGCCTTGCTCAGATAACCCCGCAGCCGATCCAGGTGACCGCGATTGATAATCCGGCCGTATTCCGGGCTACTCTGCGGATCATCCCCGTATAACTCGCGAATGGCTTGTTTGAACGCTTGCGCCAGGGCGGGCGCGATGGCCTGGTCCGCCAGCACGAAGTCGGGCGCCACGCAGGTCTGCCCGGCGTTCATGAACTTGCCCCACACGATTCGCCGCGCGGTCGTCTCCAGCGGCGCGTCGGCGCAAACAACGCACGGGCATTTGCCGCCAAGCTCGAGCGTGACCGGCGTCAGATGCCGTGCGGCCGCGGCCATCACGGCCCGGCCGACGCCGGTGCTGCCGGTGAAAAAGATGGAATCGAACTTTTCCCGCAGCAGCGCTTCAGCGACATCCTGTCCGCCCTGAACCACAGCGAGGTACTCCTCCGGGAATGCCGAGCCGATTAGCCGAGCGATCGCGGCCCCGGTATGTGGCGCCAGTTCGGACGGTTTGAGCACGACGCAGTTGCCGGCCGCCATCGCGCCGACCAGCGGCGAGAACAGAAGCTGGACAGGGTAGTTCCACGGCCCGAGGATGCAGGCGACCCCATAAGGTTCGGCCCGCACGTGGCCGTGCGCCGGCCAGGCGATGAGCGGCACGCGAACTCGGCGCGGCGTCATCCACCTCGGGAGATGCCGGAGAACGTAGCGGAGTTCGCTTAGACTCGGGCCGATCTCCGTCGCGTAAGCCTGGTAAGCCGATTTCCGCAAGTCATCGTGCAGCGCGGTCGACAGCAGCCGCTCGTTGCTTTCGATGGCGCCTTCCAGCTTTCGGAGCTGCGCCAGGCGAAACTCGCGCGGGCGAGTGACCCCGGACCGGAAGAAGTCGTGTTGGCGCCGAAGCGCGGCGGCAAAATCCATAGGATATTGCCCGCACTGTTTCATTTCGCCGCCCGGCAGACAAGGACAACCGTGGCGATGCGCGGCCCGGCCCTGATCCTTAGCGAAAACCGCGGGGGCGCGCACTCCGCTGCGCGCCGCCCGGTCACCTCGCATGATCCGGCGCTCAGCGGAGTGCGCGTCCTACCTTCACCTGTCGTTGCACGTTGCCCCGCTTCGCTAAGGATCGGGGCGGCCCGGCGGAGGCCTCGCGGGGCTGGGGAAGGTGGAAATCCACATAATGTTCCGCACTTCGTCTTTTGGTTTGGTCCGGACTAGCCGTGACGCGGGCCAAAGTGAACGGCAAAGTGGTTAGTCGCGGGACCGGGGCACTTATCGTTTCTTCATCGTCACCCCGAGACCCGACCGCTCGAGATTCAAGAACAGGGTCTCCAGTTCGGGGTTGGTGGTGATGGCCTTGACGTAGCGCGGGTCGGCCTGAGGTTGCGTCATGTTGTGGGCGACGATCAGTCCGCCCGGGCGCACCAACTTCAGCAATTGGTTCAGATAGTCCAGGTAGCCTTCCTTGTCGGCATCCAGAAACAAAATGTCGATTGGCTCTTTCAGGTCCTTGACCTTCTCGTGCGCGTCCCCTTCGATCAGCGTGACTATCTTCTCCATGCCCGCCCGCTTGAAATTCTCGCGCGCCTGGGCCGCCCGGCCCGCGTCGATTTCGAATGTGGTCATTTTTCCACCGGTTTTTTCCAGCCCCAGGCAGAACCAAATGGCCGAATAGCCGATCGAGGTGCCGATCTCGACGACATTCTTCGCCCCCGTGCTCTCGGCCAGCAGGCGCAAAATCCGCCCGTCGTCCATCGGCACGCTCAGGCTGCCGCGGCGCTGATTACGGTCCATCTCGTCCAGGACCGCCAGCACTGCTTTTTCGCGGTCGGACTTAGGCTGAATGCTGCTGGTGAAGAGGTCGGATCGCCCGCCGCGGGCGCCGGGGCCGCGACGCGGCGGGCCTCCCGGTTCCTGGGCAAACGTCGAAAATGCCAGTAGTGTGACTCCCGCCAACGCCAGCACGGCCAATCGCCGCGAGCCTCCGCGCGCTCCCGGTTTGGATCTCACCGCCCGACCTGTTTTACTTTTCATGGTTTGGGTTCTTCGGTTTGGTGTTTTTCAGTAGTTGGCTTGTTAGACGAAACCGGAGGCAGCGAGGTTAAGGCGGATCCCGGCGCTCGACGGACCGCCAGATACCACCCCAGCCAGCCGATCCCCAGAGTCCCCAACCCCACTCCGCTAGCGAGCGGTTCACGGGCGACCGTCAGGGTAGTCATTGTGAGGACCCCCGCGACGAACAATGCCGGCACCCAGGGCCAGCCGGGGACGGCCAGCGCCGGGCCTTCGCGCCGGCGCTGCCGGATCAGCCCCGCGACGGCCCCGGCGGTGCAAAGCGACAAAGTAAACCCGATGTACGTCAGCAGCGCCTTGAAGCTCGCCGACCACAGCATCAGCAGCGCGAGGATAGTCTGCAAGAGGATCGCCTGCCGCGGCGGGCCCTGCGCCGGGAACCTGAACCAGCGTGGCAGACAGCCGTCGTCGGCCATCCGGGCATATACGCGCGGACCGGCCATAATCATCGAGGACGCCGCCGTCGCCAGCGCGAGCCCGATCAGCACCGTCACGAAATTCGCCAAGGCGGCTCCGCCCAGCGCCTCCGCCGCGATCCGCCCCACCTCGAGCTTGCCGGCCAGTTTGTCCGTCGGCGCCGCATACACGAACACCGCGTTCAGCGCCAGGTAAACGACGGTGACCAGGCCGCTTCCCAGCAGCAGCGAGCGTGGCAGGTTCCGACCCGGTTCGCGCACCTCGCCGGCGACGTATACCGCCGCGTTCCAGCCGGAGTAGCTGAACGATACCCAGACCAATGACACGGCAAAAGCAGCGAGGGGAAAACTGCCCGAGGCGGCCGGCGTCACCGCCCGCAGGCTCATCCCGGCCCGGCACAGCAAAACCCCGATCAACACCAGCTTGAGCAGCACTGCCGCGTTTTGGAGCCAGGCGCCCCGTTGCACATGCAACGCGTGCACCGCGGCGAACGTGATAATCAGGCAAGTCCCGGTGACCGGAGGCGAGGCGAACCAGTCTTTGGTGTATTCGCCGAACGCCAGCGCGACTGCCGCCAGCGGCGCCGAGAAGCCCACCAGCAACGACACCCACCCGGCCAGCGTTCCCGCCGCCGGATGCAGCGTCCGGCCCAGGAAAATGTACTCCCCGCCCGATTCGGGAAAACGCCGGGCGAGCGCTCCATAGCTCAAAGCCCCCAGCATCGCCAGCACCCCGCCGCCCAGCCACGCCGCCAGCACGCGGCCCGGTGTCTGCAAATCCGCCAGCAGAAAACCGCTCGTCGTGAACACCCCCGAACCGATCATGCTGGCCACCACCAGCGCCGTCGCACTCACCAACCCAAGTTGCCGCTGTGCAGCCATGCCGGAGGTTCGATTGTTTGCGTTGGACTTCACTCCGCAGCCAGCGGTCCCGGCACCGGAAACACTTTCATCACCTCATCCCCAAGGTGATCGATGACTTTGACGGCGATGCGGCCGGTGGATGGTTTTGGGAAAGGGCGCGAGACGGCGCCGGGGAGGAGGGTGGCGACGGTTTTGCCTTTTGAAGGTTTGGCAGAGTCCTTCGGTTCGGGGGGCATGGTGGGAGAGAATGAAGGCTAACGGCTAAAGGCTCAAACGTGAAACGGGATGCGTGGTCGGCATGCTCGGATAATCAGGGGTCGGGTTTAGGCTCATGGCTGCGTGTGAGTCTGATTTCCCGGGGGTTTTCGGCTCATGTTCCGGCCCGCTTTCTTCTCGTGTTTCGTCTCACGTTTCGTCTCAGATACTCGTTTTCCCGTTGGTTTTCGCGCATTTTTCGTCTCACCTTTCGTCTCACTCGGTGAGACGGAAAGCCGATACCATGCCTTGCGCCCAGTCCCCTGTGGGATGAAAAGGCCTTTTCTAATCAGAGCGACGACGTCCCGGTGGGCCGTTGCCCGGGCCGCCCCGGTGGCGGTCTCGTATTCTTCTCGCGTGATTCTTCCCCGCTGAGAAGCGTAGCGCACGGCCTTCAATTGCCGTTCGTTCAGCTTGGAAGCGGCTAGGCGTTCCTCCAAAGAGATGGCCCGGTGGAAGACAATTCGGAAGGCGCCGGCGCGGGATTGAAATTCCGGCTCCGGCAGCCCGGCATCCCTGCAGTCCCTGAGCATGCGCCCGATGCCAGTGCCGAACTGCTCGATGTATTTGATAAGGAAGAAGGCATCAGCGAGGAGCTTGTTCCGGGGTTTGGACTCGTGGGGCTGCTTGAGGTCGTCCACCGTAAGACCTTCTGGCAATCCGCCCGGATTCGATACCTCAAGCCGGTCGTCAAAAATGCGGACGATCACGTTGCCGCTGTCGGCGTAGTCACGGTGGCAGACGGCATTAATGACGGCCTCACGGACGGCATCCAGCGGGTACTCCCATCGCTCGGTGCGTTCGGGACTTCCCTCAATTCTCGCCGCCATGCTGGTATTGCGGCGGACGAAGGCCAGCGCATCCTCAACCTGCAGGATAGTGTCACCCCCGACCACCTTCAGGTCGAGAAACTCGACCTCGTTATCGCCTTTAAACCGCGCGCACCGGAGTGTTGCCTGGAGGAAGAACCGCTGCGGATTCTTCGCAAACAGCAGCAGGGCGGCGATGGTCAATTGGCCACTGCGCAGGAGCGTTAGCTGGCTCAGGGCCGGGCCGACGGGTGTCTGCGGATCAATCTCCCACTGGCGCTCGGCGCGTGCCCGCTTAAGGAATCGGCGCACTTTTTCGGCGTCAATGTCATCCAGCGTGGCCTCGGCGCGCACGGTTTCGTCCCAAGTCATGCCACGCGAGGCCAAATACAACTCCGCTATTTCGCCGGCTGCCAGGACCTGGTTGGTACGGCCGGATCGGCGGTAGGCGCGACCATACGCGCAGACCGGTTTGGTGGGACTCTCCGCGACCTCGACGACAATTACGGTCTGGCCGGCCTCTTGGGAGGTCGTAATGGCCGGCACCAGCCTCGGGACAGTGTTCTGAGCGATGTCGTTGGCCAGACTTTCCAAGGTGCCCTTGCCGGTTTGTACCCCGACAATCGGGCCGGCGTCACGCACGCCTATGTAAACGCGCCCGCCCTGCGCTGAAGCGAACGCTGCACACGTTTCAACGATCTCGCGACGTTCGCCGAGGGATTCTTTCCGCTCCACGGTTTGTCCTTCGTCGGGGATCGGCTTCATCCGTTCATTCCGTTTAGTGGAGGCAACTCATAAAGAAACGGTGAGCGGACTGTGAGCGGGTGAAAGGTGAGTGTCAATGGTTTTTGGAGTTCCGGCGTAATGGGTCAGTGAAGCGAGAAAGGCGAGAGGTGGCACTTGGTTTGTGGACGGCTAACCCGACTTTCGCTACTGGGAAGGGTTTTCGTGTTTTTTGAGGGGGTGAGGCTGCGAGTTTCCTAGGAAAAGAGGGGCTGTGGTCGCAAAACGGCGTTTGGTGCAGACCTACCCTCTTCACAACCGGCAAGCTGGTGCGGTAGCGTTGCAGCGTGGCAAGACCTTTTCTGCAGTGTCATCACCGGTTCAAAAACGGCAAGGATCATTGTAGCTGGAGTATTGCCGAGAAGGTGCGCACGCGTCGCGGTTGGGTGCAGCGCCATCTGCTCTACCTGGGCGAGATCAATGACAGCCAGAAAGCAGCCTGGACCAAAGTGACCGAGGTCTTTGATACGGAACGCGACCAGACTCGGCCCTTGGCGCTGTATCCGGCGGATCGGGCCGTGCCGGCTCACGCCGCCGAGTATGGCGTGCAGGTGCGCTTAAATGAGTTTGTGCTGCGCCGGCCTCGGCAGTGGGGTGCCTGCTGGGTTGGTTGCCAGTTGTGGGAGCAGTTGCAGTTGGAGGCGTTCTGGCGGGAGCGCTTGGTCGATTCGCGCGAAGGCACTTGTTGGCCCAATGTGCTGGAGACGCTGGTGGTTTACCGGTTGGTGGATCCGGGCAGCGAATGGCGATTGCATCGGGAGTGGTTTAAGAACAGCGCGATGGCGGACTTGCTGGCGGAGGATTTTTCGTTAGCCCAGAAGGATAACCTGTATCGGTGTCTGGACAAGCTGTTGGCGCATCGGGACGCGCTCTTCAGGCATCTGCGCGCGCGGTGGGAGGATCTGTTCGGGGTCAAATTCGAAGTGCTGCTCTACGATTTGACCAGCACCTACTTCGAGAGCGACCCGCCATTCCCGGAAGGAGACAAGCGTCGCTACGGCTACAGTCGCGACAAGCGTTCGGACTGTGTGCAGGTGATTATCGCCTTGGTGGTGACGCCGGAGGGTTTTCCCCTGGCTTATGAAGTGATGCCCGGCAACACGTCGGACCGCACGACGTTGCGAGGTTTTCTCAAACGCATCGAAGAGCTCTATGGCCAGGCCGAGCGCATTTGGGTAATGGACCGCGGCATTCCGACCGAGGAGGTGCTGGAGGAGATGCGCCAGAGCCAGCCACCGATTCATTATTTGGTAGGCACTCCCAAGGGTAGCCTGACCAAACACGAGGCGGCCCTGCTGGAGCAACCCTGGCAAGTCGTGCGCGAGGGTGTCCAGGTGAAATTGCTGCCGCAAAAAGATGAGTTGCTGGTGTTGGCCCAGAGTAACGACCGAGTGAACAAGGAACGCTCGATGCGCCGTCGCCAGCTCAAGAACCTGGTCAAACGGCTCAAAGAGCTCAAGCAGATGGAGCTTTCGCGCGATGATTTGCTGCTCAAACTGGGAGGAGCCAAATCACAATATCCGGCGGCCTGGCGCCTGATGCAGTTGCGTTTGCCCCAAGAATCGGAGCCCGTCAACGAGCAGACTTTTGGCTTTAAATTGCGCAAAGACAAACTGCGCCAGGTCCGGCGTCGGGAAGGCCGCTATCTACTGCGCAGCAACTTGAATGGGCAGGATCCCGCCAAGCTGTGGCAGTTCTACGTGCAATTGACCCAGGTGGAAGCCGCCTTCAAAGACCTGAAGGATGACTTGAGCCTGCGCCCCATTTTTCACCAGTTGGAGCAGCGGATCGAGGCTCATATTTTCGTCGCCTTCCTGGCCTACTGCTTACACGTGAGCTTGCGCGCGCGACTGCGGGTCCTGGCGCCGGGACTTACGCCGCGTTCGATGCTGGAGAAGTTTGCGGCCATTCAAATGCTGGACGTGCACTTTCCCACGACCGACGGGCGCGAGTTGGTGTTCTGTCGCTACACCCAGCCGGAGAAGGACCATAAGATGTTGCTGACGCTTTTGGGTTGGGAGCTGCCGCCCCAGTCTCCACCGAAAATCACTCAGAAAGGCGAACTGCTTAAAGACTGAGTTTGGTGCAGACCTTTAAGGTCAGGAGGCGGCTTTTCAGCCATTTCCGACAACCCGGCTGCTTCAGTAGCGAAAGTCGGGCTAATGGTCCCAATGCGAGCGCGAAAACGAAACGAGGCTCTCCAAGAACCAGCTCAAGAAATCAGGGCTCTCATGAGTTTAACCTCTTCTGCGGCTGAAAAGACGTGAATAATCACAAGCCCGGGGACGGGTGCACCCGGCCGTAAAGAACTGAGGCCTCCCGCCCCGGCCTGCCGTCGCTTCGGCCTGCTAATTGTTCGCCAGGATGGGCTGCCGGGTCCGATCCGGACCGATGAGTTGCCGCGCCGAAACCTGGTCAACGATCGCGACGGCAACCTGCTGCTGGCAGCGTTTCAGCTCCTCGCGGAAGAGCCGGGCGTCGTCGGCCGCCCATTGGGTGAACTTCCGTTTGTCGCTCCGATAATGAATCGGCCACGAGTAAAGTTCGACGCCGTCGCTGGGCCGGAACACGGTCGCCCGCGCCTCGACACACAGCGCCAGCGCAGGGTTGACTTCGCCCTCCCCGGTCAACGCAGCGCGGAGGACGCTGATCCCTAACGCCGTTTCCTCGAGTTCGGACGCGGTGCCGGCAGATTGGCTGACGAGCACCGTCGGCGGCGAGAGCCTGGGCGCGAGCTGTTGCGCCACCTCGCCCGCCAATTTCTTCTGCAACTCGGGCGTTCGGGCCGCCGCCGAAAGCTCCGCTTCCGCCCGCTTCAACTGCTTCGCCGAAACGCCGCGGACGCCGGCGATCATCTGCTGGCAAACGCTCCACGGGATGGCGACGGCGATCGCGGAGAGCTGAACCACCGAATTGCGGGAGTGGTGGAGGCCGTCCAGCCCCCATTCAACGTCCTGCCTGGCCTGAATCACCGCGTCGTCTTTCGTCAACGGCAGTTGAAGCGACACCGGCAAGGTGGTTTGAGCGGAAAAGACGCTGAACCGCTCCGGGTCGGCGAGCGGGTAGCTGACCACGTGCCGGAGCGTGGGCTGCGGGCTGTGGAGAGCGCGCCCTGGCCGGACCCTGGCCGCGTAGCTGACAGGAATGACCGCCGAGCGAGGCGCCGGCCGTTTGAAGCCCGCCCCCACAAGCACGGGGCCCTGGGCTGTGACCGCGCGCAGGTTCGTCGCGATTTGTTGCGCCAGTTCGCCGTAACCCGTCCGGGCGACCCGCTCCAGCACCTGGGGATACGTCCAATCCAGGAACAGCGCCGTGCCGCTCTGGTACCGCATCGGCTGCTCAAGCAGCACCGCGCCGTTGACGCCCCGTAAAAGGCGGACCCGCGCGCGAATCGTGAGCGCAAAAGAGGCTTCACTGGCGCCCACCCTTTCCAGGCGGAGTTCCTCAACGGCCGTCTCCAGAACGGCGCCCGCCGATTCTCGGGGCACGGCCATAGTCCCCGCCGAGCTCGGGTCCGGAACGACGCCGCGACCCGCCCCCTCGACGGTTTCTCTGACGCAATCGCGCAGGTGGGATTGCCGGGCCATCTCACGCATCGCCGAAGCCACGTCGCGTTCGGCTTGTGCGAAGTTGTCGCCGGAGATCCGGCTGCGCCCGGCGGACAGCGCGCTGTAAGCGGCCGTGAACGGCGCCAGCACAAAACACACTGGCCCGGCGGCCATATCCAGGCCGGGGTCATGAAAATCCGGCGCTTCCAAAACGGTGCGCGCGGTGGCGCCGGCCGCCTCGTCGCCGTAAGCGGTTCGCCCGAGCGCGACATCAATCGCGACGTTGGCCGGCCGATCGGCCGCCACCACCGCAACCGCTCCAGGTTCGATGATGACTGCCCTCCAATCAGCCTGGTTGGATTCAGGCGCGCGACCCGCATGTTTGTGTGTGGCGCAGCCGCACACCAGCAGGAGCATCGAGGCCGTCAGCCCGCAGAAAGCAACACGCGTTTGAGCCCGGCGCCGGCAAAATTGGTCCGGAACAATCCCATTGGCTTTCATGCGCCAAATATACTCCCGGTGCCGCCCTTTCCATAATCGATAAAACTGAAGACAATATTGATTCTCGGGACCAAACGAAAAAACGGGTGGCGCGGGGAGAGCCGGGCCACCCGTTATAGCGATACAACCCTACTTCTTGAGGGTCTTCATGTAATCGATGATCGCCTTGGCATCCGCATCACTCACGCCTTCGGTCGGCTTCATGATCACTTTGCCATCTTTATCCTTAAAGCCTTCCTTGACAGACTTAATCGCTTTCTCGTCGGTCAGGCCTTCCCAGGCCTTGGCTTTTGAATAGTCCTTGGCTTCCAGCTTCTTACCCATCTTGGTTTCGCCCTTGCCGTCAGCGCCGTGACATTTGACGCAGTTCTGCTCGTAAAGGGCTTTGCCGTCCGCGGCCAAGGTTACGTTTGCGGTAAAAAAGGCGATGCTTAGAATCGCCCCGGTGATTAGTGCTTTTTTCATCAGTTCTTTAGTTTCTGGTTCGGCAGGTGTCCCGCCGTCTGCTAATCGGACGTTGTCACCCGTCGGTTTATTTGGCCTTCGCGCAGGGTAGAAGTCTCGCGAATCCTCACCATTACAAATCACACCTATGACGAAAATATCCTCCTGCGTGGTCATCGCACTGGCAACCTGGACTGCGGCGGCTGCGGAAAACCCTTCGGCGACCGCCGCGAATCCCGCAGCTTCTAAGACGGGTTCCTCGCGCAGTCAAAAGCTGGCCTGTTTCACCTTCGGCACACCGGCGTCGGCAACGCGCGCCGGATTCGCCAAAGTCACCATCAAAGACCTCTTCACGGCTGAAAAGGGCTACGGCTTTCTGTCCGGCGAGGGGCTGCTGGAATTTGATCGCGGTGGTTCCGAAATCGTGCTGCCGAAGGACGAGTACACCGCCCGGACCTACGGCGCCTACCGGACAACGTCGGACCTGACGTGCGCGCTCATCGAAGGCACGACCAACAACACGTTCCAGGTGGCGTTGCCCGATGGTGATTACACAGTCTGGGTCATCGCCAGCGATGCCGAGTGGGACCCGCCCCTCTTCGAGGTCTGGGCCAACGGGCAGAAGAAACTCGACGTGCGGATCCCGCGGGCAAGATTCGTTTTTGTTGAGTCGTTCCGGGCCCGTGCGGTTGAGGGGCGCCTGCGGATCGAGCTCAAGGGCCCGCACGGCTGGATCCTGAGCGGCCTGGTGATCGGCACGGAAGGACCCGAACTGGCCGGGGTGGTTGCGAAAATGGAACGGGACATTTTCTTCCTCACCGAGCCGGAGCTGCCGAATTGGAAGGAGGTCAAGCCGGCGCCTGCCAATCCGCCGCTGGAATGGACCGCCGCCGAACGCCAAAAGGGGTATATTGTTTTTCCCGCAGATTACACGGAGCAGATCGTGCCGGGTTTTGTTCCCGACCGGGCAGCCATTCGAAAGCCGTTGACCGCTTTTGTCACGCCCGGCGAGTTCGAGCCGGCGACCGTTTGCGTTTCCGCCGGCGTGGATTTGGGCAAGGTGAACCTGGAGCTGTCGGACTTTGTCGGTGAGAAAGGGAGCCGCAAGATCGCCCGGGAGAGCGTCACGGCGGGGATAGTCCGTTGTTGGCCGCAGCGCGAGAGCAGTTGGGGCACCAAGGGTGACTACCGCGTCGTGCCCGAAATGATCGAGCCGCCGGACAGCCGGGGCAGCCGCGTCGAGGCCGGGCAAGTCAGGCAGTGGTGGCTAACGGTGCGGGTGCCCCCGGAAACCCCGGCGGAACGCTACCGGATGTCGCTGACGCTCCGGCCGGAGAAAGCGCCGCCCACGACTCTTGAATGGCGGCTGCTGGTGCTGCCGTTCCAGTTGGAGCGACCGGCCGACAGGCACTGGGGCACCTGGCTGGAAAGTTTTCCGCCCGTCGGCGGGTTGCGGGGACCGGCGCGGCGCGGCCGCAACACCCCGGCGGAGATGGAGCGCCTGGTTCGCGCCGACCTGGCCGACTACCGGGACCACGGGTTCGATTCGGCCATCTTCAATTTCTACTTCGGCGTGAAGGAGAATCCCGACGGCAGTTTCGCCTACGACATATCCGCATTGGCGCGGGACCTCGACTACTGGAAGACCCTGGGCGCGACCACGCCGGTCGCCATCGGCTGCGAGTACACTTTTCGAAACCTGGAGTATGGCCTCGCGGAGCCCGGCGAAAAACACGTCCCCGGCACGTTCAGTCCCAAGGCGCGCAAGGCAATCGTCGGTCTGGTGCGTCACATCCACGACGAAGCAGCGCGCCGCGGCTGGCCCAAGATCTATTTCTACCCCATCGACGAACCGGGCAACAACAAAACCGAGAACCGGATGCTCTTCGCGCAAAACGTGCTGGACCTGGTCCATGAAGTGCCCGGCTGTCAAACCGCCACCACGCTTACCGCCAGCGACGTCCAGCGACTCGGGGAGCGTGTCGATGTCCGCATCTACGCTTACGGCCATTACAGCCGCGGCAAGGTCATAAAAGAAGCGCAGCAGGGCCATCCATTCTGGTGGTATGCGAACGGCATGTTCTATGGCCAGAGCACGATTGCCTCGCGCGGCATGGCGGGGTTCGAGTTCCTGCGCTCGGGGGCCGAAGTGGCCAGCGCCTGGGGTTTCGACGCCACCAAAGATAATCCGTTTAACGACTTCGACGGCGGCCACAAAGACTGGAATGTCATCTTTCCGGGGGTCGATGCGCCGATCCCGACCATCTATTGGGAGCTTTGCCGCGAGGGTGTGGACGACTGTCGGTACGTGGCGACGCTCCAGCAGCATATTCGCCGGGCGAGGGAGCAGGGCAAAGCAAAAGCTGCGGAGCGCGCCGAGGCGGTTCTGGCGCCGCTGATCGACCCCGATGCGCCGCCCATCGAGAACACTCTCGCCTTCGGGCGCTACCGGTGGCGCATTGCGAGAGAGATTTTGAATCTGCTCGGCGACCGCACTCTGGCGCTCACGTTTCCTGCCGCGGTCGAGACTTCAGCCACCCCGGAAAAGACCGGCCCGAACCTAATCGTGGACCCCTCCTTCGAAGCCGGGCCGCAGGCGGACGGCTTCCCGGTCCCTTCGTTCCACATCGCCGACCCATACGCGAAGGCGGAGGAAAAACCTATCGGCGCGCTGGCGGTGACGGATGAAGTTGCGCACTCGGGCCGCTATTGCCTGAAGTGGGATTTCGGTAAAATGAATGGCAAAGGCGCGATCTACGACGGCAAGCGCTACCTGATTGTCAACGTCCAGGTGCCCACCGAAGCCGCCAGGAAGCTGCGCGGCCAACGCGTCAAGGTGGGTTACTGGTTCCGCCTCCAAGGCGGGGCGGCCGTTCCCGGCATGACGCTGCGCCAGTTCGGCCGGAACGAGTTCCTCGGCGGCATCAGCTACACCGGCGGCGTTGATGACCCGGCCGTCTGGAACCACTTCGAGGCCGAAGACCGTCTCCGCGCTGATTTCGAAGGCCTCGACATCCACATTAGTTGCCCGGCGCCCGACGATGCCGACGTGGCCGCCCAATCGGTGTTCTACATCGACGACGTCTCGCTGCAAGCCGTCGAGGAACCGCCCCTCGCGGTTACCACGCCGCTGGATGAATATTACATCGGCGAAGCCATCCCGTGGACCGTGACGGCGGCGTTCCCGGCTAAACAGGTCAAGCTGCAGCTCCTGGGCTCTGACCGGGTGATCGCCGAGCAAACCGGCGCAGTCGAAAATGCTCCGTTGCGGGGGACCTTTCCCACCGGCGAGCTCAAACCCGGCATTTACACGCTCCGCGCGAGCCTGAGCGCCACTCCCGACGCTGAACCAACCGCGCGCTGCCAGGTGATTCTGGCCCCGGCGGTCTTCGATTTCTAACACAGGGCCGACATTGATCCGGCGTCATCCTATGGCAATATTCCGCCGGGGAACTCACGGCCTGTAGCAAACTCAGAGCCTGCCGCCCGTGCGCGGCAGGCTCTCCCGGTGGCCAATGACTCGCTTTGCCTCAGGACTTCACCCGCTTGAGTGTGACAGCGTGATCCTCGGTTTCCTTGCCGTCCATGTAGGCTTTGCAGCTTGTGGTAATGGTGTCCGCGTCGTCGAACGTGATGGTCAGCGCGTGCATGTGCGATTCCTTGGTCGTATCGATGCCGCAGGTCGCGTCGAAGTCAAACGTCAGCGTTTTGGCGTCCGACGATTTGAGGAGCATCGCCGGCCGGTTGCCCAGCATGCAATAGTGCGTCAGCGCCAGCTTCCCCCCGCGGTCGAAATACATGGTGACCATCTCGTTTGGCGTGCCGGAAAAAACCCGTTCCTCGAGCACGCTGCCGGCCGCAATCAGCCGGTATTCGACCGTCATCTCGATCGGACCCTGGCCCATGTCGGTTTTCCCTTTCCAGGCGCCGACGAGGCCCTTCATGCGTTCGAACTCCGGCGACGGCGAGGCTGAGGCCGTCTTTGCCGGCCCCCCCGCCTGGACCCCCACCGAACCCGCCAGCAGCAACGTTGCGAATAATGAACCAATTTTCGTTTTCATTGTATTACTTTCCATACTGTTATGTATTAATACGACGAACGAGCCGGCTGCATCAGGACACCACCAGCCATTTTGGCCATTTTGATCCAATGTTTGGATTTGGCCGCGGGGTCTGGTTTCGTGCCTCGGAGGCCAGTCATGTCGCTAGTGTAGCGTCCCCGAATAGAGAGACATATCGGCCTCCTTTCCCCGGCCTCCCTGGAGAGGAAGAGAGGGAGATTCCTTGCGTCTGCTCACCGAACCGAAAGCGGCAGCAAGCTGCGCGCACTCCATACGCTTCGCGACTGCCGGTGCACCCCGAACTGCGCGCCAGCGTATGGAGTGCGCGCAGCTTGCTGCCGCTATAACACGCCCAAGCACTCCCGCCCTCTGCCGACGGAAGTTGATGCGGACTGAAGTCCGCGCGCCGGTTGCCTGGCCCGCCCGCAACTGATCCATCGCTCCGTGCGCTTGACTCCCGCTGCCCCAATCGGGACGATGCCGCGGTGGCCGGAAAGACGTTAACCACCCTTACTGTGCTGGGATTGCTCGGCGCACAATTCGCTTTGGCGGTTTCACCGTCTCCCGCCGAAATGGCTGTGTCGCGCAACTGGTCGGCTGCAAAGTTCGAGGGCGGGAAGGAGTCGAAGGACGGCGGTTCTGTCTTCTCTTTCACCTACGAGGGCAGGCCTTCAGCCGATCTCTTGAAAACCTGGGAACTCAAGCGCGCGAGCCGGACGCTCGACAACAAACGGACGGAACACACGCTCACCTATACCGATCCGAAGACCGGGCTCCAGGTCCGTTGCACGGCTGTGGCCTACGCGGACTTTCCCGCTGTGGAATGGGTGCTCCATCTGTCCAATACGAGCGGCAAAGACACTCCGATCATCGAGCAAATCCGCCCGCTCGATTTGCTGATTGAAAGCCGTGGCAAAGATGGATTTGCCATTCACCATTCTCTGGGAGACAGCAATTCCGGTCAGAGCTTTGCGCCTGTGGATGACGTTTTGACGGCCGCCAGGCCCGGGCCGCTGGTCCTGGCGCCGAACGGCGGAAGGTCATCGGATGGCCACATGCCCTATTTCAACGTGGACTGGCGCACGGGCGGGATAGCGGCGGCGGTGGGTTGGTCGGGGCAGTGGGAGGCCGGATTCGAGGTGAATGCGGACGGCAGGCTCCGACTGCGCGCGGGTCAGCAACTCACCCATCTCAAACTTCATCCGGGCGAGACGATTCGCACTCCCAGGATGTTGTTAGTGTTCTGGGAAGGCGACGACGCAATCCGTGGGAACAATCTCTTCCGCCAGGTCATCATGGCCCACTATATGCCTCGCCGCGACGGGGCGTTGGTGCTCTCCCCGATCTGCGCGAGCGTGAGCTGGGCGGACCAGGACGGCAACTACGAGAAGCCGCACGTGGCCGCCATGAAGCCTCTGGCCGAACGCGGCATCGAAGTGTTCTGGTCGGATATGGACCCGCAGCAATGGTATCCGAAGGGGTTCCCCGAAGGAACCGGGACGTGGGAGCCGGACCTGGCAAAGTATCCCAACGGGCTGAAGCCGGTGGGGGATGCGGCGAAGGCCGCCGGACTCGGATATCTTCTCTGGTTCGAGCCGGAACGGGTTCATCCCGGCACCAGAATCGACAAGGAACATCCCGAATTCGTGATGAAGGCCCAGGGAGAGTGGAGCCAGCTCTTCCGTTTGCACGATGAGAAGGCGCGAAAATGGCTCACGGACTACATCGACGTCCAGATCACCGCCGCCCGGATTAACTGGCTGCGTTGGGATTTCAACCTCCCACCGCTGGGGTTCTGGAGACGAAACGATGCGCCGGACAGGCAGGGGATCACCGAGATTCGCCACATCGAGGGGCTTTATGCGATGTGGGATGATCTCCGCGCGCGGCATCCTGGGTTGGTCATTGACAACTGCGCCAGCGGCGGACGGCGCATTGACCTCGAGACTTCTTCCCGGAGCCTCCCGCTCTGGCACAGCGATATGCAGTGCGCCGAATCGAAACCCGCCGCCAACCAGCTCCAGAACGGCGGTCTCTTCCGATGGGTTCCCATGCACGGATGCGGCAATTTCGCCCTGGAACCTGCTTACGCTTTTCGCAGCGCGATGACCGCCGGCAATATCCTGGTAGCAGCCAGCTCGAAAGAAAGCCTGAGCGACACGAATGACAACGCAGGTATTTCGGTGAGGAATACGGTGGCTATCTACAACAAACTGCGGCCCTATATGGTCGGAGACTTCTACCCGCTTTTCCCTCACAATGAGAGCGAGTCCCAATGGTACGGCTACCAGTTTGACAATCCGGATCTCAAGGCCGGGTGCGCCGTCGTGTTCAGGCGGGAAAAATGCCCTGACGCGGCCAAGGCAATCCATCTGAACGGCGTCGATCCGAACTCGTCTTACGAGATCACTAACCTTGACACCTCCAGCACCACGAAGGTCACTGGCCGCACATTGATCGAAAACGGAGTCTCCGTTGCCGTCAAAGACCAGCCCGGATCGGCGCTGATCCTCTATAGGAGAACGCCGTAGCTGCCTCCTTCCTGGTCGAGTGAGGCCGGGAACAGGTTGGACGTCTATTCCCCGCCTTGCGGTTCCCCAACTTGCTTGCGCCATTGCGCGAGCCGGCCGCGCAGACGCTCCAAAACCGGTTTCACCTCAGGTTGGTCCACCAGGTTCGTGAGTTCGTAAGGGTCCGCTTGCGTATCGTAGAGTTCTTCTACCGGGTGGTGCACGATGAGGTTGACCAGGTGCGCCGCTGCAGGATCGGTTTTCGCCTTGGTCAGCCAGGTATTCCAGACCTCGGCATGACTATTGGGGATGCCCAGGACCTTGGTGAAGTGGGTCGTCCAGTCGCGTTCCGGATGAAGATTGAGGATGTACTTGTAGCGAGTGTCACGCACGGCGCGTTGGGGAAACAGATTCATCGTACCGTCGCCAGTGTGCGTCGCAAAAAGTTCCCGCCGGCAAACGGTGGCCCGCCCCAGGAGAACATCGGCAAAGCTGACGCCGTCAATGTCCTTTGGAGGTTGGCCGCCGGCAATGGCGGCAAAGGTCGGCGTGAGGTCGATCAGCGAAATCAGCGCGTCGGACTGGGTGCCCGGCTTGATGACGCCCGGCCAACGGACGACAACGGGCACGCGCAGTCCGGAATCGTAAAGCGTCCATTTGCACCGGGGCCACTCCGCGCCCTGATCGGTCGTGTAGATGAAAACCGTGTTCGTCGCGAGGCCGTAACGCTTCAGCGAAGTCAGCACTTCGCCCAGGCGGGTGTCGGTGGTCGTG
>DATDCV010000095.1:0-18754 GCA_036524155.1 Verrucomicrobiia bacterium
ATGACCGAGACAAGGGCTCCCCCGAAATGTTATTTCCAGCCTTTCGGGCTCCGCCGACTGAGACTGGACCCGGTCGCTCCCGCTGGCCGGACTGCCCCGCCACTCAGGGAATTGAAGAGTCAGCAGCATTAAGCACCTCCAGCGCTCGCACGGTGGCGGCGCCCCGGGTTTCAACCCCGAGTTTTTCGAATATTTCCTGGACGTGCTTTTTCACGGTTGACTCGGTGATACCAAGAATGGTGGCGATATCCGAGTTTGTCTTGCCTTGTGAGAGCCAGAGAAGCGTTTCCGATGCCCGGGGCGTGAGACCCAGCTTTAGCAGGGGTTGAGCTGAAGAGAAATCCGGCTTGAACTCACGCTTCACCTGTCTTGCGGAACGGCTGAGGCGCGCTTCAATCGCCTGGACCAGGTCGTTGTTGGCGACGGGCTTGGTGAGGTAATCATCGGCGCCGAGGTTCATGCCACTGCGAAGATCATCTTTTTCGCCTTTAGCCGTCAGGAAGATGAAGGGAATTAAGGCCAGTTTGGAATCGGCTTGCAGGGCGCGCAAGACGCCGTAACCGTCCAATTCCGGCATCGTGACGTCGCACAGGATCAAATCGGGCCTCTCCCGTTGCGCCATTTCCACCCCCCGTCGCCCGTTCTCAGCCGCGAGGGGCTCGTACTCCCTATAGCGGAGGAGCGCGGTGATGTTGCGAAGCATCTCGGGTTCGTCCTCAATCACCAGAATCCTTTTCATAGCTTGGCTCCAAAAACCGGCAGCCGGACGGTCACGGTGGTGCCCTGTCCCACTTTGCTATCGATCCGCACCCTGCCGTGGTGCAGCTCCACGCAACGCTTTACCAGCAGAAGGCCCAAGCCGGTGCCGGCCCGGGTTCCGACGTTGGCGCCACGATGGAAGGCCGTAAACAGCATTTGTTGATCGTCCTCAGAAATCCCTATCCCTTCATCGCGGATGACGCATAGAGCTTCAGCGGAATCGCGCTCGATCGCAAATCGGACGCAGGCTCCCGGTTCGGAATACTTCACCGCGTTGCTCAGCAGGTTGGTAAAGATGTGCTCCAGCAATCGCTCGTCCGCGAGCGCCTGCGGCAGGGACGAGGCTACCGAAACCTCGATGGGGCAGCAGCGGCTGGTGGCGGAAAGAACCTCATCCACGATGCGGGGGCAAAAGATGTTCAGGTCCAGCGCTGAGGGCCTAAACTCCAATCTACCGGCATCCAGCCGGCTGAGGACCAGGATCTCTTCCATCATCCCGGCCATGCGGCGCGTGTTTCCGATGATGGACGCGAGCTGTTCGTCCCGTTCAGCCGGCTGCATTTTCTGAAAGAATTCACGCAGCAGTTCGGCTGAAGATTGGATAATCGCCAACGGCGTGCGGAACTCGTGGGACACCATGGAGACGAAATTGCCTTTGAGCTGGCTGAGTTCCTTTTCCCGGCCGAGCGCTTTTCTCATTTCAACTTCCGCTTGTTTGCGTTCAGTGATGTCCAGGACCATGGAGAGCACATGGGGCACGTCATTCAGCCTGATGGTCTCAGCCGACAGCAGGATCGTGAATACCTGGCCGCGGCGATCGCGCCAGCGGCACTCCCTTTGACGGATGGAGCCGATGCTAAGGAGCTCGTCCCAGCACAGCCTGCGTTCGGCGAGATTTGCCCAAATGCCCAGTTCGGCCGAGGTCCGGCCCAGAACTTCCTCCCGGGTGCATCCCAGCCAACTCACAAACGCCTCATTGGCCAGGACGTACTTCTCGTCACTCACCCGCATCATGCTGATGAATATGGGACTGGCTTCGAAGGCGGCACTGAACCGCGCTTCACTCTCCCGCAGCCGGGCCTCACTGGCCCGCAACTCCGCTTCAGCTTGTTTCCGTTCGGTAATGTCCAGCCCGAGAGTCAGCATGTGCGGCACGCGGTTTAGCTGGATCACTTCGGAGGACAGCAGCATCGTGTACCGTTTCCCGCTGCGGTTGCGGAAACGGCACTCGCGCGCGCGAATGGAGCCGGTTCGGCGCAAATCGTCCCAATAGGCTTCGCGATCTTCCTGGCTCTCCCAGACGGTGAGCTCGGTCGTGTTTCGCCCCAGAATTTCCTCGCGGCTGTGCCCTGACCAGGTCACGAACGCGTCATTGATCAGCACAAACCGCCCATCGCTCAAGCGGGCGATGCCGAAGAAGATCGGACTTGCCTGGAACGCCACGCTGAACCGCGTTTCGCTTTCTGCCAGTGCGGTCTGGGCGCGCTTCCGTTCGATGCCCAGCGCGATCGAGTCCGCTATCGACCCAAGTGCCTTCAAAACGTCAGGAGCGAGGGGGCGCCGGGCGAACAGGGCCAGCACCCCCAGAACCCGGTCCTCCAACAGCAGCGGGTAGCCGGCAAACGCGATCATCCCCTCGCGTCTGGCCCATTCTTTGTCGCTCACCCGGACGTCGGTTTGCACGCTATTGGTCAAATGGGGCTTCTTTTCCTGGGCGATAAGACCGATCTTGTACTGACCTACTTTGACCTGGCTGTGGAGTCCATCCAAGTGAGTGTAACAACCGGCACTGGCTTGGAGTTCCAGGGTCTGTGTTGCTTCGTTGAGGGTCCAGATGCGGGTGAAGGCGACGTCCAAATGCCTCACCACCAGTTCGGCGCATTGCTGGAGCATGGCCGGCAATTCGGTAGCGGCATTAAGGGCTAGCGCCACTTCGTTGCTCAACGTGGAGGTGCGCACGCGCGCGTTGAGCGCTTCCTCAGCGCGAATACGCTGCTCGATTTCACGGCGCAGCTCCCGATTGGCTTCCTGCAACGCGTGTTCAGACTGCTTCCGCTCCGTAATATCCGTGATGAACGCCTGTATGATCTGACGCCCGCTCCATTGAATTCGTGTCAAGGCCACCTCCAGTGGCACCTCCTTGCCCTGCGGAGTGCGGCTCAGCCATTCGAAACGTGCGCTGCCGTTGGCCATGCATTCTTGAATATACTTTCGGGCCAAGACCGCGGAGCTTTCACCGTTGGGCTGGAACGGGGGCGAAGTCTCGCTCGGATGTCTGCCCAAAACCTCCTGGGGGCTTTGGCACCCCAAAATCCGCACCGCCGCGGGATTCACCTCGAGAATCTGGTTCTCGTCGTGAAGAGTGATTCCCTGACTGGAGCCTTCGAAGAGCGCCCGAAACTTTTCCTCCGACTCGCGCAGCGTCTGCTCCGCGCGCTTCCGCTCCGTGTTATCAATAATGCTGGCGCGAACCAGATTTTGACCCTCTGCCGGCAGGCGCAGCAGCCGTACCTCGGTCGGGATGAGACGGCCATCGGGCTGCCGGTGGGTCCATTCAAAAACCGGCGTGCCCCCCGTGAGCGCTTCCTCCATTTTTTCGCGGGCCATCTCACTGGAGCGACGGCCGCACGGTTGAAACTCAGGACTCACCTCCGCAGGCGTCAACTCGGTCAATTTTGCCATCGGCACCCCATAAAGGCGGCAGGCATGATCATTGCCGAACAAAAAGCGCCCGGTGTCTCCCTCAAATACAACGATGGCCTCCGGAGCGTGTTCGACCAGTGCGCGAAATCGCGCCTCGCTGGTCTTGAGTTCGGCCGTGCGCCCGGCCACGCGACGCTCCAGGGACTGGTTCAATTCCCGTAAACGGCACTCAGCCCTTTTGCGTTCCGAAATGTCGCGGGCAACGACCACATGCAGGCTCCGCCCTCGCAGGAGGATCGGCGTAGCTGAGACTTCCAGGGGAATGTCCCGGCCATCCATCCGCCGCATGAGCCATTCGAACCGATACCCCCGGTGCTGTTCCACCAGAGTGGTAATCTGCGCCGCCTTTTCCCCGGTGGGCGAGTCGTCGGCCTGGACGGGCGGAGAGAGATCCTCAAGCCGTGCCCCGAGAAGGTTGGCTTTGTCCCGCGCGCCGATCAACTCGACTGCCGCCTGGTTACAGTCCGCCACAACCCCGGCTTGAGGGTCAACCAGCCAAATCGCATCAGCACTCCGCTCAAACAGGCTTTCGAACACAGGAGCATCCTGCCCCACGAACCCGCAGGCCGCACTGGCACTTTCGCCCCGGTCACGGGTTGAGCCCCTCGGAGCATTCATGGGTTCATAGTCGATTTGACCGCGGCCCGCCGGCGTCAGTCGCCTCAAGGGCGCCCTCCGTCGGCCGGGAACGGCGCTGGCCGGCCGGCAAGAAAGCCCTGGAACTCCCTGCTAATGGCGGTCATCGGGTTGAAGAGTTTGGGATCACCTGATAACACCATAAACTCACCTGAACATCTTTACAAGCCGGACTGAAACCACGGCCTGCGAACCGGAACCGGAACGCATCCAAGAATCGGTCGGCGCAGGGTGGCGAGCGTCCGGGGCCATCGGGCTGGCTCCTTAGTCCCATTGCCCTGCGCTCGATTCTCGGGAAGAGGATAGCGTCGAGAACAACACATTATGAACTGCGCTATGGCTCCGGATGATTTTGAACAGGTCGTGTCCCAATGGTATGAACCTCTCTACCGATTCGCCTTCAGCCTGGTACGCACGGAGGCCGACGCGTGCGATCTGACTCAGCACACGTTCTATATCTGGGCGACTAAGCGCCATCAGTTGCGGGATCGCAGCAAGGTCAAATCGTGGCTGTTTACGATCCTGCACCGCCAGTTTCTTGGTATCTGCGAACGAGCTATGCGTTTTCCGCATGTCGAGCTGAGCGTGGCGGATGAAGAGTTGCCCCTCGTCCTGCCGGAAGGGGTCAACACGCTTGACGGGGTGCGGGCGCTCAAGTTTCTCGGGGAGGTGCGAGAACCCTACCGGGCGGCGCTTACCCTTTTTTATGTCGAGGACTATTCTTATCGGGAAATCGCTGACATCTTGAAAGTCCCAATCGGCACCGTTCGGTCCCGTGTATCCCGGGGCATCGCGCAGCTCAAACACTCGATCCTCATGGTCACAAGCGCATCGAGTTGGCCCCAGAATGCCGGAGACCGGGAGTCCGCGTGCTCCCGGGAGATGACCAGCTTAAGCGCTTGACGAGAAAGTAGCCCTTGGTAGCGACGGTTGGCTGCGGCGTCGCACGTTGGCGTGCTATTCCCATTGAAATTACTTGGTGCGTCTAGAGAGGCCAGGCCGTTCCGGTTTTGTACGACTGCCGGCCGGGGGGTAGTTGCTGGCGGCTATACGCACTGGTCCGGCGGCTGCGGTTGTTTCGGGAGTGACAGAGGATTGAGCCATTGCGTCGAGCAAACTGATGGCCTACTCTTTTGCCGGTGAACGGCTTGAGTGTTGGATTTGTATCGGGAGGTATCCTTGCCAGGCTGGCGCGACAAAACGTTTAGGTTCAGTCACAAGAGTTTATGAACCCGAAGGTCATCATCGGCGGCATGCTGGTTGTCGTCGGCGCAGTCGGTGTGGGCTACTTTCTCGGGAAGCAGGGGGTGGTTGCCGTCAATACACCTGGGATAGTATCGCAGCAGCAAAACCTGGCAGAGCGGCCGACGAAGATACCCGCCGTCCACAGCCGCGGGACAAAGGCTGGCCCGACGGACGAAGCGGGACCTGCGACATCCCACCTCGCAGCGAGGCTGCAAACCCTTAACGCGGGTGATGTCTTCCGTTCCGGAGAATGGCGAAGGGCCCTCGATGAAGTCAGGCCGGCAGAAATGCCGGCGCTGCTGGCAGCTCTGGAGAAGAACCCGTCAAAATCCGCCCGTGATGGGTTACGAGGCCAGTTGCTGTCGCGTTGGGCGGAGAGCGACCCTGCGGCCGCGATGGCCTACGCAAACACGCAGCGGACCAAAAACGCCCGGGAGCAGGCAATGCTGGCCGTTCTGCGCGGCTGGAGTGAAAAGGACCCGGAGGGAGCGGCGGTGTGGGCGAAGGAACTTGCTCCGGGGCCATTTCGCAATTCAGCGATCAACAGCGTCGTCAACAACCTGGCTTTAGCAGACCCGCAGGCTGCGCTGGAGCTGCAGCAAACCACCGGGGGCAACCGCCAGTGGCAGTATGGTTACGTAAGCAGCATTTTCAATTCGTGGGCGGAAAAAGACGTCGTTGCCGCTGCCTCCAAAGCGGTCGAACTGCCGCCGGGCCAGCAACGCTTGCAGGCGTTGCAGGCGGTGGCCTCAAACTGGGCCGCGAAGGACCCGCAGCAGGCGATCGCGTGGGCTAATTCCCTTGCGAACCCAAACGATAAGCGCAGTGTGATAGGATCCATCGTCTCGCAGTGGGCCGGCAGCGATCTGGACGCGGCGGTTGCGTGGGTACAGGGGCAGCCGGAGGGCGCCGTGAAGCAGAACGCATTAAGCAGCCTCAGCTCCCAGTGGGCACAATCGGATCCGAAAGGCGCGCTTGCATTTGCGCAGAACTTGCCGCCGGGCAGCGCACGGAACAGCCTGCTTGGAAACGTGGTCAGCCAGTGGGCGCAGCAGGATGCGACTGCGGCGCTGGAGTACGTGCAGGGCCTTCAGTCCGCCTCGGAGCGGAACCGTGTCATGCAAAGCATCGTTTCCAGCCTTTCCTGGCAGGATCCGAAGACCGCCGCCGCCTTCGTTACCGCGATGCCGCCGGGAAACGGGCAGAACATGGCCGTCAACCAACTCATCCATTCCCTTGCCCAGAATGATCCGGCAGCCGCCATGGAGTGGATCCAGACGCTACCTGAGGGTTCGGCCAAACGGAATGCGCTCCAGGGCGTTTCCTGGCAGCTCGCCCAGAGCGATCCCAAAGCCGCCGCGGCTTTCGCTGGCACTCTTCCGCCAAGCCAGGAGCGCGATATGTTCATCAGCAATATCGCCAGTCAATGGAGCCAGTGGGATGTGGACGGCGCGATCCAGTGGGCGACTCAGTTGCCTGAAGGACGGGCCAAACAGAACGCGCTCGGCAATCTCGGCCCCGCCTGGGCACAACATGACCCCGACGGCGCGGCCGCGTTTGGACAGACCCTGCCGGCGGAACAACAGAATCGTTTCTTTTCGAGCATGGCCAGTTCAATGGCAGCCAATGATTCGAAAACTGCGATTGAATGGGCAGACCGCTTGCCCGCGGGCGGTGCTCGCGACTCTTTCCTGGGCGGGATTGCCTCAGGCATTGCCCAGAACTCCCCAGAAGAAGCGGCGAAGTTCGTCTCCGGCCTGCCGCCGGGAAGCGCTCAGGATAACGCCGCCATATCGGTCGTATCACAATGGAGCTACGCGGACCCGAAAGGGGCGGCGGCGTGGGTTTCGAGTTTTCCGCAAGGTCAGAACCGCGATAGCGCTATCCAGAGTGTCATCTCGACCTGGGCGCGCGAAGCCCCGAAGGCCGCCGGCGAATGGCTCGCCACGCTGCCGGCCGACAGAGGTCAGGAACGGGCGATCCAAACCTTCGTGAACCAGACCTCGTGGCAATACCCCGATCTGGCCGCCGCATGGGTGACCAAGATGCCGGAGGGCGGACAACGCGACATGATGATCGAAAATGTCGCCCGCCAATGGTTGCAGACTGATCCAACCGCGGCCAGGACCTGGATCGCCCAGACTCCGCTGCCAGACGACCGTAAAGAACGTCTCCTGAAGCAGCGTTAGCGTTCTCAGGCACTGACCAAAAGGCGCAGTGCGTTCTCAGGCCATCGGCCCTGTTTATTGCTGGTATATGAGACGGTAGAAACGGCAACCCACCGGTGGGGTGACGATGATCTGTTTGACGCCACCGGCTTCTACCGGAGTCGCGCCGACGCGAGTCCAGTCGGCAGTGCCAAGGCGGGGGTTCTCCTGAAGAATGAATCCAGCGGACGGAGCGGGCCAAGAGATGATCACGCCGTTGGTCGGCGTGCAGGCCACGGTTAGGAAAGATGCGCCCTCGGTCCGCACGGCGCCTGTCACGCTCCACAAACCGCCTGCCAGCACGAAGTCTCCGCCTTTCAACGAATCCGCATCCGGCTGTTCCTAAACTTGACGCAAGGGTGCAGGCGAATGCAGGCTGGCACTGGTGCTGCTCTCTCAGCTGTCAGAACAGATGGTGAATTGGCTGGCGAAGGCGCTCGCAGAGGATGCCCGGCAGTGCGAAGATTTGCTTTGGCAACACTGCGATAGCGCCGAAGGGTCTCGATCTCGACTGCATCCCCCTTTTCTGCGCTCACCGACACTGCGTCTTCTGACAGCCTTATCGACCTTGGCCGGGGGGCCGGCTGTTCACGACACAGCCAACCGGAAGTTTAAAAGTCATCATGAAAATTAGCGTCCGTGCCGACAGCAAACCGTTGTTAGCTGTGGCTCTGTTGACCGCCATTCCCTTTGGGATGTTCGGCCAGGCGCCGTCGATAACCCAGCAGCCGGCGAGCCAGACTATTTTTTGTGGCGACCCGGTGACATTTTCGGTGACTGCCACCGGTGGCGGGACTCTGCGCTACCAATGGTTCAGGGATGGAGCTGCCCTGAGTTCAGCCACCAGGACCAGTTACACGATCGCCGCCGTCGCCAGCGGGGACCAGAATGCCGCGTTCTCGGTGCGAGTCACGAACACGTTGGGCTCGGTGACCAGCGCGGCAGCCGTGCTGACGGTCGATCCCGGATTGCCCGGGGCAGCGGTGACAAATCGGGTGCTCAATTACACAAACCTCTGGAAGTACAACCAGACGAACAACCTCGACGGCGTGAATTGGCCAGCGACGAACTATAGCGACGCCACGTGGCCATCGGGACCTGGGCTATTAGCTTACGAAAACAATTCGTTGATCACGACGTTGATCAAGACAACCCTGGCGGACCCGCGGTCGCCCCCGGCGGGTTTAAGCGCGGGGCATGCTTACTATTTCCGGACCGCAGTCAGCGTGACGAATGATCTCCTGCCGGGGACACTCCTGGCCAACATCCGGGCTGATGACGGAGCCATGATTTACATCAACGGCGGAGAGGCGAAACGGGTTCGAATGCCCTCGGGAACAATCACCAACTTGAGCTTCGCCACGGGCTACCCGCCCGATTCCTCAGGAGGTAGTGATGCGACAGTGGATGAGTATCTTGAAATGCCTGGTTGGGGGTTACGCCCCGGCACGAACGTAGTGGCAGCTTCGGTCCACCAGGTGAACTCCTCAAGCAGCGACATCGTTTGGGGAATGACATTAGACGTGGTGCGCTACCAGAGAGTCCGCGACACCAACGCACCCACGGTTTCCGAGGTGATACCGTCCCCGGGAAGCACGCTGGCAGCCCTGAACCAGGTGGAGATCCACTTCAACAAAGGTGTCAAAGGTGTCGACGCCACGGATCTGCTGATTAACGGCACTCCGGCGACGAATGTAACGGCCTACGCACCGAACGCCTACGTGTTCGATTTCGCGCCGCAGGCTCCCGGCGTGGTGCAGGTGGCCTGGAACGCAGCTCACGGTATTGTTGATCTCACTGCAAACTCCAACCGGTTCGCCGGTGGCAGCTACACGTACACGGTCGACCCGAACGCGGTCGCCAGCCAGGTTCTTATCACGGAGTTCATGGCCGGAAATTCAAAGACCATTCGCGACGAGGATGGCAGTTACTCCGACTGGGTCGAAATCTACAATGCCGGTCTGGATCCGGTAACCATAGGCGGCTGGTACCTTACCGATGACCCTGCCACATTGAGGAAGTGGCAATTCCCTGCGGGGGTGACGCTTCCCTCGAGGTCATACCTGTTGGTGTGGGCTTCGGGGAAGAACCGGACCAATTCCGCGGCGCCGCTGCACACCAGCTTTAAATTAAGCAAGACCGCCGGCAGTTTTTTGGGCCTGGTGTACTCCGATGGCGCCACGCTGGTGTCCTATTTTCCAGCTTACCCGCAACAATATGACGATATCTCGTACGGGCGCGACCGGCTGGATTCCTCATTAACAGGCTATTGCGCGACTCCAACTCCGAGGCAGCCAAACGCGGGCCTCGGGTCCGGGTTTGGTCCAGAGGTGATTTTCTCAGTCCCGGGCGGCACGTTTCAGCAGGCTTTCACGCTGAGCCTGAGCAGCGCGGATCCGACTGCGGTGATTCGCTATTTTCTGGTAACGAACGGGACCACGGCCGCCATGACAGGTGTGCCCAATGCAACTTCGCCGGCTTACACGGGGCCGCTGACCATCAGCGGGACCACCCAAGTACGCGCCCGGGCGTTTCCCACTCAGCCCGGATACTTTCCGGGCTCGCCCCACAGCGAGACTTACTTGCAGTTGGACTCCTCTGTTGCCCAGTTCAGCTCGGATCTTCCGATTGTCGTCTTCCATAATATGGGCGGCGGTGACATTGCCGCGACCGCAGACCAATTCATGACGATGCAGGTGTTCGATACCCGCTATGGACGGAGCACGCCCACGAACGCGCCCGATCAATCGGCTCAGGGCATTTTCCACCGCCGCGGCCAGGCGACGTTTTGGAACCCGAAGCCCAACCTCAGGGTCGAGACGCGGGACGACTTCGGCGACGACCTGGACGTGCCACTGGCAGGTTTTCCTGCCGAGAGCGATTGGGTGTTCTACGGGATCGACCAATACGACAAGGTGCTGATGCATAACCGGCTCTCCCATCAGCTATACCGCGATATGGGCCATTACACCTCAAGGACACGGTTTGTAGAGGTCTACCTGAAAACCGGTTTGGGGACCGCCGGGCCGGTGACATCGTCCGACTATTACGGTCTGTATGTGCTGGAGGAGAAAATCAAAATCGGCAACCACCGCGTGGACATCGACAAGCTGCACCCGGAAAACACCACCGCGCCGAGCGTCACAGGGGGCTATGTGCTGAGCATCGACAAGACCAAGGCCGGGGATCCACCGCAGTTAAATGCCGCGAATGCCTCAATGACCTACGTGGACCCGGACTATTACGCGATCACCAACAGCCCCGCTCAACAGCAATACATCAGCGATTATTTGAACCAGTTCTATTCGGCACTGATGAACTCCAGCACCTGGAGAGACCCCGCGACGGGTTACGCGGCGTATATCGACCTGGATTCCTGGATCGATTATCACCTGCACCAGACGCTGGTGTTCAATGTAGATGCCCTGCGGATCAGCGCCTACTTCTACAAACCCCGGGAGGGGAAGATCGTGCAGGGGCCACTCTGGGATTTCGACCGTTGCTTTGGCACCCGCACCGGAGACGACGCCCGCGCGTTCAACCCGCGACGCTGGAGATCGGCGGACATGGATGGCGGCACGGACATGTTCAACGCCGGAAACACGTTCCACAATCCCTGGTATGGCCGGCTTTTCACGGATCCGGATTTCTGGCAGCGTTGGATTGACCGATACCAGGAGCTGAGAAAGAGCATCTACAGCACCACCAACCTGACCGCCCGGATCGAGCAGTTCGGCGACGAGGTGCGCGAGGCCACCGGCCGTGAATACGTGCGTTGGGCGGGCGGGGGCGGCTCGGATACGACTCCCCGGTCCGGTGCCGTGACCGGTGACGGCCTGACCTATACCTTCCCTGTCCCCGGCACATGGCAGGGAGAACTGGATTACACGAAGTGGTGGTTCTCGAACCGGGTGGAGTTCGTGGACACCAACTTCCTGAATCCGCCGGTCTTCAGCAGCGGGGGAGGCCCGATTTCCAGCGGGTTTACTCTCACCGTAACCACGTCCACACGCGAACCCAACAGCACCATCTACTACACGCTGGATGGCACGGACCCGCGCCTCCCGGGAGGCGCCGTTTCGCCCTCGGCTATCTCAAGGCTTAATACCGCGACCATCACGTTGAACGCCAACGCCCGCGTGTTTGCCCGCAACTACAATGCCGCGCATCAGAACCTCACCGGGGCAAACAATCCGCCCCTTAGCAGCTCGTGGTCAGGGCCGACGGTGGCGACGTTTTACACTGTCATCCCACCGCTGCGGGTCACCGAGTTGATGTACCACCCCCTACCTCCGCCGGCCGGCAACACCAACGACGCGGACAATTTCGAGTTTATCGGATTGATGAATATCAGCGGCTCGGCGCTGAACCTCCAGGGCTTTCGATTGCGCGGAGGCATACACTTTGTGTTCCCAAGCCTAACATTAGGTGCCGGCCAGGAAGTAGTAGTAGTCAAGGACTTGGCGGCTTTCCAATCGCGGTATGGCACTGGTCCGTTGGTCGCGGGAGTCTACACCAACAATCTGGCGAACGACGGCGACCACGTGATCCTGGAAGGGCCGCTGCAAGAGCCGATCCTGGATTTCACCTATAACGACGGATGGTATCCGACGACGGACGGGTTAGGTTTTTCCCTTGTAATCCGGGATCCCAACGCAGGGCTTGCCACATGGAGTCTGAAAGAGAGTTGGCGCCCGAGCGCCGCGATTTACGGTTCTCCCGGGCTGACTGATCCGGCCCCGCCGTCCATTCCCGGAGTCCTGGTGAATGAGGTGCTCGCGCATACTGATCCACCAATGCAGGACTCGATAGAACTGTTCAACCCGGGGTCCAGTCCTGCCAATGTCGGCGGTTGGTTGTTGACCGATGATGCCCACACACCGCTTAAGTACCGCATACCGGACGGTACTTTCATTTCGGCTGGAGGTTATCTCACTATACGCAGCAACGAGTTTTCGGTGGGCCCGAACGCATTCGCACTTAGTTCAATAGGCGAGGAGGTTTACCTGTTCTCCGCGGATGCAAACACGAATCTAACCGGTTACGGACACGGGTTTGCGTTCGGTGCGTCGCCAAACGGCGTGGCGTTCTGCCGGTATGTGAACAGCCTGGGCGAGGAGCAGTTGGTGCTGGAAAGCCAGAACACGCTGGGCACCAACAACGCCTACCCGCGCGTCGGGCCGGTGGTGATCACGGAAATTATGTACCATCCACCGGATCTGCCCGGAGGCGTCGAGGACTGGGTTAACGAGTACGTCGAGCTGCAGAACATCGCCGTGACGAATGTGCCACTTTATGACCCGAATGCGGTTACAAATACGTGGCACTTGCGCCACGCGGTGGACTACGATTTTCCGACAGGCGCCATTATGGCTCCGGGCACCCGCGCGCTGGTGGTCGGCTTTGACCCGGCCAGATACCCGGCTCAACTGGCCGCTTTCAAAACGAAATACAACGTGCCGGTCGGGGTGGCGGTCTTCGGCCCCTGGGACGGCAAGTTAAACAACGCGGGCGAACGAATCGAGGTTTATCGCCCGGATTATCCGAACATCACGCCCGCGAACAGTTTCATCCCGTACTACCTGGTCGAGGCGGTCGGCTATCAGCCCACCTCGCCGTGGCCGACCAATGCGGCTGGTGGCGGAGCGTCGTTGCAGCGCATCTATCCTGCTCAGTTCGGCAATGAACCGTTGAACTGGCAGGGTATGCCTCCCACCGCCGGGCAAGCACCCACCACGCCGACGATCGACACCCAACCCGTCGACCTGACCATCGCTGTCGGTGCCAACGCCACTTTTGTCGTTTCGGCCAGCGGAGCCCCTCCGCTCGCTTACCAATGGCAGGTCAACGGAATCGATATCACGGGAGCCACGCTCAGCAGCTACACTGTCCTGAATGCGCAGCCGGCTAACGAGGGGAATTATGCTGTGGTGGTGAGGAATTCGGGTGGAACGGTAACCAGCGCCGCAGCCAGACTAACGGTTTTGTACCCGCCCGTCATAACCGACCCGCCTCTGAGTCAGACTGTCCTGCAAGGGACGCCTGTCACCCTCGGCGTGGCGGCGGGCGGCAGCGCGCCCTTGAGCTATCAGTGGAGTCTCAACGGAATCCCGCTCGCCGGCCAGAGCCAGAGCAGCCTGACCTTGGCATCGGCGCAAACCGCTGACGCCGGAGGATACTCGGTAGTAGTCACCAACGACGTGGGTTCTGTGACCAGCGCGGTCGCGACCTTGACTGTCCTGGTACCGCCGTCGATTACGGCGCAACCGGTGAACCGGACAGTGGTCGCCACCGGCAACGCTGTCTTCACGGTGACTGCGACAGGGACGGCTCCGTTGAGCTACCAGTGGCGCTTCAACGGAGTCAACATTGGCGGGGCGACACTTAGCAGCTACACGGTGGCAGGCGCACAACCCGCCAACGAGGGGAACTACTCGGTCGTGGTCACCAACCTCGCCGGGAGTATCACCAGTGGAAATGCCAGCCTGACTGTGTTGGTGCCGCCGAATATCACAGCTCAGCCGACAAACGTTACTGTGATGGCCACCAGCAACGTCGTCTTTGCGGTGACTGCCACAGGGACGGCTCCGTTGAGCTACCAGTGGCGCTTCAACGGGGTCAACATCGGCGGCGCGACCCTCAGCAGCTACACCGTGGCGAACGCACAACCGGCCCACGAAGGCAACTACTCGGTCCTCGTCACCAACCTGGCGGGGAGCATCACAAGTGGAAATGCGAGCCTGACCGTGCTGGTGCCGCCGACCCTCACGGCCCACCCGACGAACATTACAGTGATGGCCACCAGCAACGCCGTGTTCACAGTCCGTGCCACGGGAACAGCTCCGTTGAGTTACCAGTGGCGCTTCAACGGGGTCAACATTAGCGGTGCGACCCTCAGCAGCTACACGGTGGCGAACGCACAACCCGCCAACGAGGGGAACTACTCGGTCGTGGTCACTAACCTCGCCGGGAGCATCACCAGCGGAAACGCAAGCCTGACCGTCCTGGTGCCGCCGTCGATTGTGACTCCACCGGAGAGCCAATCAGTTGTTGTTGGCAGCAACGTCACCTTTACCGTGACGGCAGCCGGGACAACGCCCCTGAGCTATCAGTGGCGACTTAATAGCACAATATTACCCGGAGCCACTCTCTCCAGTTATGACGTGCTGAATGCAGGACCGGCCGATGCCGGCAGCTACAGAGTTGTCGTGACCAATGCGGCGGGATCGGTCACGAGTCCCCCGGCAACTCTCACTGTTTTGGGACCGCCGGCCATTTTAACCCAGCCCACGAACCAGGTGGTGGCGGTGGGCAGTAACGCGACCTTTATTGTCGCGGCTGCCGGCTCGGCACCGTTGAGCTACCAGTGGTACTTCGAGGCCACGAACCTGCTAGCGTGGCGGACCAACGCCGAGTTGGTCCTCAGCAATGTCACCCTGGCCGACGCAGGTAATTATCTTGTCGTGATTACGAATGCAGCCGGGTTGGCAACGAGTGAAACCGCAACTCTGACTGTGCTGATGCCGCCGTCGATCACGCTGCAGCCCGCCGGCCAGGCGGCGGAGGCGGGCAGTGACATCGCATTGAATGTGACGGCAGCCGGCGCCGAACCTTTGACCTATCAGTGGCGCTTTAACGGAACGGCCATCGCCGGTGCGACGCTCACTGTTTGCCTGGTGACAAATGTGCAGCCGAGCAACGCCGGTGACTACACCGTGGTGGTGTCCAACCTCGTGGGCAGCGTGGAGAGTGCGGTAGCCACCGTGGACGTGTCGGTTCCGCCTCTGTTCATCAGTAATTTCGAGCGCGCCGGATCGATCTCCGGTATATCGGTCCAAACCTGGCAAGGACTGACGTATCTCCTGGAATACAAGAATGACCTGCGGCAGGCAACCTGGACACCATTGCTCCCGGCCGTTGCAGGGACCGGCGGCGTGCTCGTATTGCGCGACACTAACGCCTCGCCTGAGGCCAGCCGCTTCTACCGGGTTCGCAGCCAGTAGACACCGAGTCTATCGCAGCGGTCGCTATACGCACCGACATAAGTCTCGCGGATCTTCGTTACCGGCATGTTCTTGACGCCATAGAGATAGAAAATCTGGTAATGCTCCGGGTTCACCCCCTTCCTCGCCCGGTCTCGCGCCGCGTCCATCAGGTTCTTCTCCCATTCGCCCTCCCAGACGTCGGCGAAGGCCCGCTCGGCGGCCTCATCCCTAAGCTGCATCCCGCCGTCGCTCGTGCCGGTCTCTGCTGTCAGCGGCACAAGCCGGCCGCGGGCGCCGCGTTTCCGTAGGTGATCAATGATGCGGCACCGGGTGATGTGCATCAGCCAACCCTTGAACGAGCAGGCCTCGGGCTGATAGCGGAACGTTCCCATCTTCAGCGCCACTCCAATCACCGTTTCCTGCACCACTTCTTCGGCCTCCGCGTCCGACAAGCCGGATTTCACCGCCGCGCAGCAAATCAGCTTCCAGTAGGTGTCGAAGAACTCCTCCCAGGAAACATGGTCCTGCAGGTCGCGTAACCGCTCGAGCAGAGTCGCCCGCGTCGGCGCCAGTTCGCTCGAGCCCGAATAAGGGGCGTGCCTGGTCATCTGACAAGATCCATCGGGGACTCGACCGCATTCTTACATCGAACACTGAAAAAGCAAATCGAATCGAGTGTGTAAGATGTACTTTTCTTACGCGATAGATGTCCGCGTAGCCCCGGAATGGACCTGTGAAGCACGGCCCCCCCGGGGATGGGCGGCGGAAGGGTTTCCGCTCTCCTTGTTTCAGTAACAACGAACAAACCAATGTGAAGTGACCTTGAGAAAGGCAAAATATAATGAAAATCCATAAGTACAACCGAGCCGGCCTGTTAGGGGCGGCCTTAGGCATCGCATCGTTGGCCGCAGGTTTCGCCGCCGTGGCGGATGAACAGCGCGGCGTCTTCCCGCTACACTCAAAGCCCTATGGCAAGAGCTACGGCGAATGGGCCGTGGCCCAGATCCAATGGACCATGAGCATCCCGATCGCCACCAGTCCCTGGGCCAACGACACCACCGGGGAATTCGCCGCCATTGGTCAAAGCGGCCCTGTTTGGTTCCTGGGCAGCTCTTTGGGCGGGTCCTTGACGCGCACGTTCACCATGCCGGCCGGCAAAGCCATCTTTGTGCCTGTCAACCTTTGGGTCTTTGGCGCGGTCGCCTTCGACTGTGAGCCGTCCGTTCCCGGGGTGGTCTGCGACGTGCCGACGCTGTATGCCGCGGCGGCGGAGGCTGCCGATGCGGCCGTCGTCCTGGCGGTTTCTGTTGACGGACGCCCCATCCGTAACCTCCGAAACTACAGGGCGGTGTCACCAGGGCCGTTCGGTGTGACCGTCCCCGCCGATAACATCTCGGGAGTTCCCGCGGGCACCCACTTTCCGCAGGTGGCGGACGGCTACTTCGTGATCCTGGAACCGTTGTCGGTTGGCCGGCACACCATTTGGGTGAATGTGGTGAATGCCAATGGTTTTGAGACCACGCTTGCCTACAACATTACAGTGGCACCGCCGCGCGAGCGCGAAGAGAGCGAGGATTAGGAGCAATGGTTTCTTTTCAGGCGCTCAATCCGTAACCAATAGCTAGCCAGGACATATGAAGACTCAACGAACAGGAATGGCCAACCTGCAGTCCACTGCCGGGGTGGCGTACGGAAACATCGGTCAACGGGTAAGCGACCCGTGGCCCGAAGGCAATGCGGCGACCGAACTGGAAACGGGCCAGGAGCAAGTGACCATAGCAGGCGGCCGCAGCCCGGGCAGGGGGAGCCGCCTGCGGCGAACGACCTTGATGGGCATCGCGCTGGCCGGGTGTTTGCTGGAGAGCGTGGCGAGGGCGCAAACTCCAATACCCGCCACCTACGTAATGCCCTTAGGCGCGGCCGATACCTCCAGGCCCGGTTTCGTCTGGCGCATCCACCAGGTCACGACTCCCCAGCCGAACAGTAATGTTCGGACAGAGCAGCAACTGGCTGGCTTGTTGGGCGACAACATTGCCGACCCGAACGCGCTGGGCGCTGCGCTCGCTGCCGCCTCGCCCGCCGGTTTTTCGACCGCGCCGATCGCGTTTAACATCGGCACGGTCATTAACCTCAGCCGCGATGGCGCTGAAAATGCCGGGAATTTCGCACCCGACAACCCCTTTCCTGGCCTGCCGGGGTTGACCGGCAGCTCTGAGAACGTGGCGGCCGAGATACTGACGTGGCTGGACTTGCCGGCGGGTGAAATCACCTTGGGCGTGAACAGCGACGATGGATTCGAGATGACGCTCGGTGGCGTGAGCCCCTTCGACCGCATCTCCGGGACGAAGGTGGGCGCTTTCGACGGCGGGCGCGGCGCGGCAGATACGATTTTCTCGATCACAGTCGCCCAGGCCGGGCTCTACGCGGCGCGGTGCACCTGGGAACAAGGCATCGGCGGCGCGAACATCGAGATCTTTTCGGTGAACCCGGATGGAACCCGGGTGTTGGTGAACGATACCGCCAACGGCGGCATACCTGCCTACAGCGGTGTCACGGCGCCGCGGGCCTACGTCCGTTCGATAGCTCCTCTGCCGGGCACGCTCAGGGCGCCCGCCAGCGGTCCCGTGGTGGTGGAGTTGGCCGAGGGCGCCAGCGCCATCAATTCGAGCGGCATAACCCTTTCCATCAACGGGGCCAACGTCGTCCCGACGACTACCAAGAGCGGAAGCGTCTGGACCATCAGCTACACCCCAACCCCACCTTTTGCCTCCGGCTCACAACAAAACGTTGTTCTGAGCTATATGGATGGGAGTTTGCCCGTGTCGGATGCCTGGAGTTTCCACGTGGCCTGGGTGACCTCGGGAGGACAGTTTGCCGCGGATTTCGACTCGGGCCAGCCTCCCGGCACGATGCTCTTTGGCAGCGCTCACGTGGACGCCAGCGGCGGCGTTGGCAACTGGGTTTGTAAGTAGTCGGGACGGCGGGATTTGAACCCGCGACCCCCTGAACCCCATGCGCACGATTACTCGGGTGAGTTACGACAATGAGTAGCAACTACGCGGTGTTCTGGGCACCGGTGTTGTGACTCGGAGACCGAAGATCGACCGGGAATTGCAACAGAATCACAACGAAACTCACAACGCGCGACCACTTGAAAGATTGATACAGCTACAGACGCACTCCTGTCTCGGCAGCCCAAATGCCGCAACGGTAGCCGTT
>DATDCV010000096.1:0-10573 GCA_036524155.1 Verrucomicrobiia bacterium
TCGGTCGCGCATCCCTTTCCAAACTGCTACGTCGGAGCCGTGGCATGGGCGGACTACAACAACGACGGCAAACTCGACATCCTCATCAGCGGAGCCACTACGGGTGGCGGGCTCGTGGCCAACCTCTGGCGCAACGAAGGAAACGGCACCTTCACACACTCGGGTGCGAATCTGCCCGGCACAGACCTTGGGTTTGCCGCCTGGGGCGATTACGATAATGACGGCGACCTTGATCTGCTTTTTGGTGGCAACTCGAATGAGGGCCGGATCGCGCGCATCTACCGTAACGATGGCGGCACTTTCACCAACATCAACGCCGGTCTGCTCCCCGTGATCTGGTCCTCAGCCGCCTGGGGCGACTTCGACAACGACGGCAAGCTCGACGCCATGATCATGGGCTACGATCCGGTCGCCCAGGTGCCAGTCTCGCGCTTGTATCGGAACGTCGGGGGCAACACCTTTTCGGATTCCGGGCAGGCTTTTCACAACCTGTACCTCGGCACGTTGATCTGGGCCGATTACGACAACGACGGAAACCTGGATTTGGTCCTCGCGGGCAACGATGCAGGGGCGGATCTGCTGATCCTCTATCACAATAACAACCCGGTCACGAACACGGCCCCCGGTGCGCCCGCCGGCCTGGTGGCCACAAACTTTGGTCCGAGCATCATCTTTGACTGGACTGCCGCCGCGGACGCGCAAACGCCGGCCGCCGGTTTGAACTACAATCTCCGCGTGGGCACCGCGCCAGGCGCCGCGGATATCCTGAGCCCGGAGTCTGGCACGAATGGGACCCGTCGGTTAGCCGCCCTGGGCAACACGGGGTCGCGCTTAACCGCGCAGCTCAACAATCTTCGGCCCGGGACGAATTACTATTGGAGTGTGCAGGCCATCGACAGCGCATTCGCCGGAGGGCCATTTGCGGTAGAGAGCAGTTTCTTTTTGGCTGCGCCCTCCGCACCGCACCTCCTTTCGGCTCAGCCCGGCACGAACGGTTTTCGCATCGAAGCCTCCGGCTCGCCCGGGTGGAGCTATGGCATTGAGGCGACTACGAACTTCAACGCGCCGGCCTGGGCCCAGCTCGGTAGCGGCACGGCGGACAATTCCGGCAAATTCGTTTTCACGGATACAAATGCGGCTTCGCACCAGCGGTTTTATCGAGCCCTGTATCCTTGAGCTGGAAAGACGACCCCTCGCCAGAAGGCGTCGCCGGAATTGCTGGCGTATAACAGTTTTACACTTCAGGGCCGGAGAGGGGTAATTAGACCCCCTCCAAATCACGGAAAACCGCCTCCAGACCCATTTCCGCCCGATTCCCAGTCTTTCTGCCCGCTCCACGACAATCGGTCAGAATGGTCGTTCCGCGTCAGCCTCCGTCGGTCCATTCTCTGGGGTTCCCATGACAGTGGGTCTCCTTCGCCTTCGCCTCCCCTTGGATTCGGCGAAGGCATTGATGTCCCTTTGGCCCGAGAGGAGAAAATCCAAGAAACTCAGGCCTCGATATTCGCACGTTTGGTAAATGCTCAACAGAATCAAATAGCTCTGAATGCCTCGGCGATTCATTGTTCGTCGCACCATTGGCCGATATTTCGCAATCGGCTTGATGGCATGCTCTGCGTTGTTGTTGTTCCATGGCACGCCGTCGTGTTCAAGGAACGTGAACAGTTTGTGCCTGTGCTTTAAAATCCGTTCACGGTAATGCTTAGCTATTTCGGAAACCATCTTACGCCCGCCGAGACTTTTGCAGAATCGTGTCACTTCATGCTCGTGTTTGCGGAGAAACCGTGCTTTCAAGCCAAATCTGTCGATAGTGCCAACGATGGTTCGAGCCAAATGACCGAACTCGGCGGTTATGAATTTAAGGTCATCATCAAAGGGTTGTTTTAGTAAATCTGCATTCAGGTCCCACATCAGATGGACCAGGCATTTCTGTTGGGGGCAGGGGAGTGAATCATACGCCGAATAAAAGTCCGTTACGAGCACTCCGCAGAACCCATTCAGCATCTCATGAAGAAAATCTCCTTCTCGTGTTGGTCGATAAACGTATGCGACATCAACTAAGCTGGCGAACACCCAAACATAGCCCGTCTCCTCGCTGAGCTTCATTTTGGTTTCATCAGCATGTATAAGGTTACCTCGTGTCAGATTTTTCATGATTTGATCGTAGGTGGGCTTGTAAAATTTAGCCGCGACATGCTTCAGTTTAAAGAGCCTGCAAAACGGGAGGCGAATCCCAAAACATTCCCTTAACGTGAGCTCCAGATGTAGAAAACTGAGGCGGTTGGTAATGTGCTCATACGTGAGCCACGCGATCAGATTTCGACCATATCGCGGCTTTGATTTGTAGGTTCGCGGAAGAATTGGGAGCTCGCATTCCAGACAGCGGTGGAACGGAGTCCGAAACTCGGTAATCCATCTTCTAATGCCGCCGGGCGAGATTCTTAAGTCGAGCGAGAGTTTCCGATGCCACCGATTTGTGTCATACGCAATATTTGTTGTCTTGCACCGCCAGCACCGCTTGGCCCGCAGGGCAACAACATTATTTGGTCTATTACGGAAGGCAGCACGGCGACTCTTGAGTTGATTGGCTCGCCCAACCTCGGGGTTCGATCGGATGTAAACCCTGCTTCTCTGGTAATCAAAATAGGCACAATCAGCGATAAGGCGGAAATCTTCGCTGGCGAACTTGCGTTGGCCCCAACGATCAAGATCGTTGGTTACGTCTAAATCATCGACTACAACGGCGGAATTGAGATTTGGCGACGTGCCCATCGGGAGCAATCGGAGGAACTCGGCGGCTGATTCTAAAGCCGAGCAGTCGTGTTCGTTGTAGTTTACCACCTTCGCTTTGGCATCCGCGTCTCGGCGGGTTTCAAAACCATTACGCCAGACTATTGCGTGAAGCCCTGAGGTGACGTTGGCTCCCCATTTAAAGCCAAGCGAACCGGCAATCTCCTTGAGCCCGTTCGAATGTGTTGCGAAATAGACCTGTGCGTAAATGCGGGAAAGGATGTTAACCGTCGAGCTAACTGCCGCTGCGATCTTTGATGCCTTCGGTGGCATACCATAGTGCTCCACCATCGATTTGAGGAAAGTTGTTTCGTAACTCCCATAATGGATTAGCACCGGCTTCTCGACGGTTTCCAGGATGGCCAGGAACTCCCGCCAAATCTTCCCCTCATCCTCGGCCGTGTCCGCCCACAGACTGTGCTGGACGGCGGTTGGGCCGCTGCCGATCCGCATGCCAATCAAGTAGTAGAAATCCCGGTCTGGCAGTCCTTCGACATCCAGGTAAACCGGCGTGCCCTCAATCTTCAATTCCGGCTTGCCAACGATGTGGATTTTCTTTTCACGGATCGCCAGCGCCTTCAGGGAATGGTGATATTTCTCACGTTTGTCCCGCAACCGCTTCGGCCTTCGACGTGGTCGGAATGTATATGAAAGCTGGGTAATCGTGAAAATGCCCTTGCTGTGCAATTCCTTTCGCTCCTTTTCACTCATGCCGGCCAACAGGCTGAGGTCGTCCTTCTCAATTGCCTTCTGTCGGCATCGGTCTCGGAACTCGCATTCTCCGCAATGCCGGTTGAGGATGAGGTCGGGTGGTGCGGACGCGGTCGATAATGCCCTAAGCCCCTCAATTCGCTTTCGCACCTCGTTTGCCCGTGCCGAAGTTCTCACTTTCAAGGTGGAGTAATCGTCGCCGTGGATAATTTTGGCCAACTCAACGCCACGCCCACGCACCTCCGACAAAACCAACGCATCAAAGGCAGCCAGCAGTTTGTCATCCCTGGTCAGTTTGTTGGTAAAGACGAAGCGAATCGGAATGAAGGTGGCTGGTTTACCCCTCCCTTCGGACGGCACCCGCTCCACCACCTGAATGTTGGATTCCAAATCCTGCAACTTGGCGGCGAACTCCAAAGCGAATCGCCATTTGGCGGTTCTTAGATTTTCAGTTCCTGGCGAGCTGGTCACGCATTCACCAGGTGCGATATCACCGGTGAGCCTCTTAACGCCCTCAATCCGATACGTTTCGTTTTGGGCTTTGACCCAGGTCGCGTATTCGTTCCCGGCGTCGGTTTCACCTTGCGATCGGAGCCAACATTTCGTCGGACACTTGAGAAAGGCTTCGAAAAGGATGGAGGTAATTTTCATGGCGGCAATTTACCACCTCATTTGAAGTGCCATGAACTTAACGACTCAGCGGGACCAAGTTCCGCCCGATTTCCAGACCGTCTGGCCGTCCTCGTCATCCCAGCGAAGCGGCTCTGCCCGCCATTCCGACTCTCGTAGATGGATCAACCGCTGGTAATTAGATGGGGACGGACGGCGGTTTTGCGCCAGAACACAATAGCGGTAGCCTCCTCGCCTTGTCGTGCCAACTCGATGCTGAACGGCCCGACCGCTTTTCCGTTCATTTCCGACAACGTGACTTACGCGGCCCTTGAAGTTACCCTGGATTATCATTAAGTATGAAAGCCAAACTGTTGAGCAACGTTACGCCGGGGGAGATCCTGGACGAGGAATTCCTGCAGCCGCTGGCCATCACGCAGTATCGACTGGCCAAGGACATTGGCGTGCCGCCGCGTCGCATTAACAAGATTGTCAAAGGCCAGCGCGCCATCACCGCGGACACCGCCCTGCGGCTCGGGCGCTACTTCGGCATGTCGCCGGAGTTCTGGCTGAACCTGCAATCGCATTACGACCTGGAACAGGAGCAGGAGAGGCTGACGGACCGGCTCGACCGGGAAGTCAGGGTCCGGGCGGCGGCGTGAGGAAGCCGGCCTACGCAAGGGTCTGCTGCGATTGCGTTTATGATCGAGACACCGGAACAAGTTTACCAGGCCATCGAGCAGATGGGGCGGATGCAGCGCATCCTGGAGTCTTATCGCAATGAGATCCTGGCACCGAACCCACGCAACTTTGCGATGCTGGCCGAAGGGCCCCTCGAGCAACTCCGCCAGTTGCAGGCGCAACTTGACGAATACGTCCATCGCCTAGACACAGCGGCAGCCTGACTCCGGATTGGGTGGGCGGTGGTGGCCCTCGCCAGCGCGTATGCATGAAAGGGGTGGGGACGGCCTCGTCCCCATCTGGAGCTGCTATCATTTCAACCAACGCAGGGACGAGGCCGTCCCCGCCCCCTTCTGAGGCTTCATGCATACGCGCTGCCCTCGCCGAAATTTTGAGCAAACCATTTGCGCGCACCGACTCCGGCCTTTATCCTTTCGCACGGCTTCGCCCCCATAGCTCAAATGGATAGAGCGGCGGTTTCCTAAACCGTTGATCCCTGTTCAATTCAGGGTGGGGGTACCATTCCTCTTACATCGTCCGGTCACTTCGCGCCGGATCGTGCGAGCATCTTTTCGATCGCGTCGAGGCGCTGTTTGAGTGACTGGATTTCGACATCCTTGGCCTTAAGCTGCTGATGCAGCTCCTGCACGGCGGCCGCCGAATAGATCACCAGCGGATAGGTGTCCACCTGCAATATGCTTTCGCCATTCTCCAGCTTCTCACCGCTGTCTGAAACCCATTCCGGGAAGACTTGCTGGAACTCCTGGGCCACCACGTTCAGGTACCGGTGATCCTCAATCGCGGGGTGTTGGCGGCGGTATTCGTCGGTGTACTGGAAGTCCACCAGGCGCACCTTGTCGAGGGTATCCAATGCGCCCTTGACTGGTTGCACGTCTTTCTTGATCCGCGCATCGGAGTTAGCCAGCCACGAGCCCGCGACCGTTTTCGACGCGTTCCCCTCCAGTTCCAGCTTGTTGGCCGTGGGATAACGGAAAAGTCCGACACGTCCCGCGCCGCTGATGTTGGTGAAACAGAAGACCATGGCCTGCAGGTGCATGATATCGTCACCGCCGGCCTCTCCGATGTGAACATAATCTCCGTCACCAAAATTGATCAGCTTGGGGTCGCCGTCTGCGGCGGTCGAACCCACATGGATGTGGCCGCCGTTGCCCGATGCACCCGTTCCGTCTCTAACGTCAAGACGGGCGACCGGGCCAAGCGTCCCGATTCCTATGTTGCCGTTGTTAGCGATGCTCATGCGATTGACAAAGCTGGTGTAAAAATCCAGTCCAGATTGGTTGCCGCCGGGTGTGCGTTTGGATCCGATGCCCTCACCGCTGCCGTTTCCGAAGGTCAGCCCGGGGGTCAACGTGCCGTTGTTGAGATTGCCGGGATCAAGGGCCACATTCCCGGTCGTATCCCAGTGGAGCGCCATTTTTTGCCCGCCATTCATGGTCCCCAGCACGCCTCCGGAGAATCCGAAGAGCGCCGGTCCGTCGACGTTGTAACCCGCGAAGAGCTTGCCACCGCCATACCAGCCCAGCCCGTGATTCTCATCCTGCGACAGCCAAATGTCGCGATTGTTCAGGTACACGTTATTGTATATGGCCAGCAGCCCGTTGAATGAAAGTCCGCCTGAGAAGGTCTGATTGGCATCAAGGTAAGCGATGTTGCCCGGCAGGCTCGCCGCGGGGATGCCCGTCAAGCCGGCGCCGCTGCCGGTAAAACTGTCCGCTATGACGGTGCCGACCACCTGCAATGCCGCCGCGGGATTTTGAGTGCCAATACCCACTCTCCCGTTTTGCCTGATACTCATGCGTGGGTTGGAGCCCGCATAGAAATCGAGCCCGTACTGGTTGCCGCCGGCCGTGCGCTTGGAGGAAATGCCCTCGCCACTGCCATTCCCGAAAGTCAATCCCGGGGCCAGCAGGCCGTCGTTCGCATTGCCGGGATCCAGCGCGACGTTCCCGGTCGTATCCCAATGAAGGGCCATCTTCTGTACGCCGTTGCTGGTCCCCAGGGCGCCTCCGGAAAATCCGTAGAGCGCCGGGCCGTCCACATTGTAGCCGGCAAAGAGCTTGCCGGAGCCATACCAACCCAGCCCGTGATACAGGTCAGAAGCGACCAGAAGGTCATGCCCGCGCAGGTAGGCGCTGCTATTCATTATCACACCACCGTTTAAGGTGAGGCCCCCGGTAAAGGTTTCATTCGCATCCAGGTAGGCCACGTTGGCCGGCAAGCTCGCCGCGGGGATGCCGGTCAAGCCGGCTGCGCTCCCGATGAAATTGCTGGCCACCACGTTGCCGACCACATGCAACGCCGCCTTGGGGTCATTGGTCCCAATACCGACAAATCCATTGCCGTAATCGCCATGCGTGAAAAAGAACCTCCCTCCCTTCAACTCCATCGTATCGTCGCGCACGTTCTCGCCGATGTGCACATAGTCCTCATCACCAAACTGTATCAGCTTGGGATCGCCATCGTAAGCGTTCGCCCCGATGCGCATATGTCCTCCGCTGTGGTTATTCGTGCCACTGCCGTCAACCACATGCAGCGCTGCTATCGGATTGGTAATGCCGATGCCGACACCGCCCGTGGCGCGAATCAGGAACTGATTCGAGTCCGTCGAGGAGAAAGGCACCGCGCCGGAAAAATCCCCCCAGACGAACGTCCCGGTGTGCAGCGCCCTCGAGTAGTAACCCATCGCGGTGGACCAGTCGCCCGCGGCTATGCCGCTGCCGATCGCCGTAGCCGAAACACCGCTGGCTGTGGCCCCGTTGCCAAACGCCCGGGAGTAACCCCCGCTGGCGATCGAGTTGATGCCAAGCGCCATCGCGTTCACCCCCGAGGCGGTGTTGCCGAATCCCAGCGCCGCCGCATTGGCGCCGCTCGCGCTGTTGCCCCCCATGGCCATAGTATTCCCGGTCCCCAAAACCAACGTGGGATAGTTATTGACCTTGAACGTCAGCGGTTGGTTGTCCGTCGTGCCCAAAAAGTCGGTCCCCGGCGTTGTCCCCGCGTTGCCGCCGATGTGCCAGTCGGTCGGACTCGCCAGCGTTAATGTTTGCCCGCTCGGCGTCAGCGTCACGTTGGCCCCAGGCGCTAGCGTCACGTCATCGCGCAAGCTATTCAACGATTTCACCACCTGCCCGGCGGCAACCTTGTCCGCGGTTACGGAGTTGGGTTGCAGCGCGGCTCCGCCTACAGTGCCGGGTGTCAGGCTGGCTCCGTTGAGGCTGCTGAGTGCGCTCCCATTACCGGTGAAAGACCCGACGATTACGTTTAAGGTATTCGTCGCGATAACCACGCCGTCGAACCGGTTCGACCCGCTAAACGTCTGCCGGGCATCGAGCAAGGCCACGTTTGCCGACAACCGCCCGTCACCGACCGTGCCGCTGGCCAGCGCCGATGCGTTCAAGGCCGTCAAGCCGCTGCCCTCGCCCGCCAGGCTGGTGGCGGTGAGGCTGCCGGCGCTGAACCCGCCCGTGCCATCCCGCTTGACGATGGTGTTCGCAGTATTGGCGCTGGTCGCTGCATTGGCGGCACTGGCTCCACTGGCCACGCTGGCCGTGGTCTGTCCGCCCAGGCTCGAAACGACCGTCGCGCCTTGCGTGCCGGTTACATCCCCAACCAAAGGCCCGGTGAAGCTTCCCGCCGTGCCCGCCGCGCTTGCCATCGTTGCAGTGTTGGCGGAGGCGGCGCTTCCAGCGGTCGGCGCAAAGACGGCGTAAGGCGAGGCCGTCAGCGGCTGCCGCGGGCTTAGCGTAGCGTAACTCGCCCCCCCGTTCGTTTTCACCGAAATCGCCAGCCACCGGGCGTTGCCGTCGAAAATGCTGCCGAAATCGAGCGTGACGCTGAACAGGCCGTTGCTCACCGGCACCGCCGCAAGGTTGACGGTTGAGCCGGACTGTGTGCCCGCGCTCGCCGCGTCGAAAGCCGCGAAGCTGAAGTCATAAAGCCCGCTCGCGGGGTTGGCGCCCTCGTTGAGCCGGCCCTGGTAAGTGAAAGCCGTCCCCACCGGCGCGGCCAGCGCGAGGTTCAAGCCCAGCGCCGACACCAGGCAAGCGCTAAACAATAGTTTACTTCTCATAGGATCTTTGGTTGTGGTTGTGATGGCAGTTTTCGTACTAATTCAACTGCCGGAGGCGGTTTCTTTCAAAAAGTGCAAGTTTCTTGAAAGACACCCACGGTTGTCGTGGAATTACTCATGGCATCATGGAAGAGCCGATTCAGCAGAAGCCGGTCAGGACTTCGGCGGGCACTGATGACCTTTTGCCAACGCGCCACAGTTTGCTGGGGCGCCTGAAGGATTGGGCGGATCACCGGAGCTGGCAGGAGTTCTTCGATACCTACTGGCGCCTCATTTATGAGGTCGCGCTCAAATCGGGGCTCTCGGCCACCGAAGCCGAAGAGGTCGTCCAGGAGACCCTGGTGAGTGTCGCCAAGGCAATGAGGCAGTTCCAATACGACCGCCGGCGCGGCTCGTTCAAGGGCTGGCTGCTGCAACTCACCGGCTGGCGCATTGCCAACCAGTTCAGAAAACGCCCGGCGCGCCATCTCGCCGGTGCCGCGCTCCCGGCCCCTCCGCCGCCAGAGACCGAGAGCTCGCCGGCGGGCGCCGAGTTCGCCGTGCCGGCTGAACTGGAGCGGCTCTGGGACCTCGAATGGGAGCAAAACCTGGTGCGCACGGCTCTCGAACGACTGCGTCCCCGGGTCAACCCCAAGCACCTCCAAATTTTCGACCTCCACGTCATCAAACAAAAAAACGTCGGCGACGTCCGCCAATTCCTCGGGGTCAGCACCGCCCAGGTGTACCTCGCCAAACACCGCGTCGGCAAACTCTTCAGAAAAGAGGTCGGCCGGCTTCGCTCAGATTTGATTTAGATTCTGGCCCGGATGTTCCGAACCTTGCCCGAGATGCCGACAGATCGGAACGCCGATTTTTAATCGGCTTATACCGCTCAGTCTTGGGTCGGAGCGCCGATTTTTAATCGGCTTAACCGCGCCGACGGCCTCCTGTAACCCGAGTGCAACTCGGCGCTCCGACCCAAGACGAGCGGATACCCGCACATCCAGGTTAAGCTTGTCTGCGCGGGGTCCTTCCTCCACGATACCTCTCGTTCCGCGCCAGCAGTTTTATATTTGCACTGTCTAAATGATGCCGCCCGAGACAGTTCCCGCACTTAGGAATGACGGCTCTTCACAGCTTCATGCTGGCGCCCGCAAGCCCCCGGCAGTGCCGGACCATCAATTGTTGCGCTGCATTGGCGACGGCAGCTACGGTGAGGTATGGCTTGCCCGCTCCGTGCTGGGCATGTACCGCGCCGTTAAAGTCGTCTACCGCGACCGCTTCCGTGACGCGCGCCCCTACGAGCGCGAGTTCGGTGGCATTCTGCGCATCGAGCCGCTTTCGCGCGCGCATGAAGGTTTTATTGATATCCTGCACGTCGGTCGCCACGAGCCGGAGGGCTATTTTTACTATGTCATGGAGCTGGCCGACGACGCGCGCGAGCAATCCTTTTCTCCGACAGCAAGCGCGTTCGACGAAGCGGCCTATATGCCCCGAACGCTCGCTCGCGAGCTCAAACGCCGGGGACGTTTGTCCGGCGACGAGTGCGTTCAGCTTGGCCTCAATCTGAGCAGCGCGTTGAGCCACATGCACCAGAAGGGGCTGGTTCACCGCGATGTCAAACCTTCGAACATCCTCTACGTCGGCGGAGTGCCTAAACTGGGCGACATCGGTTTGGTCGGCGAGGCCGGCGAGAGCCGTTCGTATGTCGGC
>DATDCV010000097.1:0-2598 GCA_036524155.1 Verrucomicrobiia bacterium
ACCTGTTGTTTGACTGCCTCGAGCATCTCGGCGGCGCTGGTGACGTTTACTACCTGCGCACCTTGCGGATTGGCCAGCGCCGTCGGGCCGGAGACCAGCAAGACCTCGGCGCCCATTTCCACCGCAGCCTGCGCGATGGCATAACCCATCTTGCCGCTGCTGCGGTTGGTGATGCCGCGCACCGCGTCGATGGCTTCATAGGTCGGGCCAGCGGTAATGAGTACCCTCACCCCCTCCAGCTCTCTCTCCCGCGGGCGGGAGAAGGTTGGGGTGAGGGCCGGATTTTGCAGAGCTGCAAGAATGTCCCGCGCCAACTGTTCCGCCTCCACCATCCGCCCCATACCTTCCTCACCACAGGCCTGAGAACCGCTGGCCGGCCCCAACAACATCACGCCGTCATCGGCGAGCTGCTGCACATTGCGTTGCGTAGCCGCATTCGCCCACATCTGCTTGTTCATCGCAGGCGCCACCAGCAAAGGGCAATCGCGCGCCAGACACAGGGAGTTGGCCGTTGATGCCAATGACGCAATACATAGGTACTCCTAAAACCCGGACGCGGGTCAGATTGTTTCAGGAATCTTCCAGGAAACCGGCGTGGCGCGCAAGTATTCGTCGATGGCCTTGGCGGCGCGCTTGCCGTCGCCCATTGCGAGGATGACGGTGGCGGCGCCGCGGACGATGTCGCCGCCGGCGAACACGCCCGGCAGGCTGGTCATGCCCTTTTCATCGACAACAATGTTGCCCCACTTATTGAGTTTGAGGTCGGGGCATGTGGCGGTGAGCAGCGGGTTGGCGCGGGTGCCGACCGCCACCACGACGACATCGCAGGGAATTACGAACTCCGAGCCGGGGATGACGACGGGCCGGGCGCGGCCGGAGGCGTCCGGTTCGCCCAACTGCATGCGGACGCATTTGAGGCCGGTCACCCATTTCTTTTCGTTGCCCAGGACTTCAACGGGCGCGACCAGGAACTCGAAATTGATGCCTTCCTCCTCGGCGTGATGGATCTCCTCGGCGCGGGCGGGCATCTCTTTGCGCGTGCGGCGGTAAACGATGGTGGAATCCGCGCCCATTCGCTTGGCGGTGCGGGCGGAGTCCATCGCGACGTTGCCTCCGCCGACGGTGGCAATGCGCTTGCCCTTGAGCACCGGGGTGTCCGAGCGAGGAAATTCGTAGGCGGCCATCAGGTTCACGCGGGTCAGGTATTCATTGGCGGAATAAACGCCTTTGAGGTTCTCACCCGGCACGTTCATGAAGACCGGCAGGCCCGCGCCGTTGGCGATGAACACGGCGTCAAACTCGTCGCGCAGCTCCTGCACCGTGTAAGTCCGGCCGATGATGGTGTTGCAGACGATTTTGACCCCCGCCTGTTGGAGCCGCGCCACCTCGTCTCCCACGATTTTCTTCGGCAGGCGGAACTCGGGGATGCCATAAACCAGCACGCCGCCGGGTTTGTGCAGCGCTTCATACACTGTTACGTCGTGGCCCAGCTTGGCGAGCTCTCCCGCCGCGGTCAACCCGCCCGGACCGGCGCCCACCACGGCGACTTTCTTCCCGGTCGGCGGCGCGACGGCCAGCCGGAACTCGTCGCCGTGCGCGTTGGCCCAATCGCCGACGAAGCGTTCGAGGTAGCCAATGGCCACCGGCAAACTCTTGTTGCCGCGAATGCATTCGACCTCGCATTGCGTTTCCTGCGGGCAGACGCGACCGGTGATTGCCGGCAGCGCGTTGTCGTTGAGGAGGCTCTGGGCGGCGTCCTTCAGCTTGCCCTCGGACAGCAGTTCGATGAAGCGCGGGATATCGACCATCACCGGGCAGCCCGCCATGCATTTGGGGTCCTTGCATTGCAGGCAGCGCTCCGCTTCGAGCAGGGCGATCTTTTCCGGCAGGCCGAGGTTGACTTCATTGAAATTGGCATTCCGCAACAACGGCTCCTGCTCGACCATTTTTTGGCGGCCGATTTGCAGGCGTTGCTTGGTGGTGAATTGGCGGCTCACGGCGCGTGGAAGCGTGGAAGCGTTAAAACGTTAAAGCGTTAAATACGTTAAAAGCGTTGAAGCGTGGACGCGTCATGAGGTCAGGCCGATTTTGCAGGCGCCGGCTTCGCAGGCTTGTTGCTCGAACTCGCGGTAGGTAGTGAGCCGGTCCATCAGCAGGTCGAAATCGACCAGGTGGCCGTCGAACTCCGGACCATCCACACAGGCAAAGAGCGTCTGGCCACCGACGGCGACCCGGCAGCCGCCGCACATGCCCGTGCCGTCCACCATCACCGGGTTGAGCGAAACAATCGTGTGCACCCCCAGCGGTTTGGTCAGGTTGACCACGGCCCGCATCATCGGCACCGGCCCGACGGCATACACCACGTCGATGCCGCCTCGGGCCAGCACATCCTTCGCGGCGTCGGTGACGAATCCGTGCCGGCCATAGCTGCCGTCGTCGGTGCAAACGAGCACTTCGCCAAGGCGTTTGAGTTCCTCCTCAAAAATGACCCATTCCTTCGAGCGCCCGCCGATGATGCTGGTGACGGCGACGCCTTGGCGTTGAAGCCCCTGGACGATGGGGTGAACGACGGCGGTGCCCACACCACCGCCGATGCAC
>DATDCV010000098.1:0-16961 GCA_036524155.1 Verrucomicrobiia bacterium
TGGCATTGGGTTTGGCCGACCGGCAATGGCGACCTCGGGAACCAGGGCATTCACCAGATGGACATCGCTCGCTGGATCCTTGGCGAACCAGCGCTGTCCCCACGGGTCTGCAGCTTCGGCGGGCGCCTGGGATATGTCGACGATGGCACGACGCCAAACACCCAGGTCATTTTCCATGACTACAAGAAGGCGCCGCTGATTTTTGAGGTGCGCGGCTTGCCTTCGAGCACGGACTCAAAGGAAATGGATAATTACCGGGGCGCTTCGATTGGGGTGGTAGCGGATTGCGAAGGCGGTTACATGGTGGTTCCCAATTACACGAGCGCGCAGTTCTACGACAAAGATGGGAAGCAGGTAAAGAAGTTCCAGGGTTCTTCCAGCCATTATGAGAATTTCGTTAAGGCGGTGCGGAGCCGGAAACGTGAAGAACAGACGGGGGAGATCCTCGAGGGCCATATCTCCAGCGCGCTGTGCCACACCGGAAACATTTCTTACCGGCTGGGGAAGACGCAGTCGCCGGAAGAAATACGGGAAGCGTTGAAATCAAACAGCGACATGGCCGAGGCGCTGGGCCGAATGGAGCAGCACCTGGGCGCGAACAGCGTTGATTGCCATAAGACCCCGGCAACCCTCGGCGTGGTGCTCAACATGGATCCCGAGAAAGAAACGTTCACGGGCAATCCCGCAGCGAACAAAATGCTGACGCGCGATTACCGGAAGCCATTCGTAGTTCCAGAGCAGGTGTAACGCCGCTCGCGATCGCTTTTTCGTTCCACGAGCAGCCCATCCACTCAGCCTCGAGGGGATGGGCTTTTGTGCGGCATGGCGCGCAGAAAAACAACCGGAATCTACTCGCTCACGGGTATGGACAGGTCAATCGTCGCCGATAGTCTACTGGCGTGCTGATTGCCTTCAACAAACCCTATGGCGTGCTTTCCCAGTTCACGCCGGACGGCTCGGCCAACCGGCCGCTCGCGGAGTTTGGTTTTCCCAAGAGCGTTTATCCTATTGGGCGGCTCGATGCTGACTCGGAAGGCCTGCTCTTGTTGAGCGACGAGCCGAGACTCAACTATTTGCTGCTCCATCCCCGGCACACACATGACCGCGAGTATTGGGTGCAGGTCGAGCGAGTCCCCCTCAGGGCATCGCTCGACAGGCTGGAACAGGGCGTCGCGATCCAAGGCCGCAAAACAAAGCGCTGCCGTGCCTGGCTGTTGGAGCCTCAGCCCGAAGTCCCGCCTCGCGACCCGCCCATCCGATTCCGGAAGGCCGTACCCACCTCCTGGTTAGCGCTGGAATTGACTGAAGGTAAGAATCGGCAGGTGCGCCGCATGACGGCTGCCATCGGACATCCCACGCTCAGGCTCATCCGCATGCGGATCGGGGATTATCGGCTCGGCGATTTGGCGGTCGGAGCATGGCGGGAGTTGGATCAATCTGCGAGGAAGCTTGTGCTGGGGTGAAACCAATCTGAAGGCCGAAAGCGGTCAGCACACTTGCTTGACCTCCAATCCGAGCAAAGACGCCAGTTTTTCAATCCGCGGCGCGACATGGCCAACACCGATCGCGCAATGGTGAGCCGGCCCGGCTTTAGTCCATTCGTTGAGAAACGCCTTCGCGCCGATGCGGAATCTATAGCGGCTGTTCGTGTTTCCAATCTGCAGGACGGGTCCGGGCACGGACTCGCCCTCGGCCACAAGGAAAAACACCTTGCCGCCCGCGCCTTGCACGACGGAAAGCAGCGTAATGGGCCCGTGCCTCACGGTCATTTGGATGGAGAGTCCTTTGCCCGGCTTGCCATGGTAAACCGGCAGTGGAACCAGCCCTACTCGCCCCTCCGCGATGGCAAAATGCGCGGGGCCGTCGTGGCCTAAAAACACCACGTCGTCTTTGAAGTCGGACAGGTAGAATTCGGAGAAAGAGCCCCCGGCGCCGAAAAGGTCCAGGATCTTCATCGCCTGGACGTTCTTGACCTCGCATTCGCCGGCGACAGGCACGTGGTGACCGGTGAGCAGCGTGTTGCCCGCGATGACTGACGTGACGAGGTCACGATAGCTGGCGCCGTCCTCGCTCTCATAATAGTAGGCCAGTGAGCCCAACCGGTGTTGTTGAACCATCGCGTCCAACGCGCAGGAGGTTTCTGCGGCGCGCCGAAGTTCGTCGGGTTCGCAATCCGGTGAGACCTGGAACTCCGCATGGAACTGGTCCAGTTTCGCGGCAACCTGTTCCCTCGTCACAGCTTCCCTGAGCCTGGCCAGCGCGCACATCTCGAGCAATTCGAAGTGATTTCCAAAGGCTGAAGATTGCTGAGTCAGGTCGCTATACACATCCAACATGCCGCAATAGTAGTGGCCAAGCACGCCGACACGGTTTTCGCGCATCGCCGCCATTACCTTCGCCGCTTCGACCCAGTCGCGTATCTCCTCCCACGCGGCCGCCTCCTCCAGATAACCGGTTACGAGGTGGAACGGGATGCCAGCGCGGTTGAATACGCAGGCGATTTCAGGCGCGCTGCACGCCTGGCAATGTTCCAGCCACACCCCGGTCATCGCGCCACGATCGCCCAGGGCGTTGAACTGGTCGTAGTCCAGTTGAGGCACCGGCTGCAGATTCAACACCAAGACCGGCACGCGCGTCCGCTGTGCCACAGGCAGCACCGTAGAAGAGAGCGCATAGGTCGACACATACAGAACGATAAGCTCGACCTCATTCCGCCGGAACAACGACGCGGCAGCCTTCGCGGCCTCGGGATTGTCCACCAACCCCGCCTCCACAACCTCCACCCCGAAACCGGCGAGGCGCCCGGCAATCTGGCCCTGGTAGCGGGTCAATCGGTCTCGCAAACCCTCAAACTGCGGCCAATAGGTATCCAGCCCGATTCCGAACAGGCCGATCCTGGTGCTAGTGCTCATGTGTGACCGAGGAATCTGCTCGTTCACAAGGAGGACTTTGTAAAGAGGATTTCTGCAACGCCCTCAATTCGTCATCCAGCCGACGAGGTGCCTGGCCACGAAAGCGTCGTCATTCAGGTGAGGATACGCGCGATGAACACGCTCGATTTCACTGCGCTGGCCGGGGCTAAGCGTTTCGCGAGGATCGAGACACCAGTTGCCCTCGAGCAAACCCTGCCGCCGCAGCACCTCATGAATCCCCGGAATGCAGCCGGCATACCCGTGAGCCGCGTCAAAAATCGCAGCGTTGGCTTCGGTGAGCTCGCCTGCCCGTCGCAGTAACTCTGTTGGAATCGGGCTCGCCTCGAGGGCAACCCGCCGGCACCATTGATGCAACTGGACAGCTTGCCGGGTCCACACGGCCCATTGTCCAAGCAACCCGCCGACGATGCGCCGCTCGACGATTTTGTTCTCAACGCGGAACCGGAAGGGAGTCAGCAGATCCAGCACGATGTTATCGTCGTTGCCAGTGTACAGCGCGATGTCCCTACGGCCGGACTCGGCGACCGCGCGGATTACATCCAGCGTCTGATAGCGATTGAACGGCGCGATCTTGATGGCGACGATGCCTTGAATTTCGGCGAACCGCCGCCAGAAAGAACAGGACAGAAGCCGCCCTCCGACCGCCGGCTGCAGGTAGAAACCGACCACAGGGATGATTTCGGCCACGGCTCGACAGTGCTCCAGCAGTTCCTTATCGGAGGCCCCACTCAGACCCGCCAGGCTGAGCAAGCCTGCATCGAAGCCCAACCCGCGAACGAGTGCGGCTTCGCGCACGGCCTGCTTCCGGCGGCCACAGATCCCGCCAATCGCCACCGGCCTGTTGCCGGGCGAAGCCGCCGATCGCAACTCCTCAATCGCCAATTCGAGCACCGGACCAAACAAGCCGACTTTTGGGTCGCGGATCGCAAACTGTGTCGTGTGCACTCCCACAGCCAGCCCGCCCGCGCCCGCCGCGATATAATAACGAAACAGCGCCCGCTGCCGACGATCATCCAGCTTGCGCCGGCGGTTCAGCGCGAGCGGACACGCCGGGATCACCAGGCCTTGCCCGAGTCGCTCTCTAACTTCATCAATACTGCCCATCCCGCACCTCAAAGTGAGTTGGCTTGTTCAGGCTGCGACCGCCTTTTCGCACCCAGGCTGCGATCCATTCGAGCATCGTCTCGAGGGACACGCCAGGCGGGCCGAGTTTTTCGCAAAGCCGGCCCGAATTCCCCAACAAAGCGGTCGACGCTTCTCTGCCCTCGAACCTCGGTCGGCATCCCAGCAAGTCCCCCAGCCGGTTGGCGACTTCGCGCACGGAGAAGGTCTCCGGACGGCAGAGGTTCCATACGGATGCCGGTGTTTCCGTGAGCGATAGCGCGCGCAAGATCATTTCGTTGGCGTCGCCCTGCCAGATGCAATTGAAAAAACCGTTGGCCAACTCAATCGGCTGACCCGAGTAAACCTTTCCGGCGATATCCGCCAATACGCCGTAGCGGAGTTCGACGGCGTAAAAAAGACGAAGCAGGGCCACTCGCGTTTTGTTCCCCCGCGCATAAAACTCGAAGATGCGTTCGCGTGCGACCGCGGAATTGGCATACTCGCCCAGCGGCGTAACGGCTGCCGTTTCGAGGGAGCCGCCCTGAGCCACCTCGCTTAAGGGGTAAACGTTCCCGGTCGAGAGCGCCACAATGCGCGCATCGGGGAAGCGCTCGGCTACGCGCGCGGGCACGATGGTGTTTACAGCCCAGGTCGTGCTTGGGTCGGTGGCGGTGCCGAATTTGAGGCCGACCAGGTAAAGCACGTTGCCGCTTTCGGGCAGTCTTCGGACAGCTACGGAGTTCAGGAGGTCGAGCTGAAGGGTTTTGACATCCCGGGCCTCCAACCAGGCGCGCGATCCAGCGTTGGTGAACCGACTGACCGCGATCACCTCCAATGGATGTTTTGCCTCGCGTGCCGCCCGTTTGACCAGAGCGCAAAGCGTCGGGCCCATCTTTCCGCCGGCGCCAAGCACGAGCAGAGGGCTGGTCAAACGGCCGATAAAATTCCGGAGTGCCGCACCGGGACAGGTTAGAATCTGTTCGAGCTCGATCTCGTTATTGATCTCAACCTTGCTTGGCGAGGGCATGCGACCGAATATGCTCGCTGCGATGTGCCAGACCAAGCAGAAATCCAGCCGCAGGCCAGGCGTCCCGCCTGCCTGCGTCTTCCTCTTTCATTCCCGTGCCTGAATTACCTGAAGTTGAGGTGCTCGTACGCCACTTGCGGCCGGTACTGGTAGGCAAAACCATCCGCGCTGTTTCGGTTTTTCGCTCAAAAGTGCTGCGCCCGACTTCCGTGAGACACTTGGCGCGAACACTGACTGGCGCCAGGTTCACCGGGGTGGACCGACGTGGAAAATACCTGCTATTCCATTTGGAAAGAAAGGGCGCGATGCGGCCGGTCTTAGTGGTTGGCCATCTCGGAATGACCGGCCGCATGTACTTGCTGAGGCGGGGAGCCCCTTTGCCCAAGCACACGTCGGTGGCTTTGCATCTCGGGAAAGAGAACTTCATTTTTGAAGACACCCGGTTCTTTGGAAGGTTCACGCTCGATGCGCAGGCTATCGCGCGCTTGGGTCCGGAACCGCTCGCGGAGAATTTCACAACCGAAAATCTCAGCCAGGCGCTCAAGCGCTCGCGGCAATCTATCAAGGTCAGGCTGCTGGACCAGAAGCTCGTTGCCGGGGTCGGCAACATCTATGCCAGCGAAGTGCTTTTTCGAGCCGGCATTTCTCCCATGACCGCCGCCCGACGGCTTCAACCGGAGGAGGTCGCCCGGCTCCGGCAAGCCATTCGGGATGTGCTCTCGGAGGCGATTGCCTGCGGCAGCACCGTGCCGCTCAATTATGCCGGCACCGGCAAACGCGATGGCCTGTTTTACTTTGGGCGCGCGCCGGGAGCGCCTGATTTCTACGCCGAACGTTTGCTGGTCTATGATCGGGCAACCCTGCCTTGCCCCATATGCCGGTCACCCATCAGACGAACCGTACAGGCCGCTCGCGCAACTTATTTCTGTCCGCAGTGCCAAAAAGGACCGCTTCGCCGAAAAACAGGCTCCCAACGGTAAGTTGACTTCCTCTCGCCTGCCCTTTCCTTTCCGGGAGGAGAAAGCTACGACGCCGTCCTGGTGGTTGCCCAATATCAGCTTGAGCAAGGGCCGATTCTCCTTACTCGTATGGTGTCCCGTTCCGCCCTCTTCAACGAATCCCGGGGGCCGCGCTGCACACCCCCCGTACAGCGCGGCCCCGACCTAACTTACCCCCAAACCAACCGTCTGATCCCTGACGACGCACATTTTTCCTGGCCGGGCTTATCCGGAAACCGGCGCCGTTTCAAGGCGTTACATAACCGGAATCGCTGCCAAAAGTGGAGGTTCCACGGCTGTACCCTCGATCATAGGCCCCTGTAATCGGGTCTTCGTAATCGAACGGAGAATCCCAGGAGTAGCCATACACGGGCATATTGACACTACCGCCGTAAGCCGAGCCGCCAGACTTAATGACCAGCCTTATACCGACTGAAGTCGCCGCGTTGAGGTATGTCCCGTATTGGTTGGCGTACGAATATGAGCCGTCGCCCCAATAATAATTGTGGTAAACCGAATAGAAGACATCGTTAGCGGCAGATCTGTAAATCTGTGCATACGAGCCCTGGGACCAGGGGTCTTGATAGGTTTGCAGATAAAAATCGAACCCGGCGGCGAGGTTGCGATAGACCTGTGCATAGTAGTACGGCGGAGGGTAGCTGAAATCGGCCGCCAAATTCGGCAAATCGAAACTCTCAATCGGATTGCCGTCTGAGAAAGTCGAGATGGCGACGTCGTCAAGGGGGAAGCTCAACGTTCCCGGAATGTAGAGGGACTCGTTTAGGTTCTCGTCATTCACATTGTAATAGTTGGTGCCGGACTGCCACCAAGGCCAATTATAGTCTTCGGAAAACTCCGTCACATAATGGTTGTAATAGGCGTAGTATGAGGCCGGCGTCTGCGTAACCTCGATGCTAAGATCCTGAGTGTTGTTGGCGTAGTCGTAATCCGCGGGTGTCTCATTGGCGACGACAACCTTCAGTTGGTGGGTGCCCAGAGTACTGAACACGGTAGAAAAGACCACACTGGCGGTGCCATTCGGACCGATGAAGCCGGTAGCCTGGTCCAGAACAGTTGCGCCTTCCATGAGGTACACCGTGCCGGTAGCGCCCAGGTCGCCGTTCAGTTCACCGATGAGTGCGCCAATGTTCACAACAAGACCCGCGTAAGCCGATTGCGGCGCATTAACGCCGCTCACAGCGACATCCGGCCGCAACAGGACAACTCCTTGTTGGGAGAGAACCAGCGCGTTGTTGTTCTGACAACTCACTACCTGGACTTGAGCCTGGAACTTCTGGTGCCGCAGCAGGTTCGAGTTCAGGAGGTCGCCGGTGCTTGAATTATTCAGGCCAGAAACCAGCGGCAGATTCAGCGAGTTAGCCGACCAGCGCACATGGCCCAGCAAATCGAGCGATTGCAGCAGGACGTGCGGTGAGGCTACCGGCGGCGTGCAGTTATTGGCGACCACGTTGAAGGTCAGGTAAACGTCAGTAAGTTTGTGCGCGTCCTGCATTGCCTGAAGTGACAGCGTAAAAGGTGGGCACGGCAGCGTCTGGATCGAGTCCGAACCGTGGATGGGCCAGCCGACCTTAGTCTGGCCCCGGAGCAGACCGACGGCGTCGCCGCACAGGAATCCGGTATCCTGCGTGTTAAACTGACAGATGAGGTCCTTGAGTCCGTCGCCATTGACATCGCTCAATGAGTAATTGACCGGAGCGGCTTCGGTGCCGGAGTGGCCGAAGGTGATGGTCTTTGGATCGACTGTGGCCGCGTTGAACGAAGCACTCGAGAGAATCGCAACCGGGATTTTGCCATTGGCTCCGAGATTGATAACGTTTGGAGTTCCGCCGGGCTTGATGTCGATGGCCACCAATTGCGTTTCGTATTCTACCACGTATCCGTAGAGGTTCCCATGGTCGTTGTTGGCAACATTGCCCTCATCGTTCCAGCCGAACTGACTGAACAGGCCGATGGCCAGGTAGTTCTCCTCATTGTCCTCAACATAAAGCGTATTGCAGCAATCGTTGGGTTCGCCGGGACGCCAGTTGGAGTAGGTGGATCCACCGTTAAAGCCGGAGATGGGCCCTTCGTTATTGACCCAGAACCACCCATCGTTGGGAGTCGCCTGGTCGCGAATCTGGTAGCCGCCAACCCAGAGCTGGCTGTTTAGGACCGGCGGCGACAGCTCACGAAGGTTTTCAAGGTAAAGATCCTCATCGAAGCCGCCGATGGTGGCCAGGTGGCCGTGGTGCCCGGCATAAGTCCGTTGCTCGGCGGCGGCTTTGGCGTCAGGCCAGCTAATCCCTGCCGGGAGGAGCACGACCTCATAGATATTGCCGGTGGGTCCGACGTAAGGTGCGACCTGGAAGGTGTCGGTGAATGAATACGTCTGGCCGGTCGTGTCGGCATAGGTTAGCACGGCGGTAACCGAGCCGCCTGCGGGAAGCAGGCGTGGCGGCTGGTAAGCCACGGTGATGATGCCACCGGAGCTGGCCACAGTGGGTGTGACGGCGTTGCCGTTAAGTGTGAGCTTGGCGGAACCGCCCTTGAGTTTCGCCGGGGAGCCATCCAAAAGGGTGAATGCGATTTTAGCGTCGCCTCGCACGACGTTGCCAGTTGGGCTTACGAACCGAACAACCGGGTGAGCTGGCAACTGCGTGCCTGTGGTGATGGTCAGATCGTCCACCCAATGATTGTCATTCAGGCCGCCGGTCCGGGCGCCCAGTCCGAAACGTCCGGCAAATGGCAGGAGCGGGACGATGAGGCCGCTGTACACAGCCGTGCCGTTTACCGTAACGTCAAGCGTGCCGTCCGGCTGCCAGTTTATGGAGACGTCCACAAAGCCGCCTGTGCGAAACACGTCGAGATTGACCGTGCTGGTGGCGATTTCGATCCCGCCGGCTTTAACGTCGATGGCCGGAGCCTCCCCGCCCCCGTTATCATAGGTATCGATCTCAACCGTCAGCCCGGTGCCGGCACCCTCTTCGCCAAAGGCGGCATTGGGAAGGTCGCCAGCAAAGTTGAAGCTGAGGCCGTCAGCGACGTTTCCGCCGCCGATCAGCATCTTGAAAGAGGCGCTGAAGCTCGTCACCGGATTTCCGCCATCGAGGTCGGAAATGATAAAAGAGCCCTCCTGCGAATTGACCGCCGTGGTGAGCTTCAGAACCCCGCTGCCGCCAACGCCATCCACAGTGTCAACGAAAGCGCTGCCGTAAAGAGTTGTGCCCACCGGCTGACCGGAATTGAAATCCGCTGTAAACGACCCGCCGCGCGCAGTGGCCGCCACCGTGGCGATGATCGTGCAGATTGCCCTGAGACGGCTCACGAAGGCCGCTTTGCCGTGTGTTACTGACATTTCCCTACCCGCAACCGTCCGACTTTTCATTCGTTTTCCCTTTCCCTCCCGAGTTAGTAACCCGGGGCATACGCCGACTGGTTATTCCGCTCTGCTACTTGAGGTGCTTCCAACCCAGTACAGACCGGAACCTGGGCAAAGGTAACGGTGAATGCTCAGCCATGACATCGGAGGCAGCGGCGGCTTTTTGAGTCGGTTCCTAATGAGCCGGGGCTCCAGTTGAAGCGGTCGGAGCCGGCTGGTACACCCAGGCGACGCGGGGCCCACCCCCTCAGGGTTTCTGAACGCCTGGGCGGGCGTTGGTCGCCGCAGCAATGCGGTTTTGAGTCTGAGCTATCTCCGGGTCGTCGGGAGCCAAAGCAAGCGCGCGGCAGCTGAGCCACTGTGCTTCAGCCTGACGACGCGGTGAGGAGGGAGGGGCCTGGTCCAGGAGGCTGCGGGCCAGACGGGCCAGCGCCAGGGCATTTGTGGGGCAGAGGATGACCGCTTCATGCAAACTCTCCGCGGTGTTGTCGGCGACACAGTTTTCCACGTATTCACGCACGTTCATCGATGACAGCGGCGAGACGGCGCGTCGGGCGCGGTCGGCAAAGAACCACCGGGCCCACCTTGTGTAAAAGTCCGTGGCGCGACTTCTCTGCACCGCCAGCTTGATCTTGAGAATCCCGGCACAACCGACAGGCTGGGAAGCGCCCTCTTGAGTGAGGCGTTGGCCGGCAACGTCCTCGGCCAACTGCGAAAACCAGGAAGGCACCGGCAGAGGCGCAAGCGGAACTTCCCAAAGCCGCGCGGTACGGTCCAGCGAGGCGGTCACTACCCATTGTCCATCCGGGCTAAATTGGGCACAATTGACGATGCCGGCGTGGCGCAAAGACTCGGTTAGCGGCAGGCCGGTGCGGGCGTCCCACACCCGCGCCGTGTGGTCTCGGGAAGCTGTCACCAACCGCGTGCCGTCGGGGCTGAACTGGGCGTAAGTGACGCGATCGGCATGCCTCAGCGGCTCGGCAATCAACCGGCCCGTCCGCGCATTCCAAACGCAGGCCGTGCGGTCGGCCGAAGCCGTCACCACAAACCGGCCGTCGGTGCTGAAGGCCGCGAGATCGACACTGGCATCGTGTCGCAGGGGCTCCATGACAGGTTGGCCACTGCGGGCATCCCAAATCCGCGCCGTGCCGTCGTCAGAAGCCGTCAGGACGTGCTGGCCGTCAGGGCTGAAGCACGCGGAGACGACCCAGTTGGCATGGGCCAGCGGTACGGTCAACAGCCGGCCAGTCTGGAGGTCCCAGACCTTGGCTGTCCCGTCCCGCGAGGCAGTGACCGCGCGGCCGCCGTCGGGAGAGAATTGGGCGTCGATGACTTGATCGCTATGCCGCAGAGGTTGGGTCACAGGCCAGCCTGTAGAAGCGTCCCACACCCGTGCCGAGCCGTCGGCCGAGGCGGTCAGGACCCAGAGCCCATCAGGACTGAATCTGGCGCAATCCACGCTGGCATCATGCTTGATCGGGTCACTCACAGGCGCGCCCGATTGGGCGTCCCAAATACGCGCCGTCCCGTCCTGGGAGGCGGTGACCAGGCGGCTGCCGTCGGGACTGAACGCGGCGAATTGGACTCGGCCGTTATGCCGGATCGGGCCGGCGAGCGGCTGGCCCGTGCGACTGTGCCAAAGCCGCGCAGTGCCATCGCGGGAAGCAGTGACGATCTTTTGGCCGTCCGGGCTGAACCAGGCCACACCAACCGGCCCCTGATGCCGCAGGGGGTACAGCAGGGCTTGACCGGGGTTTGCATCCCACACGCAAACCTTGGCGTCGGCCGAGGCTGTCAGCACGCGCTGCCCGCGCCAGCTAAACTCGGCCGAGTAAACGCCGGCCTCATGTTTCAGCCGTTCGGTCAAGGGGATGCCGGTTTGTGCGTCCCAAAGCCGCGCGGTATGATCAAAGGAAGAGGTGACGACCCGCTGACACTCCGGACTGAAGTGGGCAGAAGAAACCCGGCCACCGTGTTTGAGGGGGGGCGTAATCGGAAGACCGGTGCGCGCATCCCACACACGGGCCGTGGCGATCACGGAGACGGTAACGACGTCCTCGCCATCGGCGCTAAATTCCGCCCAATCACCCGCCCCGTCCAGTCTCAAGGGTTCGGCGACCGGCCGGCCGGTGTGGGCGTCCCACACGCGCGCCATGCCGTCGCGCGAGGCAGTCACGATCCTGTGTCCATCCGGACTAAAACAGGCCGCCATCACCGAACCATCATGAATGAGCGGCGGGACTGTTGGCTGGCCGCCGGGCAGGCCCCAGATCCTTGCATTCCGGTCCCGGGAGGCGGTGACCAATCGCGTGCCGTCGGGGCTGAACTCGGCGTAAATGACAGCGTCAGAATGAGCAAGGGGTCCAGTAATCGCCCGGCCCGTGCGGACATCCCAGACTCGCGCGGTTTTGTCCATCGAACACGTGACCACCTGTTGCCCGTCAGAGCTGAGCTGGGAGAAGGTGACCGTACTGTTGTGCCGCAGCGGCGGAGCCACAGGCCGGCCCGTGGCGGCATCCCAAAGACGAGCAGTCCCGTCCTCCGAGGCCGTCACGACCGTTCGCCCGTCCGGGCTGAACCGGGCGGAAAGGATAGTCCCATTATGTCCGAACCAGGGCGCCAGGGGAGCGCCCGTTTGGCTATCCCAAATCCGGGCGATGCCATCCGCCGTCGCCGTCAGCACACACTTGGCGTCCGGGCTGAGGCGGGCGCTTGTTATTCGCCCATTAGGCTCGATCGGTTCGAGGAGCGGAAGCGGAAAGCTTCGGTAGGTGAGAGCCGAATGGATGCGGGTGGCGGCCACCTGGTTGTTCGGGTCATCCCGCAACACCCGCGCGAGACAGGCCAACGCCGCCGATGAGTCGTCGTCCTCGAAGAGCTGGTCGGCCCTCTGAATCCGAATCTGGTTGAGCCGCTGCCGGGCGTGTTGGCCTTCGCGCTGGATGCGGTACATCGCCACCGGTGAGCCGACACTGATGGCCAAAATCAATAAGGAAGCAACGGCAGCCAGTGCCGAAATGGCGCGGTTGCGCCGGCACCAACGCCAGGCGTTTTCCAGCTTGCCGCTTGGCCGGGCCAAAATCGTTTTGCCCGCCAGCCACCGCTCGAGGTCCTCGGCCAACGCCGCCGCCGACGCATAGCGCGCGTGGGGCTCTTTGTGCATGCATTTGAGGCAGATAATCTCAAGATCTCGCGGAACCCTGGGGCATAGGAGACGGGGCCGTACCGGCTCGGTCTTCAGCACAAACGAGAATGCTTCTTGCAGGCTTTCTGCCAGAAACGGCACGCGCCCGGTGAGAATGTAGTAGAGGATGGCGCCCAGAGAATAGATGTCGCTGGCGGGCCCCACCGAGGTGCGCTTGCCGGCGATCTGCTCGGGGGCAGCAAAGTTGGGAGTGCCCATCACATGGCCCGTGAGCGAGAGGTCTGAGCCCCGCTCCAATCGTTTGGCCAGGCCGAAATCGGTCACGTGCGGCCGGTCCAGCGCATCGATCAAGACATTGGCCGGTTTAAGATCCCGGTGCAGCACCCCGTGCTGGTGCGCAAAGTGGATGGCCCGGGCAATGGTCGTCACATAGTCAGCCGCCAACCCTGGTGGCAGTGGGTTGTCCCGGGCCCGGTCGGCCAGGTTCTGTCCCTCGACGTAGTCCATCGAAAAGAAATGCTGCCCTTCGATTTCACCGACCTCGTGGATGGCTACGATGTTAGGATGGCGCAGGCCGGCCACAACTTCGGCTTCGGCTCTGAATCGTTTCACGAATTCATCGCTCGAGAACCTGCCAAACAGCAGCACCTTCACCGCCACGATGCGGTTCAGGCTTTTTTGCCGGGCCTTATAGACAATGCCCATGCCGCCACGGGCAATCTCCTCCAGCAGCTCGTAATCGCCGAAACCGCCAGCCCGCCCCGCTGTCGGAGGCGGAACGGCAGCCGCCGCCGGGTTAGTGGACGAGACCTCGCGCGCGTTCAGCCGGATCGCCATGCCCAACAGGCAGCGCGGGCACAATCCTTGCGGAGCATTTAGAGGCAGATCCGCCCCGCATTCTTCGCATGTTCCATTTCCTGCCATGCCAGCCCGTCGTACCGCGCCCTAAATATCTTCAGACCCGCAAACGACCGGAAGTAACACACAGTCTCGAGCCCCCTTCGTCGCCGCTTTCGACCGGCGGCTGTTCCGGTTCACCCGCGCAGCGGCGGCTTATAGGCTCAAGGCTGAAAACATCGCCTGCAACTCACCATCAATCTCTTCGGGACTGGCGACGGTGGCGGCAATTTCCTCTCGCACCAGCTCGCCGTAGCGGTGACGCATGCGACTGACGGCCATCTTCAGCCCAGCCACCGTGGTCCCCAGCCCCGCTGCCAGAGTTGCATACGAGACCGTCTGCTTTTCTCCGGTCAAAAAGATTTTGATCTCCTCGAACAAGGTTTCGCGGCCCGAGGCGACAAACTCATCGTGCAATCGGCCCAGGACCCGTTCGAGCAGAGTAGTTGCCCACTGTCGCTCGAAAAGCTGCTCGGGCGAAAGGCCGGCGGCAGCCATCTCGCAATACTGCTGTTCCGCCAACGTGTCTTCCAGCGAGACGAAGGAGAACCTCCCGCCCCGCTTCTGAGTGTGCCCGTTGCGCCATTCGTTGGCTAGAAAATGGTCGAGCGTTGCCAGCAGAAAGGAGCGGAATTTGCCTTTGCTGCGGTCCACCCCCCGGAGAAAGTCCCGCTCCAGCACCCGTGCGAAGTAAGCCTGCGTAAGATCCTGAGCATCGGGAGGGGAGTACCCGCGTTGCCGAATGTACCCGTAGAGCGGTTGCCAGTAGGTGCGGCAAAGCGCCTCCAGAGCCGCGACGGAATACGGAGTCTCCTTCTCGCCTGCCGCCAAAATCACCGTCCAGTGGGTCGTGGTGAACTGCGCGCGGCCCGCCCCCCAGGCTCTTGATAGGTCCGGCATCTGCATAAGTAATGCTGTTATTTTATAGTACGTTCTTGTATATGCAAGCGGCAAGAGAATTCGACAGGCAAGAGAATTCGCGAGGCGGGCAACAATGCCAGTGCGATGACGTCGTTGCTCGCTTTCGCCGACAGCCCAAGCGATCTCCCACCGATCGGTTCCGGAGGCGTCAGTCTTTCGCCGGAACCAGTTGCGCCACAAAACCGCCTTCAGCCGCGAACCGGATCCGGAGCGAGTCCTTCGACGAGAGGCTGAGCGTTTCTGCAGCCAGGTGGTTCGGGTTGGCTTCGGCATCGGGGGCATCCTTCCAGATCCTGGCGGTGTATCGGCCTGCGCCTAAAAACGAGAGCGGCAGGGTCAGCTCGCGGGGCTGTATGGCAGACATGCCGCCCAGGTACCAAGTGCCGCCCTTTCGCCGGGCGGTTACCAGGAACTTTCCGATCTCGCCGGCCGGTACCCGGGTTTCGTCCCACCAGGTTGGAACGAGCATCAGAAAATCGAAGCCCGGCTGTCCTTCGTAGGCGGCCGGATAGTCCGCCACCATCGGGGTGGGATTGTCAAAACAGACGTACATGGCGAGCATGTGACCTCGCGTGCCGAGAACATTGGGGGCAATCATGCGAGGCTTGAAGTCGGCTCGAGGCACTGCGCGGAACCCGCCGAGGTGGTAGTCCATCGGTCCCGCGATGAGCCGGGTGAAAGCCATCAGGAGGTCGTGCTCGGGCGGGCAGCGGTCGCTCCACTTGAGGTATTCGAGGTTGAGCGCACCTTCGTGATTCATCAGGTTGGGGTAGGTCCGCTGCCAACCGGTGGGTTTCCAGACACCGTGAAAGTGAATCAGGATCCGGTGGCGGGCGGCAGATTCCAGGATCGATTCGGCGAGCTCGATGGACTCCTGGTCGTCATGGTCGAAGAAATCGACCATCATGCCGCTCCAGCCAAGCTTCTCGAACGCCGCAAAGGCCTCTTCCACGCGTCCGCGCAGCGCCGCCTGGTGCACCCACGTCCACAGCCGCACGTGTTTGGACTCGGCATATTGTCGAATTGCCGCCAGATCAAATCCAGGGCGCGGCCGGGTGACATCGGTGTCCGGTCCCGGCTCCACGCCGGGCTTGGACTGCTGGTACCAGGGGGTGATGCTGGTTTCCGTGGAGGTCAGTGAATGCGTCGGAATGCCGCAGCGCGCGCAGAAATCGATATACTTCTTGGCCATCTCGAGTGAGAGGATGGCCGGGCCGGGCCGGCCATCATAAACATCGCCGTTCCACCAGGGGAAAGTGATCTTGCCCGGTTTGATCCAGGAGACGTCCCGGACTACGGAAGGGTCGTTCAGACAGTAAATTGTTTCCGATTCGAGCAACGCGCCTGGCCGGTCGCCGATCAGCACGACACGCCAAGGTGTCAGCAGCGGCAGTGCACGAACAACCTTGGTTCCGTCCGGACGAGGGGTGAGCTGGCAAACCAACTCATCGCCAGCATCGTCGCCCGCAGGCCGCATGAGCGACATGCCCGCATAATGCCGCAACGATGCCTCAGTGATCGCCGCACAGGTTTTGTCTTCCCAAACAAAAGTCAGCGGCATATCCAGCAACGCGCCCCGCCGGATCTCACGGTACCGCGTCGCGTTGACATTGTGCTCATGCGATGTCTTGTAGTTTTCGAGATACTGCACCAAGGCGGTGGGATCGCCTGCAACCCGGAACGAAGTGCTTTCGTCGGTAATTGTGGCCGAGGCTGCCGCCGCGTTGGTGGCCAACTCGTACCGCAAGGCAACCGCATCGTCATAACAGCGGAAGACAACATCCACGCGGCGGCGGCGCGGGTTCTCGAGCGTGTAACGGGTCTCGCGAAAGCGATCATTTGCGGACTCGGATTTACCGAACAGAACCGGAATACGCTCATCCACAACACGGCTTTGCTTCTCTAACACCTGTGCGCCCGCCATCAAATCGCCTGCGTCAGCGGTTACCAGTCCCAGGCGGCATCCGGACAGAATCGGCTTTCCGCGAAAGGCAGCAGACCAGCGGGGTCTCTCGGAAGAGCCAGGTGCAGGCATTTGAATCGACACCCGAATCCTGGTTCCGGGGGAGTTCAGGACGTCCTCGGAGGACTCAGAGCGGTTCTGCGCCGCGGGTGAAGGTAGAGCCATCAGCGCAGCCGCAAAGAAAGGGCGAATCCAAAAGCTGGGCGTTCGGTGCAAGGAGTGAGAGCGGTCGGGCGACATAGCAGGTAATTTGACCCAAGCAGGCAGCGGCGCAATCAGAATTTGCCATCCCGATCGCGCTGGAAGATGGTCAACCTCGCCGCCAGATGATCGGTCTTCGCGGGTGAATTTTCCGAGGGTGACGTCCGTCCGGTTGTCGGAGTGGGCCCTAAGGCGTGCAGTGCCGGAAGCTTCGGGTTTTTGGGTTAGAGCATGTGCGAGTACGCGAGTACGAGCGGCATCAAGATTCGGTTTGCCGAGTTGGCGTCAGGTCCGTAGATTCTGCGCTCCTTGCCGGATTGCTCGGCAGGTGTAGAATATTTTGGGTTCCAGAGTAGCTCAATGGTAGAGCAGCCGGCTGTTAACCGGCGGGTT
>DATDCV010000099.1:0-15392 GCA_036524155.1 Verrucomicrobiia bacterium
AGGAAACCAACCAGAAACTGCTGGAGCTGGATCAGATCAAGAGCCGTTTTTTTGCGAACATCAGTCACGAGCTGCGGACCCCGCTGACGTTGCTCCTTGCGCCCCTGGAGACGCTTTTGCAGCGGTTCCAGCTTGACCCGGAAACCAGAGAGCTCCTGTCGACGATGCACTCCAACGGGATGCGGCTGCTGAAGCTGATTAACGACCTGCTGGCTCTGGTGCGACTCGAATCCGGGCGGATGGAGGTCAAACACGAACCGCTGGAGTTCGACGAGTTCATCCGAGGGATTGCCAGTGCGGCGCGCCAGGTGGTGGACGACAAACGGCTGCGGTTGGGAACGAAAGTTGATCCCGCGCTGGGGACAGTGCTGGCCGATCGGGACAAACTCGAGAAAATCGTTTTGAACCTGGTGTTCAACGCGTTGAAGTTCACCCCGTCGGGCGGCCGGGTGGACGTCCGCGCGGAGAAGCAGGGGGACGATCTGGTGCTGGTGGTCGCGGACACGGGCATGGGGATTTCCGAGAAGAACCTGCCGTTCATTTTCGATCGCTTTTGGCAGGCGGATGGCTCGTCCAAACGGAAATACCAGGGCGTGGGAATCGGCCTGGCGCTGGTGAAGGAATTGACCGAGATCCAGGGCGGCACCGTCGGGGTGCAAAGCGAGGAGGGCAAAGGCACAACCTTTACCGTCCGGCTGCCCTACGAGAAAAGCGCGTCGGCGCCGAAGGTTCCTGAGCCGCAGGAAGATCTTGCTGCTGCCGCCGCCGAGGGCCGAACCGTGACCTCGGAGGAGTGGCTGTCGAATCTTTATCGTCGGGCTGAGTTGTTCCCGGCGCTGGCTCCGGTCCAGGAGTCGATAAGGCCGGTGGAAACGGCCCGCAACGGCCACAAGCCGAGCATCCTGATCGCCGATGACGAGCCGGACATGCTGCGCTTTCTGCGCTCACAACTGAGCGGGGATTACCACGTTTTGGAGGCCGTGGATGGCCAGCAGGCGATCGAAAAGGCATCCCAATTCCTGCCCGACATCATCCTGCTGGATATGATGATGCCGGAAAAGGACGGTTTGCAGGCGTGCCGCGAGATCCGCGAACACACCTCGACGCAGAGCATTCCCATCGTCCTGCTGACCGCGCGCGCGGACGAAGAGACCAAATTGGCGGCGCTTTCGGCCGGCGCCAGCGACTTCCTGGCCAAGCCCTTCTCGACCACCGAACTTCATATCCGGATTAAGAACCTGGTGGAATCCCACCATTACCAGCGCAAGCTCTCCAAACAGAACACGGTGCTGGAATCGACCATCGAACAACTAAAAGAGACTGAAACGCAGCTGGTGCAGTCCGAGAAGCTCGCGTCGCTGGGGCGCATGAGCGCCGGGATCATCCACGAGATCAACAACCCGCTGAACTTTGCGGCGACGGGCCTCTTTACGCTGAAGAACAAGGGCAAGTATGTGGCGGCGGAGCAACAGGAGGAGTATCAGGAAATTCTAAGGGACGTGGAAGAGGGCATTACGCGCGTCAAGAACATCGTGTCGGATTTGCGGATGTTCACACACCCGGAAACCGAGAGCCGCGACCAGGTCGAGGTGACCGAAGTGGTAGCGGCCTCGCTGCGTTTTCTGAGCAACGAGTGGAAGAACCGGGTGCAGATCGTGCAGTCCGTGGCGGCGAACCAGACGATCTGGGGCAACAAAAACAAACTGATTCACGTGCTGGTCAACCTGCTGCAGAACTCGCTTGATGCGCTAAAAGCGAAGCAGTTCGTGGAGGTGAAACCGACGATCTGGATTGAAGGCCACATCCAGCCCGGCAAGAACGTGCTGGTGGTGCGCGACAACGGCACAGGCATCGATGCCGAGCACCTGGACAAGATTTTCGACCCGTTCTACACCACCAAGGAAATTGGGGACGGGATGGGCCTGGGCCTGGCGATCTGCTACCGGATCGTGCAGGACTGCGGCGGCCGGATTTCGGTGCGGACCGAGCAGGGAAAATTCTGCGAGTTTACGCTGGAGTTTCCGGAAAAAGGATGACATTAGATTAGACAACAGGTCCTGCTGCCTATGGACAATCTTTACGACTACAGGAAATTTGCGGTTCTCTACGTCGACGACGAGGAGAAGTCGTTGAAGAATTTCTCGCGGGCGTTCGAGGATCAGTTCCGCATTTTGACGGCAACGAACGCGCTGGAGGGGTTGAAGCTGCTGACGGAGCACAAGGACCAGATTGGACTGCTGATGACGGACCAGCGGATGCCGGGCGAGAAGGGGGTGTGGCTGCTCGAGCGGGCCCGGCAATTGCAGCCGCGCATCATTCGCATTCTGGCGACGGCCTATTCGGACATGGACGCCGCCATTGCGGCAGTCAATACAGGCGCGATCTACCGGTACGTTACCAAACCCTGGGACCCGCCCCAACTCGAGAACACCCTGAAACGCGGTCTCGAGTTTTTCATCGTGCAGCGCGAGCGCGACCAGTTGTTGCGGGAGAAGCTGTCCGTCTTGCACAACATGATGATCGCCGACCGGATCGTTAGCCTGGGCTTGCTGGCGGCGGGATTGAGCCACCACATCCGGAACGCTCTCGTCGCCGTGAAAACCTTCCTCGACCTGGCCCCGTTGAAGATGGAAGAGGAGAAGATCGACCTCAACGGCCTGCGCAATCCCGATTTCTGGAAGGAATATTACCAGAACGTCCAGAGCCAAATCGAAAAGATCAACAACATGCTCAAGGACCTCTGGACGGCCTCCGAAACGCCATCCTTCGAGTTTAAGGACCAGGTGCGGCTGCATAGCGTCGTCGAGGAAACGGCCGGACGGCTCCGCAACGACTTTGCGTCGAAGAATATCACAGTCGAAAACCAGGTGCCGGATTCCCTGCCATTGCTGAGTGTGGACAAGCCGAAGTTCTACCGCTTGTTCGAGCTGCTGTTGAAGGACGAACTGGCCAGCTTGCCCGCGGGCAGCCGTGTCACCCTCTCGGCGGCTATGCTGCCCGGCAACGCCAAGAGCCAGGTCGAGATCATCCTGCGCGACAACGGACCCGGGCTCCCCAAAGAGGCCTTGCGGGTTGTGTTCGACCCGTTTGTCGTTCGCAGTGACAGCCCGATCGAATACGGCATCCACCTCATGGCGTGCTTCTTTATTGTCCACCACCACGGCGGCCGTATCGATGCCCGCAGTGAACCAGGCCAGGGGACCACGTTCCGAATCCGGATCCCGATCAATCCCAGCCTCGCCCCCGCCGCCAGCGCGAGCGACACCGAGTTCCTCCAGAAAGTGATGTTAAGCGACGCCCTCTGGGAAAAACTCGCGACGTCCAGTTAGATCTCTAGTCGACGGCTGAACCCTACAAACCCGGAGCCGCTTGTAGAAGGCACATCATTGTGCAAGTCACACCTCCCGTTCCACGTCACCCTACGGATTCAATTTCCTGCCGCGCAAAACCCCTTCGTCGGTGAGCGTCGCCAGGGCTGGCGGTGCCATTCGCAGCGTTGTCTTTCCGACTCCACGTGGTTCGGCCAGGAAGATTCGCTTAGACTGAGGTGCCCCGCGTGTTCTTACGGATTTTCACCGACTGGGCGTATTCTAAGGCCAGGTTCGTGGTTCAGGCTACGGCACACTCGCACTTTGATGGCGCAAGGACCGCGAGGACAACTGCACTTCGTCGCGCCGATGGAGCTTCGTCGCGTGGAGGAATTGGACCAGTGTACAGGGACCACCCCGTACAAGTGAGATTTGCGCAAGAGGTCCTCCAACCTGTGCCGTTTGAGAGTTACCTCGTCACACCCAATCGGTAATAAATGGAAGCAAGATTTGTCGCCGCGACGTCCGTGAATGAATTGGTGGGAGGAGTAGCAACTATGGCGTTGCTTAGAACTACCGGGCTGCTGAAATTCACCTGACCGGATCCCATTACTGTGTATAACCTGTTTATGACACTCGGCCAATATAGCGTAACGGCGCCGTTTGAAGAACGTTCAACACGGGTGATTCGAAACGCTGACCCGGCGTCAAAGGGGTCCGTTCCAGCAATGTATTCCTGCCAGTCTGCCAAGCCATCACCGTCAGAATCACTCGGAAACAAGAGCTTTAAGTCACTGACGGTAATGCAACCATTCCCGTCGATATCCATAAACAGATTATATCGGCTGTCCCCCTTACAGGAGCCTTCAGAGTTGATCGCCATGGCAAAATCCTTCGCGTCGTGTACTCCATCGAAATTCACATCGCCTACGGCAAACGGGACAGTAAACATATCAGGCTCAAGATCTTTTGCCGCTGAATTCGGATCGCAATCATGCGCAAGCGCAGTCACCAAACACTGTGGAAACTGGCTTTGAGGCGTAACACCGTCGCACCATATCCTTGTGCTCAGAAGAGTGCCCGCTAATCGAGCGTCGTCCACGCAACTGGTCGGTGGGCTGGCGGCGTACGTAAAGCGATCAAGCGAGACAGAGAGCTTCATATCGCACGGAGTAAAGACAAACGTGTACTGCCGGAAAATATCGTCGCCGCAATCGTTTACCCCGTAGTCTTGGTTGACCATCCGCACGGATCGGAAGCACTTTGGAACACCGCCCACATCCTTGGCTGTCCAAGCTATCAGGTTGCGGCCACAGTGCCAATGGCAAAGACCGATGACATATCCGTCGATTACCCCAGTGCTGCTTCCTGGAAGGTAATAGCGCAATTCAAAGTGGTCATTCACAGACCACAAAATAAGATGCTCCCCAGAGATTGCCGTTATGTCTTTTTCGACTTTGACAGCGCCCTGTGAAAGATGGATTTCCTCTGCAATCGTCATTACTGACACATCCTGATTGTCGCAGCAATTGATGGTTAGGCTGAAGGGCTTGGTCGAGGACATTCCATTGTTTCCCGTCACCTGAATGGTAAAGGTGGCAATAGTCGCGGCGCCTGGCGTTCCACTAATCACACCATCGTTACTCAGGCCCAAGCCCGAGGGCAGGTTGCCGGAGGCGATGGACCACGTGTAAGGAGTCGCGCCGCCAGTAGCCGATAGCGCTTCAGTGTACGGCGTGCCGACTGTTCCAGCCGGCAACGGGCTGCTCGTCGTGATTGTTGGCGCAGCCTGAGGCGTGTTCGATATGAACACCTCGGTTCCGCCACCGTTAACGGTCCCCGTTATGCCCAGACCGCTGAAGGCCACGTCCACGGTTGAAGTTGCGTCGATACGGCGGTTATCTGGCGAAATTGTGCCCACGGCCACCATGGAGTTCCTGCTGAAAGTCAGGCCAGGAACCGGGAGCATGGCGATGCCGGTAAACGTTACGGTATTCCCCGAAATCGTGCCCACCCGGCAGACATGTTCGGTGGCACCGGTATTGGGGTTGTAGACATCCTGACAATAGGTCGCGGTGCAGCCGGTCTGAGTAAGAACGATCTGCCCTGTGCCCGTTTGGGTCGAAGGAGGTTGAGCACTGCCATTAATGGTCGTTACGGTGGTGGAGTTTTCGGTCACCGTCCACGGTCCCGCAAGATCAGGACAAGCTGCAGTCGCATACAAAGCGCCTGCGAGTAACAACATCAAACAGGAAATCAAGAACATGGCTTGGCGAGCATTAAGTTGCATAGGTGCGAGTTGGTTTGTGGGCGTGTAATGTGGTGTGACGGGGATCTCAAAGGTATCTGCCGGGTCTGCATTCCGAAGTCCAGACCCTGCACATGCTGCCCCGGATTCAAGCCGATGCGGTATTCATGGTTGATTCAGCGCACGGTAGAAGATCGCCGGGCCGGTGTTGGGGAGTTCGATGGTTTCGGATAGATTGGTCAGGGAGACGCTGGGGCCGGGCTGCCAGGAGGGGTCGAACAAGCTGGTCTTCCACTCGAGGGCGTGACTGTAGGCGGGGTTGCCGTAGAGCGTCAGCTTCCGATTGCCGTTGGTGTGGGGGCCGGCTTCGAGAAGCGGTTGCCGCCCGATAACCACCAATCGCCCCGGCAGCCCGGTAGCGTTGGCGACCGTGCGACCGTCGGCCGTCAGGCCGATAACATCGCGCAGTTCGAGCGCGACGAAAGCGGAGGACTGATTAGTCGAAACTGTGAAACCGAGGTCGCCCAATGCAACCGGCCCCTGCAAAGCGCCCGCGGCTCTCACGGTGAACTCGATTCGTGCTTCGCCCGCCTCCGGGCAGGCAACGGCTTGCGTGACGACCTGCGGCGAGTGGACGGTGAACGTAAAATTCGTCAACCGCTCGAATGGGTAGACCACCGTGAAGGCCAGGTTAGTCATGGCGACAGCCGACAAGAGTCGCACCGGGATGGAGTCAGTGTGGCCGACGAGGGCGGCGCCGTTGCCCAAATGGGTCTCGACACATCCAAACACCGTCACGGTGAAGGTCATCCAATTGCTGACCGCAGGTGTTCCGGAGTCGGCTGCCCAGACGGTAATCCGGTTGGTTGACGGCGCCTGGGCGCACTGCGGCGTCCAGGCAAAGACACCGTGCGGTGCCATGCTCGCCCCCACAGGCGCGGCCAGACTCAATCCATACGAGACCGGAGCTCTCATGTTCTCCACGCAATTCGTAATGGTTAACAGTTGCCCTGCGGCCACAAACTGGTCGGCGACCGGGCAGATGCGTGGTACTGGCTGGCGGACAACGAACCTGGCTTCCCGGCTCAGAGCGCTCCCCGCGGCGTTAGAGACGACAACTGAATAAAGGCCTTCGTGGGCGGCCTGAACATCCGCGATGGTGAGCAGGCTGCCGGTTGCTCCGGCCAAAGGCGTGCCGTTGAACTGCCACTGGTAACTCAATGGCGGAGTCCCGGTGGCCGCAACAGAGAAGGTTGCCACCGTACCAACCTGGTTGGTTCGATCAAGCGGTTGCAGGGTGATATGGGGCAGCTCCCAAATGAACAACCTTGCTTCCGCACTGACGACGCTGCCCGCCACATTCGAGACCATTACTGCATAGGGAGCTTCGTCTGTGAGTTGGACGTTGGCGATGGTGAGCGTGGCGTCGGTCTGCCCGACGAGGTTCGTGCCGAACCGGAGCCACTGGTAAATCGGCGATGGCATTCCGTCCGCTTGCACAGTGAAACTGACAGTGGTCCCCAGGTTATTGGTTAGGCTCTGGGGCTGGCGCGTAATCACCGGCGGCGCCCAGACGGTGAGGGTGGCTGGGTCGCTGGTGAGGGCGCCGGCGAGGTTTGTGACCACCACTTCATAGGAACCATGGTCAGTTGCTTGAACGTCGGGAATCGTGAAAGTGGCATCAGTTCGTCCGGGCAAGTTGGTACCAAACCTCAGCCACTGGTACCCGATCGGGTCGGTTCCCCCGGCCTGCACCGTGAACATGGCGGTGGTGCCGATCAGGTTGGTCCGGCTCTGCGGTTGCTGGACAATGAACAGCGCGACACTGTAGCCGATGGTGAAAGAACCCGTGCTGTCAAAATCCAGGATATGGAGGAAGTTCTCAGCGTAGGGCGGGCCCCCGTTCAGCGGGTAGACCATACGATGTGTGGTCCACACATTTTGATCCAGGAGCAGAAAACGGCCGTCGGACCGCCTGACGAAGCTCGGAGTAGAACCGCGGCCCGGGTCGGCGATGCGAAGATAAACCCAGCCGGGCGGGACGGAGGCGGTCAGGAGGACGTTGGTATGGCTCGGGCTGAGCGGCCCATCGATGGTTCCGCTGGTGATTGCGGTCACGTTTGCTTCAGAGCCGTCGCTCAGGTACAGCCGGTCGGGCAACGGACTGATGAGGTAGTTGTCGCTGACCAAAAAATCAGGCACGAGGTCGTCCGTCGGGCGATCGGCCCGGACGACGTGCACGAGCGGGTGATTGGAGATGCCTTGGACAAGCGAGAGGTTGCCATTGCCCAAATCATCCAAGTGCGCGAACGTGGCGCTATAGTTGGTGAACCTGCCTTGAAGCGAGGCGGTCATCCACCAGAGCGCGACCGCGTTGCTGCCCGCGGTAATATCTCCCAGACTCGCTGTGAAGGAAGGAGTCGCGGCTTGCGAGCCCACCTGCGAACTGAGCAGTTGGAACTCGATCAGCAGCCCGTTCGTGTTGTCCACGATTTGAGGCTGGGCTGAAGTGACCCGGACATCCAGGGCGTTGCCCAGGCCGGCGTTCTTCATGCGCAATCCCACGGCGAAAGGTACGGCGGGTTCGACGTCGGCCGTGAAGGGGTCGTCGCTGAACACCTCCCGTTCCCAGAAGTAATCCACCACGAGCCGGGCATCGGGATAAACCGTGAGGGGCACGTCGAACAGCGGAATAATCACGTTGGCGCCGTTCTCTCGGAAATTGATCTGGCCGCCCACCGTGTAGCGCGCCGGGCCGGAAGGGGCCGCGTTTGTCGCCGGGATGATGGTCCATCGGGCGGTACCGCTGGCCAGCGGCGCAAGCGCGCCGGTGCCGTCCACCGCGTTGAAGCCGTCCAGCACCGCCGGCCGGATACCGAACCGGTCGTTGGCGGGTTGGCCGGTGCTGTCGCGGATATCGAGGGCGACGCTCATGTCGGTGAGGGCGTCGACGCAACCGTTGGTGAGCGCCAGGAACGCCTCGAGGGCCTGGCGGGTCAGCACCGCGCTTTGCGACAGGCGAACGCCGACCGACACAGGGATGGGCGGCTCGACGACCGGCGGGAACATCGGCGGGTAGGTGATGCTCGGGTAGCGGGGCAGGGTACCGGTGGGTGAGTCTGGAAAGATCACCGGCCCGCCTCTGCCACCCAAGTCGTGACCCCAACCACCACCCAACCACAATGTCGACGGACCGACGGGCACCGAGCCGGGGCTGCCCGGGTCGCAGCAGTGCAGACAGGCGTTGAAAATGTAGATCGGCACATGGCGAAGGCTGGTGGAGTCGCCTATCGGCAACTCCCAGTCGAGCCGGGCCTCGATCGAGGGTGGACCATCAACGATACCCGGCAGGCGACGGATGATGACGGGCACCACGCGGCTGCTCTGGCCAGGGATATCGCCGAGGTCGCCCGTCAATGGAGTGATCTCGAACCGCGGGTGGGTAGCGAAGAATAGTCGCGCCGCCTTGGCGGTGATTAGGCCTGAGTTAAAGATCGTCAGGTTAACGACATTTGTATCGTCAGGGAATTGACAAAGGTCGATTGCGCCCGGCTCGACTCTAACGACGGGAGCAGGCACCTCGGTTTCAAAACGCACGTCCAGAGTGAAAAGATAGCGGTCGGTGATCGCCTGCGTGGTGACGATCCACTGGTAGGAGACCATCTGCCGGGCCAGAAAAGCGGTGAGGTTGAAGGTCTTATTGGCCGACACGAGCGCGATGGTGGTGAACGACCCGTGGTTGGGGGCCGTCACCGTCACCCCGTAATACGCCTCGGTGAGGTCGGTGAACAGCGCGATGCCGTCGCCGCCAGTCATCGCGCTGACGATATTGGTCCGGACGTAAGGATCGAAAAGCGTCACCGTGGCGTTGGTAACCTTCGGCGCGCCCGCGGCGTAGTAAGTGAATTCATCCACGACGGCGACGCGCAGGTTGCCTTTGAGTGTCGAGACGCATTGGAACTGAAAAGGCACGTCGGTTTGGCCCGCGTCGGCGCTCCAGAGTGAAACGGCGCCGCCGTAAGGTCCCAGCGGGAGGGAATTGGAAGGTGTCAGCGAAATCGCGACTTCGGTTTGCTCGTTGGGCGCCAGTGCCGGAATGACGGGCGGAGTCACCAGCCCCAGCCAACTCGCCGACGGATCGCCCGGCACAAGGACCTCGAGGTCGCCGCTACTGGCGCCGCCGACGTTCGCAACCTTGAAAGTGGCGATGGACTGCGAGCCGCGCAGCATCGCGGCGGAGAGCGTCGCCGGAGTGACCACCAACTGCGGAGCCGGCGGGGCGATCTCGATCGTCACCGGCAAATCGTTCGTGGCTCCCTCGGCGCTGGTAACGCGGATCAAGGAAACAGGGTCCGCTCCACCCGCCGTGGCTTTCAGCACATAGGTTAATGTGTTTGTGCCGCGAGCGGGCAACGTGTCGGGGGTGGCCGCCTGGAAGGTCACATCGGGCGGCGGATGGATCAGGCTCACGGCCAGGCCCGAAAGCGGCACATCAGTGAGGTTGCGCAGCTCGATGGTGTTGGTGGTCGGTTGGCCGACGATCAGCCGGTGCGCCAATTGATTCGTCGCGAAGCCGACGCCGACGATGGCGAAGCCGCCCTGGGGCGAGGGCGCCGGCTGGCCGGGCAAGACGGCGCTGATTTCATAATAGCCCGTCTCGCCCGCCAGCGGCTCGAAATAGACCGTCGCCTCGCCCGTGGCATCGGTCGTGGTGTAGTTGGTCCGGGTCGTTCCCGCAGTGATGATCCGCACGAGCGTGGCGACGTTCGGGATCGGGTTGCTGGTGGCGCAGTCAAAAGAATGAACGCGCAGCGCGAGCGGCGTCGCCATGGAGTAAAGCGGTTGGTCTGCGAAGAAACTCAGGCACGGGGCCGGGACCACCACCGCGAGCAGGGCAGGTTCACTGGCAACGCTGCCCCAATCGTTGGCGATGACCGCGTGGTAGGCGCCAGCGTCAGCCGGGCCCACAGCCGCCAAAGTCAGGGTTGCAGCGGTCGCCTCGGCGATGAGGTTGGTTTGGTTGAAAAACCATTGGTACCTCAACGGTCCGGAGCCCGAACCAGTAACGGTAAATGTCACATTCGAGCCCTGCAGAACCGTTTGCGACTGCGGCTGTGACTCGATTGCCGGTGGTTGCACGACACTGACCACAGCCACCACCGAGGTCACTGAGCCGTACTGGTTCGTGACGACGACATCGTAGTTGCCGCTATCAGCGAGTTGGAGATCCGTCAGCGCCAGCGTCGAGGCGGTGGCGCCGGGAAGCTCCTCTCCCTCGAATCGCCACTGGAAAGACAGGGGGGGTGCCCCAAAAGCGGCTGCGACCAAGGTGATCTGCATCCCCGGGGACACGATCGTAGATCTGGGATGACCTGAGATGACCGGGGCGGCGACCATTTCACCCACGAACATGTTAACGAAGGAAGAAGGTGATGGATTATGAATCTCGAAAGCCTCCCCGGGCGTGAGCATCATATCCGGATATTCCCAACCGCCCCAATCCGCAATGTACCAATTCTCGACGCCGTCCTTGGTCACAAGCAGTTCAACCGGCGGCTCGGGGAAGATCGCTGCGATGGAATTATCACTGGAGTTCAAGGGATTGGAAATCACGCTACGACCCGGCGGAATTGACTGGTTGATATACCCGACTGTGTTTACCGAATACACGGTTTGGTCGGCTCCAAAGACGGCCAATCGATAAAACCGCTGGGCGGGGCCGACACTCATTGTGGTGGGGCTAGTTGCCCCCGTGACGTCTTGCCACACTCCGGACTCCATCATACTCGCCGACTGGAGGAACCCCGCGGGCCATGTCAGCACGACGTTCACGCCCGACTTGGCAATCGACAGCCGCAAACAGCTAAGCGCGATCTGTGGATTCGTGCCGACAATGTATTCTTGGAGGTTCGACATTCCGTCGCCGTCAGGGTCCGCTTGGGCGTCTGCGGGATCGTTTGGGTTTAGTCCGTTGGCCAACTCCCAAGCGTCAGGGATTCCGTCGCCGTCGGTGTCCGGTTGGACCACGGTGAGAGTCGCGACGATACTGGTGACCGATCCATAAGCGTTGGTAACCAGAACCGAATAGTCTCCCGCATCGGTTTCAGCCAGGTTGGTCAAGACGAGGGTGGAGGTGGTGGCTCCGGAAATGTTTCCCCCATCGCCGAGATTAGTGCCGTTGAGCCGCCATTGATACCCCAAACGCGGCAGCCCCGCGGCTGCAACGCTAAACCAAGCCGTACTGCCCGCGATGTTCGTTCGGCCCGCAGGCTGCCGGAAAATGGCCGGTTGAGCCGAGCCTACGACTGCCAAAGTATGAGTTCGAGAAGGTGGAAGGGGAGCTCCCCCGCCCGCGAGCGCTATCACGTTGTTCAACCCGAGTGGAACAGCTTGGTCGCCGTCGACCCGGCCCCAGGCGACCACGGTGCCGTCGGCCCTCAAGGCCAGACTGTGCCACCCCCCGCAAGCGACCGCGACCACGTTGTTGAGACCGACCGGCACATTCGTTTGGCCATAATTGTTGTATCCCCAGGCGACCACCGTACCATCGAACCGCAACGCCAAACTATGAAAACCCCCGGCCGCCACAGCCACGACCTGGTTCAAGCCTGCCGGAGTATTCGTAGCATACATGTTGCCCCAGGTAACCACCGTGCCATCTCGTCGCAATACCACGCTGTGCCATCCACCGGCGGCTATGCCCACGATACCGCTCAGGCCTACCGGCACTGTCGCCTGGCCATTCCCATTGAATCCCCAGCCCGTCACCGTGCCATCGGCCCTCAAGGCGAGGTTATGATAGCCGCCCGCCGCCACTGCGATCACGTTGCTCAGCCCCGCTGGCACATCCGTCTGCCCGGACCCATCGGAGCCCCAGGCGACTATGGTCCCGTCAGCTCGCAGGGCCACGCTGTGACTTTCACCGGCGCCCACAGCCACGGCATCATTGAGGCCCGCAGGAACAGTGGTTTGGTTGCCTTGGTTGTAGCCCCAGGCGGCGACGGTGCCATCTGACCGCAAAGCCAGACTGTGAAACCATCCACCCGCCACGGCCACCGCGTTGCTCAAACCGGTCGGGACATTCGTCTGGCCATAGGAATTGTCCCCCCAGGCGAGGACACCGACTCCAGCGACCGGCGGCGGTGTTAGGATGGTCAGGGTGGCTACCGTGCTGGTCACGCTACCGCTCGCATTTGTTATCACTACGCAATACTGCCCGGCCTGACTCGACTGGACGTTGCCGAGAGTCAGCTCGGCGCTCGTGGCTCCGGAGATGTTACCTTCATCGAGGAGGTTGGTGCCGTTGAACAGCCACTGGAAACTCAATGGTTCAGTGCCCGCAGCGCCGACCGAGAGGACGACGGTAGTATAGGCCAGATTAGTCGTGCTTTGTGGTTGCGCACTGATGCTCGGCGGCACTACCTCTCCCGAGTTCATCGTGAACTCCGAAACCACTTCGCAGTAATCGCTGCTCGAATCGAAGATGAAGACGCTAACCGAGTAGAGCATGCCGTCCTGAAGAGACCCCGTTGCGCCGCCGTCTTCGTTGAAGGGAATGGAAGCGCGGGTGAGAGGAAGCTCCTCGCTAACCCAGGAAACTCCGTTGCCTTCCACCCACACCCAGTAATAAGCAGCGTTTGGGACCGACCCGCTCACGTCGGTCCAGTGGATCGTGGCGACGCCTCCGGCGGTCGACACGGACACGGCTGGTCCGGTCGGCACCCAGGATTTGAGGGTGTCGTCGAGGACCTGGTGTGTCCCGTCGGCGAACCAGACGTCAAACTGGTACCCGCTTCCCACCGGAGGCAAGCCGATGGGCATGATGAACCCCACGTAGCTATCCCAGGAGGGATTGTATTGCAGCGAGGTGGTGGTGAGGTCGGGGCCCGTAACGGTCACGGCCGTGATACTGAGTGAACTCTCCGCACGCAAACGGATTAAGTAGGAGTCCCCCGTCTGGCCGATATGATGCTCCGTCTGCACCTGGACGGAGGCCTTTTGCTGATTTCCGATAACTTGCCAGCCACTCACCGACTTCGCCAGCCAGCCCAGCCCAAGCCCGGCATTCGCGGTGTCCGGTTCACTCCAGGTCAAGGACGGTTGGCCGTTGTTGAAGGTCACTGTGCATGTTGCGCGGACGGTGGCGTTGGTACCGGTCACCGTGATTTGGTCGATGGCAGAATCGAATGACTGAATGGCCGGCAGCCCCTGCTGCATGTTCGCGCTCAGAGTGGCGCGGTCGGTCCCGGAATGCATATAACCCGACGCGAACGAGGCCATGAATCCCGCCAGGTCGCGTGCCTCGGCCCGGCTCTTGAGTGAGCCGAAAAGCGCCCGAATGCTGTCTTCGTCCGAGGGGCCGGCCTGGAGCACGGTCAGAGTTGCGATGCCGCTGGCGACGGAGTCAAATGTGCTGGTGACAACCGCGTAATACTCCCCTGCATCCGTCTCAACAACGTTGCTGACGGTTAACGTGGAGGTCGTGGCGCCGGAAATGTTCCCGCCGTCCGTCAGGTTGGTGCCGTGGAACCGCCACTGGTAAGTTAGCGGCCAGGGACTCGCAGCTCCGACGTTGAATGTGGCAGTGATGCCGACATAGTTCGTGCGACTTGTCGGCTGGGCGTAAATGATTGTGCCGCCACCGCCGCCACCGCCATTCAACCAGTCGAAATTCTGAACCCAGGTGACGGGCTGGGAAAGCATCACCCAGAACGCTTCGCCAGGTCGAGTGGTGGGCGGAATGTCCCAGGTGCCATCCCATTCCCAGAACTGATGCATGATGTACCCGTGACTCGTAGTGTCCCAGGTCAGAATGATGTCGCCGTCTCTTGCCGGAAACTCAAGCAGCCCGGTCACTGGAGCTCTTGAACTGCGGAGTGACATCCCTGCCGGGACTTGATTAGTGAGACTGCCATAAGGGAGGTCACCGACAAAAACGACCTCGAAGGCGCTCGAAGGACTCGGGTTTACAAAAATGGCGCCTTCCCCGGGATATAAAGTCAGGTCTGGCGAATCCCAGCCGCCGATAATATATTCGCTGGAATCACCGGAATCCTTGTAGATCCTGCTGCCGTCCGGGCAGTTCGGCAGGAGTGCCCCGATTGTGTTGTTCGTGGTGCACAGTGGGTTTGCCAGCAGGTTGGTGCCGGGCTCGAGCAGGCGCCGCACGAATCCCACCGCATTGAGGGAATAAACATTGAACGGGCCGGAAGGACCAGACGCGAGACGGTAGAAACGGCCTTGCACCGCGCCAGCCAAGTCAGTAAAGGTCCTCACCATCCCGTCTCCGTCGATCGTCGCAAGGGAATACCAAGGTCCGTTTGGTGAGGATCCGGTCGTGCACTGGACCACGCACGTCTGGTTGGTGTAGGTACAAAACGAGAACGTAAAGGAATCGCCTTGAAACGTTGGGTTGGCGAGCCGCGGAACTGGTACTTGCGCGTGGAGGCGACCTGGCAAACCCAACAGCAAGAGCGCGAGTAGCAACCTCCAAAGCGGCAGCCAGGTTTTGGTCACGGGGGGAAAGTCGGAATGCGGTTTGAAACGCCGGGAAGGGATGTTCAGGTACGGATTTAGAGACTTCATAGCGTTGACAAAGAGTGGCAGTCGAAAACCCGTTGGCGAAGTCCGCGGGAGGGCGGGACCCGGCACATCTTCCAACTTCATGAGTTTTCCTGCCTGAGATTTCCGTGCCGCAAGGCACGTATCGCGATCCGGGCGATACCACCGCCGTGCAGATGTTCCCCTTATCTACCCTCGGCTTCCCTTACACCCTAAGCCAGGACCCGCTCCAGCAGTGGTATCGCCAGGACCTGCGGCGCGATGCACCAGCAACC
>DATDCV010000100.1:0-7856 GCA_036524155.1 Verrucomicrobiia bacterium
CTCGATGGGCATCCAGGCTTCCCAAACTCGATGGTAAACCGCCGACGTCACTGCCGTCGCGCCGAGCAATGAAGCCAGCAGCACCACCCCGTTGCGCAACCACGCCTGCCCGCCGGGATGCAACCGTCGATAATTTGAATAGGACAGTGCGAGGATGCAGCCCGCCATGATCGGAACCAACACCGGTGCGAGCAGCAGTGGTCCCCAAAGGAAGATCCCACCGACGACGGGAGGGCGGGTTGTCACCACGATCAGCAGCGCACCGATCATACAGGCAAGAATGCCCGAGCCAAGCGCCTGCAGAGTATTGTTCGTTAAGCTCGAACCGTACAATCCAAGAAGGCTGATCCCGAAAGCGGCGACTACGTTCTGCGCTAAGGCTGCGAAATCGAAACGTGTACTTCCGAATGCGAGCGACGTCGGCGAGACGCCGACCAGGCTTCCGAGGCGTTCGACCAAAAACGGAACCAGGGCGCCAAAGAAGACTCCCAGCACCAGTGCCAAAGCGAGCTTAATAGCAAACTGCAGCCGGCGGCTGACCGGCAGGCACGAGGTCGTTTGGAATGTGCCCAACTTGCGTTCCTCGGCGATGCTGACGGTGCCCACCAGCAGCGGCAGGGCCAGCCACAGGACGGGAAACGCTTCCAGGACCATGCTCATGCTGCGGTGAACCGCCAGGTAGTTGGCATTTAAAGCGCGCAGGACCACCGCGAGGAGGTGGATTGCCAGCAGACCACCTGCCAGGAGAAGGTTGACGTACTGCGCCTGCATTTCTTTGGCTAGCAGCGTGCGCACGCGGCGGCGCGCGCGGCGGCCAACCCGAGCCTGGGCTCCGGTGGCGCCGAGTTTTGGTATCGACAAAACCCCGCCGGTCCATTGCGTGTCCTGGACCTCCCGGAAGAAACGCCGGGCCCAGACGTAGGCCCCGACCGAATAGAGACCAATAACAGCGCAGGTGACGGTCCGACCGACTGGGCTGGAGAAATCCCCCAGAAGCTGGCCCGTGAGCAATCCCAGGCCCATGGGCACCACGAGCGTGAACCAGAACGCCGCACTCACCTGGCGAAACAACAGGGGCGTCCACAGTCCCCCGGCGAACCCGGCCGTCGCCGCCAACCCGCCAATCAGCACTGAACCGATAAAGACCTCGTGCCGCACATAAGCAATCATGCTCACCAGTTGCGCATCCCCGCCCGGCCGCTGCAACAGACTCCGCCACTCGGTGCTTTGGGCCGCCTGAATGGCCATGTCCACCCGCAGCCGATTCGATACCAGGAACGCGGCGAACACCAACAGCAGCGCGCCGGCCAGAAGCAAGGTCTTTGTGCGCCAGATGCGAGCGCGGGGAATGGGTTGCGACAGCAAAACAGAAAAGGTTCCCCAGTTCAGCTCCTGGCCGAAGGGAGTGAGGCTCAAGAGCAAAATACCCAGCGCAAACGGTGCGTAAACCTTGTAGCCGAGATCAGCGGCCAGGAGGCTGGCGCCACCCGGCCAGGCAACCCAAACCGGCAGAGTGGCCAGCACCATGGCCAGGACCCCTGGCGGAACCAGCGAGCGAACCTCTTTGCGGACCAATGCGCTCATGCGCTCCTCCCGGCCAGGGCCCGCGAAGCCACGAACAGCTCCTCCAGCGATAGCGATTCAGATCGGAGTTCTTCCGGTTCGGCCGCCCGCAACCTTTCCAGCAGTTGTTCGCTGTTGCCGTTGGCGAGGATTTCAAAATCACGGCCCGACTGCCGCACGTTCAACGCTCCGCTCAGGTCGAGACCCGCGGGTGGTTCCGCGAACGATGCCCGGATCTTTCGAAATCGCTCCCGGGCGCGGTCTGTTTCCATCGTCAACAACTCGCGCCCCTGCTCGATGATGGTGAACTCGTCGATGAGCCCTTCGAATTCCGCAATCAGGTGGGTCGAGACGAAAACCGTGCGGCCCTCGGGGTCGCCGGCGTGGTAAGCGCCGATCACCGTCTGAATAAACTGGCGCCGCACAATCGGGTCCAGGCCCGAAGTCGGCTCATCCAGGACCAGCAGTTCCGGCTCGGGACACACCGCCGCGATGAGCGCCAGTTGCGTCTTCTGTCCGCGGGACAGGTCCATCGCCTTCTGCGCCGGTTCGAGCTGAAAGCGCCTCAGCAAGTCGGCCTCCAGCTCGCGGTTCCACTGCGAGCGGAACGACGCAAAAAAGTGCAGTGTTTGGTCCACCGTCATCCACGGATAAAACGCGACCGTGTCCGGCACGTAGGCCAGGCGCGATTTGATCGCGACTTCCTGCCTGCGCGGCTCGAGGCCGAATACCCGAACCGAGCCCGACGTGGGCTGCAGCAGATTCAACAGGCACTTGATCGTGGTGGTCTTGCCGGCGCCATTGCGGCCGAAAAAACCGTAGCAGCGCCCTTGGCGCACTTTGAGCGTAAGGCCATTGACGGCCTCCACTTTGCCGTAATGACGGGTGAGATTATTCAGCTCGATAATGGGCGGATCGGTTTGCATATGCGTTTTGTTGCTAATGGCCATCCCTGGCCCGCGATTTCTGCTCAAAATAACGAAGGCGCTCGTCGACCAACTCGAGAAACGTCTCGCGGCCGACCTGCAAGTGGTGCGCCATAACCACCGCCTGGTCGATCTCAGTCAGCAACATCTGCTGCCGCACGCGCTCGGTGAACGGAGACTGGTTTTGTCTCAGGAAAAAGCCTTTGCCGGGGATGGTCTCGATAATGCCTTGGGCCTCCAGCTCGGAATAGGCCCTGGCAATGGTGTTGCGGTTGATGCGCAGTTCCTCCGCGAGGGGACGAAGGGTCGGCAGAGGGTCGCCGGGCCGGAGCCGGCCGGAAGCGGCGGCATAGCGGATCTGGTCAGCCAGTTGGAGGTAGACCGGCTTGCCGGCATCGAAATCGACCTGAAAGATCATGGCGTCTACTGTTATATAACACTATGACAGTTCGCCGCGCTTGTCAAACCCTTCTTTTTCACCGCCTCAATTCTCACCCATTATACCCCGGGCTTGACGACCGGCTACTTCATGGTATAAGTGCGGTTAATCACCAAACAAGCGGACCTATGAAGCCCCGCGCGAACACCGAAGGCGCCGGCACCCCCGCCGCCGGCAACCGACGACCAATGCCACTGAAGCACACGCGCGTGGTCGTCACTCACTACGGCGGGCCCGACGCGCTCCAGGTGCTGGAAGAGCAGTGTCCCGAGCCTAAGGAGGGCGAGGTGCGGGTCAGGGTCATGGCTGCAGGTGTCGCGCTGCCCGACATCATGGCGCGTCAGGGCGTGCATCCCGAGACTCCGCGCGTGCCGTTCACACCGGGGTGGGACCTCGTTGGGGCGGTGGATCGGCTCGGGCACGGTGTGAGTGGGGTTACGCCTGGGGAGATCGTCGCCGCAATGCCGATTAGCGGTGCCTACGCCGAGTTCGTCTGTTTGCCCCGGGAAGAACTGGTTGCGGTGCCCTGCGGGTTAGACCCCGCCGAGGCTGTCAGCCTGGTGCTAAATTACATCACCGCCTACCAGATGATGCATCGTTCCGCCAGGGTAAAAGCGGGCCAACGCGTGTTGATTCACGGAGCATCCGGCGGAGTGGGCTCGGCACTCTTGCAGCTTGGGCGCCTTGCCGGGTTGGAGATGTTCGGCACGTGTTCATCGAGAGGAGCGCCGGCTGTTTCCGAGTTGGGCGGCACCCCAATTGATTACCGGCATCAGGACTTCGTCACGGAGATTCACCGTATCACTGGCAAGGGCGTGGACGTCGTCTTTGACCCCCTGGGCGGAGCGCACCTCTGGCAGTCCCGCAAGGCCCTCTGTACCGGCGGGCGGGTGGTGGGCTATGGCAATACCTCCTCTCTGCGCGGCAAGGGACTGGCTCCAAGCCGCCCAGGTCGTCGCAATCGTCTTCATGGGATTCCCACCTTCGCGCTGTATATCGCTGCCGGATGGCTGCTCCCCGGCCGGAAACGGGTGGTCCCCTACAGCATCCAGTGGCTCAAACGAGTCAAACCGGCGTGGTTTCGACAGGACCTGGTCGTCCTGCTCGATCTTCTGCAACAGAAGAAGATCAAGCCGATCGTCGCGCAGCGGCTTCCCCTTGCGGAGGCGGGGCACGCGCATGAATTGCTCGAAAAGGGCGGCGTCACAGGCAAGATCGTGCTCCTCTGCAACCGCTCATCGATCGAATCAAAACCGGCCTGACGAAGCCGCCCGGATCTGGGCGCCTCGTGATCGTAGCCGACGAGTCAAACCCCCGTTGAGGGTTGCATCGCGTCCCCACCCTCTCGGTTGCGGCTTTGCCGCGCTGTGTATTCCGCGGTTTTGCCCTCCAGGTTCCGGCCACCCCGGCTGGATTCTCGTGCGTAATATTTGTGAAAAAGATCTCTCACTTTTCGAAGCTTCATCCGTGTAATCCGCGTGATCCGCGGTCAGAAACTTCAAATATCTTTGGCTAGGATTTCGGGCCTCGGATTTCTTGTTTGCGCGGGCGCTGCGACAATTCCGGCCCACTTCAGCGCCGCCTTGGCTGAGTCGCCCTCCTCCCGCGACCTGCGCGCCATGGTTGCCCCGCGTCCGCATTCTCTGTAATCTGCCGCCCCTAATGGCAATTGATTCAGAGACAGCAAGGCTATTCCTCGCGGCCCACAAGGCCGGAGTGCGACTCGGCCGCGTGCTGATGCTGGGGCGCCAGAACATTCTCATGCGCCCCTCCGAAACCCGGGCTTTGTTCGACGAATACGGCATCAAGCCGGACCCGCGCATGCTGGCCCCGGAGGGGTATTCCAAACCGCCGTTTGCGGAGCCGTTTTTCGAATCCCTCGGCGCGACTTCGTGCGAGTCCATGGACGTTTCGCCTTACGAAGGCGCTACCCTGGTTCACGACCTCAATGAACCGCTGCCGGCCGAACAGGCGGAGAAGTTCGATTTGGTGTTCGACGGCGGCACGCTCGAACATGTGTTCAACTTCCCCCAGGCGCTGCAAAACGCCATGCAGTTGATCAAGCTCGGCGGCTGGTACGCCGGGTTCACTTGCGGAAACAATTGGTTCGGCCATGGTTTTTATCAATTCAGTCCCGAGGTCTATTATCGCGCCCTCAGCCGGGCGAACGGCTTTTCCAAGTGCGCCGTATTCGTCGTGCCTGAGGGCCTGGGCCTGAAATGGTACCTCGCCGAGGATCCCGCCCGGCTGCGGACGCGCACCAACCTCATCAACGGCCTCCGCACCCCCTTGCTGGTCCTGGCCCGCAAGACCGGTCCGACCCCCGCCCAGCTCAAGCTGCAACAGAGCGATTACGTTCCGTTTTGGGAAGAGAACGCCCCGGTGCTCAACACCGGCAAATACCGCCCGGAGACCGCGCCGGTGTTGTCGCTCAAAGCGCGCCTATACGCGGCTCTGCCCGGTCTGACTCGCCGGCTGGCAACCCTCGAGGCCCGGCCCTGGTGCCCAGAATACACCGTTCGCAAAAAGAAGGTCTTCGTGCCGGTGCCGCGCTCCAACCTCGCGTCCGTCATCGCGAATCTCCCCGACACGGTCTAGCTCGGCACGCGCTGGTAAAAATCCACGAAGCTGTCCCAGGCCGCCTTTTCGTTCCAGCCCGGGACCAGCGCCTGGGCCGCGTCGGTGTTGAAACGCTCCAGCGGCTCACTGAAGTCCTGTTGCCGGGCTAACTCCAGCCCGCAGGTCCAGCCGGCTCGCAATCTCACCTCGCGCGCGACCCGCTCCGCGAATGCGCCCTGGCTCTCCACATAACCGCTCGGGTTGATCCGGACCGGCGAGTTCCCCGGGACAGCGATATCCATGGCGAAACGCACATACACTTCCGTCAGCAGCCCGATGTGTATGTTGTCGCGGATGTAATCGGGCGTTTTCACGGCCGCGGCCTGCCCCTGCTTCCAGGTCCTCATCAGGTAGGCCGTGAAGCGTGGCTCCTCCCAGGGCCCGAATGGGTTCGGGATCACAAACTTCCCCAGCCGCACCCCCGCTTGCTCGCAGTAAAAGCGAAACATCTGCCAGGTCAGCCCCTTGGCCAGGCCATAACCCGAAAACGCCCGCCGCGTGCCGGCCCCGCCGCCTTCGTCGTTCTCGAACACGCTGCCCGTCAGCACCACGGCCTTCCCGCCGCGCTCCCGGAAAATCGCCAGCACCGTGCGCAGATCGAGGCAATTCGTCCGCACCGCTGCCGGCACGTCAAAATCCGGGCTCCGATAATTGCCGGTCTCAGCCGCGTGATGGCACAGCAGGTCCCACGGGCCGCTTTCCTGGAGCAGGCGCTTGAACGCGTCGGTCCCAAAAGCCGTTTCCGGGACCAACCGGCAGCCGGACAACAACTGTTCCACCCGCGCCCGCTTCGCGCCGTCGTACGTCGCGCTCGAACCGCGCAACGGCCCGACTACCTCGTGTCCCGCCGCCGCCAGCGCCCGCGCGAACCAGCAGCCCGTGAACGAACTGATGCCGGTAAATAAAATCCTCATCGCGTCGCCCCGTCCGTTCCTATTTCAGGTGAATCGCGGGATCAAAGTCTGGATGTTTCAAATCCTTCTCCGAAATGACCGCGGGCTTAAACGGCCACTGGATGTTGAGCTTGGGATCGTTGTAGCGCAGCCCGCGCTCGTGTTGCGGCGAGTAGAACTGCGTTGTCAGGTAAAACGACTCCGTGTTTTCCTCCAGCGTCAGCAGACCCGTCGCGCATCCCTCGGGAACGTAGAGGGTGACCCGGTTCTCTGCGCTCAGCTCCGTGCCGAAGTGCTGCAGAAACGTCGGTGAGCCCGGCCTCAGATCCACCACCACATCCCAAAACGCGCCGCGGATGCACCGCACAATCTTGTTTTCCGCCTTGGGCGCTAGCTGGTAGTGGAGCCCGCGCAAAGTGTGCTTGTATTTGTTCGCCGAGTTGTTGATCTGCGCCACTCGCGCGCAAAGCCCGTGAGCCTCGAATTCCTGCTGGCAGAAAAACCGCGCAAACCAGCCGCGGTCATCGGCCCGCGGTTCCAGGTGAATCAGGTAGGCGCCGCCGATAGGCGTTTCCACAAATTTCATCGTAGGACCAGAGTGTTGCCGCATCGCCCCATACTGGTCAACCGCCGACTGTCGCCGCCGACGTGAGGCGGCGAGCATCCGATTGCCGGCGGCGAGGTAACGAGTCGACAAATTGAACCGACTCTGATGTCACAGGGCAAACCACTCGCCCTTTGGGCGGCGTTCGCCTCACGTTGGCACCTACAGCCCCCCTGGAAATCCTCGAGTTACGGTTTCTGCGCCAGGTCCGCGCAAATGATTTCCTTGTCGTTGCGCGCGTAAACATGCCGGTTGGCGAAGGCCGGGTGCGACCACACCACCAGCCGGCCGCAATCCTTGTTCAGCGGGTCCAGCAAGTGCGCCCGGCTCACTTCTTCGTACCCTTTGGCGCTGAGCTTCGCGATGATCAAATCCCCTTTTTCGTTAAACAGGAAGAACCGGCTGCCGTTCTTGACGATGAACGTGTTGGCCCACCGCACCGGTCCGCCCTCGGTCGTCGCGGCAAAAGTCTCCCAAACACGCTCTCCCGTGTCGGCCCGCAGACAACGCAATTGCCCGTAGCTGCACACGCCGTAGATATATCCGTTCTCGAGAAACGGCGTGCACAGGATCGCGTTAAGATGAGTCGTCTTCTGTTCGCTGCCGTGCGGCGAACGCCATTCTTCCGTCACCGCCGGCTTCACTGGGTCCAGCCGCAACATCAGCGCGCCGTCGTAGAATGATGTGAAGAACAATTGATCTCCGAGCCGCCGCGGCGTCGCCACTGACAAACCGGTTCGCGACTTGAACGGCACCGACCAATAAACGTCGCCCGTTTCCGGGTTCAGCCCGTTGGCCGATTCCGGGTGCCA
>DATDCV010000101.1:0-17047 GCA_036524155.1 Verrucomicrobiia bacterium
GTTTCCTCTGTCCGAGCGGACTTCCCGACCCGTCTGAGGAGAGTCTCCCCCTCTCCTCCTCAGGAGGAGAGGGCAGGGGGAGAGGAGGCCCTTGTACCCGCCCTGCCGAGCCTCGGGGAGAGGAGGCCGCTTCCGGTTGCGTTTCATTCTCTTCTATTGTCCCCTCGCAGGCCTGCTCTCTGCCAGTCCTGCCCTCACAGGGACCATTGCCCGCGCCCACGAGGAAATTGGCGACCAGTTCGATCGGCTTTTGTGTCGCCGAAAGGCCGATGCGCTGCAACGGGGCCTGCGTGAGCGCCGCGAGCCGTTCCATGCTCAACGCCAAATGCGCGCCGCGGCGGTTGGCGGCGACGGCGTGGATCTCATCAACGATCAACGTCCGAACCGTCGAAAGCAGCCGCCGCCCCGATGGCGAGGTCAGCAGCAGGTAGAAAGACTCCGGCGTAGTGACCAGGATGTGCGGCGGTTTGCGGGCGATAGCTTGCCGCTTGGACGCCGAAGTGTCTCCGGTTCGGACCTCGGAGCGCACATCGACCCTGATGCCCTCGGCCGCGAGCAGCGCGGCGCGGATGGCGGCCAGGGGTTGCTCGAGGTTCTTGTGGACATCGTTGCTCAACGCCTTAAGGGGGGAGACGTAAAGTACGCGCGTCTCGTCTGGTAGCGTTCCCGCGAGTCCCTCGCGAAACAGCCGATCGAGCGCCGCCAAAAAGGCGGCCAGTGTTTTACCGGAGCCGGTTGGTGCCGCGATCAGCGTGTGGGTGCCGGACTGAATCGCCGGCCAGCCCTGTGCCTGCGGCGCGGTGGGGGAGCCGTAGGTCTGCTGAAACCAGCGCGCGATGACTGGATGAAATTGAAATGCATCCACCAAACCCCATGATACATCGGGCAGGTTCGGAGTGAAATCGCGAATGAGTCAACGAGGGTAGTGTCTTAGTTCCGCGTGGGCCGAGCATCCGGCGCGCGGACTTCAGTCCGCAGCAATCCCCTACCGACCATGGCGTGCGGAATTCGGATGCCCCCTACCGGCGGAAGTTGCTGCGGACGGAAGTCCGCGCGCCGACCACGGCGCATCCGTGGTCTGGCCGATTACTTCGCCGTCGTCAGTAACCAACCTCCTTCAGCAACGTGTCAAAATTAGCAGGCAACGGGGCGAGGGGTTCCTTCGTGTTCTGCGCGGCGAAACTGATCATGTTCATCAACAGCGCATCTGCTGCGGGGTGCTTGTCCACGTTTTCGAGGATGGCAAATGTGTTCAGAATAATCCTGCCCGCCCCGAACCGGTGGACGCTGAGCATGGTGCCGGCGGCGTAGCCATCCGGGCGGCTGCTATGGCAAATGGCGAACGCGGCCGCCGCGATCTGATCGGGCGTGTCCTGTCCTTCGAAGAAGAGGTGGGTAATAAGCGGGCCATAGTAATCCCAGTCCATGATTCCGGGCGGCTGCAAACCGTCGAAGCACGGATGCTTTTTGGCCACGCACTCCTTGTGATAGAGCCAGTCTGGAAAGTTGGTGAGGCGACCTTTGTTCTTGAGTGGCAACCAGCCCAGCGCATCACCGCCTTTCCTGAAAGCGCCCGGTTTGAGGAACACAACGACGCTCCCCCGAGCCACGCGTTCCAGGAGAGCCTTCCTGGTTTCCGGCGTCACGTTGGAATCGTTCCACTCTCCGACCAGGATCACCTGACGTGTTTCGGCCCTTGGTTCCTCTAACGGCGTCACGGCTATGCCCCGAGTTTTCAACCAATCCTGCACACGCGGTTCGATCGAGGAAGCCGCCACCGCGAGCGGCCGCGCAGCCGCAGGCTCGCTCAGATAAAAGGCAAGGCGTCCGCCGGCCGGCGCGCCGCCGTGTTCCATGGTCGCGGCGAAAGTGTATTCCCCCGGCGGTCCGGAAAGCGTGACATCGTCGGAAAAGAGCGGGACGGCCAATGGGCCGTCTTCACCGGGCGCGGGTTTCGGGATAACCAACTCCTGTTTCGATGCCCACGCAACGCCGCCCGGTCCGAGGACGCGCAGCAGCACCGGGTAGGTTCCCGGGGCAAGCGCATCTTCGGTCGCGAGGATGGCCTCCAGCTTGACCGGGCGGCCCACGTACGCGTGCATGGGTGCCGCGAAAAGACACCAGCGCAAAGGGGCCCACCCGTCCTGGAGCGCGTCCATAATGCCCGGTTTAAACTCGCGCCAGAAAGTCCAAAGGCCTTCCCCGGTGTAGCCGTGATCCAGCAACCCGGTCACGTTGAAACCGCAGATCTTGGGATTCGACCGGACCAGGTTGAAGCCCAACAGCCGCTGCCGGCAATGCAGTTGCTGACTGGCGCGGAGCATCTCTTCCGGAAAGGCATAGACGCCCTCCATGCCGAACCGGGCCCAGTCGGCGGAGAGTTTTTCTTCGGTTTGCTTGAGGAATTTGAAATCGTCCCATTCGGGATTGGCCTGGTGCTGTTCGTAGAACCGCAGCTCGCGGATGGCATTCATGAGGCTGCCGATGCCGTATTCGGAAAGGAAGACCGGCTTGGAGTCCTTGCCGAGGTTGCGGATACCGGCCTCGATTTCCGGCGTGTGCGGCACGGCCGGATAGATGTGCGCGTCGCCCGCGCCCTCGAAATACCCTCCAAAAGGCCCACCCCGCGCGGTGCCCCTGTAATCAGGGTTCTCGACGCCCCACATATATTGCCAGTTGGTGACGCCGGGGTTGCATACGGAGCCAATGTTGTACTGTCCATCCCACCGCCCGCTTTGCTGCAGTACCAGCCGCGTATCGTCCAGCGACCGCAGCAGGCCCAGGCTGGCTACCGAGTGACGGGCCAGGGCGCCATTCCCCATCTCGTTGACGAGGCCGAAAATGACCACGCTGGCATGGTTCCGCTCGCGCAGCACCATCTCCCGCAGGTTGGCGTCAAACCGCTCGGCCATCTTCGGCGAGTCAGCGAGGAGCCACGAAGCCAGGTCCTCTTCGTATACCATCAACCCGATCTCGTCGCACAGGTCCAGTTGATACGGATGCGCGATACCCGCGATGAAACGCACGGTGTTGAAGCCGCACGATTTCATGTAGAGCAGGTCCTTGCGCAAAAGGTCCGGCGCCGTGTCCGGAGGTAGAACGGCCCCGATGGGACAATGGTTGCCCGTGTGCGAACTCTTCAGGAAAATGCGTTTCCCGTTGAGCCGGAAATACCCTTTTTCCACGCGTAGCTCTCGAAACCCAAAGCGCGTGACGTTTTCGTGAACATCCTCACCCGCGCCGTGCGAGCCCGTATTCGGGCCAGCAGCCGCGCAAAGCAAGCGCGTGGTCAGGCGATAGAGGCAGGGGTCATCGAGTTGCCACAAGCGATGGTTTGCGACGCACAGGTCGCCTTCGACGTGATTGGTGCCGGCCGGCAGTTCCTGCTCCAGGGTCAAACCCGCAACGGTCTCGCTGCCGAGCGCCGGCGCAACAGCAATTTGGAGCCTGCCGCGCACAGCGGTTTTCCGCGCATTCATTACCGTGACCTGGACTCTGACCCGGCCCGTCTTCCAGTCGGCGCGCACATAGACATCGTCAATGCGCACCGACGGCACCCAGAGCAATTCCACCTCCTCCGTGATCCCGCCGCTGTTATAGGAACTTCCGGCAGTGATCCCCGCCGGCACCTTGTTCCGGTGGGGTGTCTCCGCCAGCACGATGCCGTCGATCGCCTCCGCCCTTGGATTCAGAACGCGCACGGCGATCCGGTTCGAGTCTCCCGGCTTCACCGCGTCGGTCACATCCAACACGAAGGGTGTTTCACCGCCCTCGTGGCTGCCGACAGGTTTGTCGTTGAGCCAGACATCGGCCAGGTAATCCACCGCGTGGAACCGCAGCAGACAGCGCCCGCCGGGCCAGGGGTTCTGCGGCATCGTGAAACCCCGCCAGTACCAGGCGACCCCGTGGTAACCTGGCAGTGCTTCCTGGAGTATGCCTGGCACACGGATAGGTTTGGCGCCCGGCCTCGCCCCCTTCCACCAAGCCTCGCTGCGACCTGCGTTGGTCGGGTCCGCCGCGATGAGCCACGCATTCCCATCCAGGGGTAAGATAGTCGTCCCCGTTTTCCGCGTCGGGACGGGTGCGGCTGATTGACTGGGTCCGTCCGCTGCTTTGGCATCGCCCGTTATCAACGCAGCGGCCAAAACCGCGGCGGGAAGCTTCCAGGCTGATGATTTTGGTCTCATGACATTCTTTTTCCGCACCTGCAACCCGACATCGCACCTGGCCTGCGCGATGCACGTGCTTCTATGCCGGCTGTAGCTGCAGTTCGACGGCGGACACGGAAGCGGGTGGAAATGTCCAGGCAGACTCGTCCTCGAGCGCGCTTTCCCGAGGCACCGTATGTTCCGGGCGGTATTCGATGATCTCGAACTCCGGCTCCAAATGAAACCAATAGACCCGTCCCTGGCTCGGTTTTCTTCCCCGGACCTGAAGAACCGTTCTTACCGCTCGCGTACGGTTTATGTTGACTACGTGAAGGAACAGACGGTCCCCGCTCCGGCTGGCGGTAACATCCAGGTCGTCGGGGGTTTTGAGGACTGTCACGGCCTCTTTGCCCACGTGTTTTCGATAGAGGGCCATCACCATCGCGACCGGCATCAGGAAGGGGCGTCCTCCGGGGACAGGGATCATCACCGCGTTGTTCTGCCATCGGGTGCCGCAAAAATCGGCGAGGGTCGCGATTTTCAGCACGTCGCCGTTCCGTTCATGAACGTTCAGGATACGCGCGTTGGCCACGCCCGCTGCCCACGTGGACAGCACCTCGCACCGATTGCGCCCTGGCAACATGAAGTGACACTCCGTGAGTGCCAGGGGGATGCGGGACCGGCCGACCTGTTGGCGCATTTCCTTGATTTTCTGCTCCTGCCCTCCGCAGGCGCGCATCAGGTAATCCCACGTCCGGGCTGGGTCCTTGCGGTACTCGATGCCGCGCAGCGGCGAGTCGGGGCCGCCGGGACCAAAGCCGTTGTGAAAGGCGATGTACTGGAGTTCCTCCCCCGCCACTTCCGCCATCCGCGCAGCCCAGCCGCTGTCGCCCCAACCGATGATAGCGATCCGGGGATCCGCTTTGCGCATCGCCCTCGCAAACTCGAGGGTCTTCTTAGGGGCAAGTTCTATGTTGAATCCGTTTGGATCGTACGAAGTCTCGTTGCCAATCTGCCAGAGCATGACGCCATACGGCTCCTGGACCCCGTGCTCGCGCCGCAGCGCGTTCGCCGGATTGTTGCAGTAGTCCACCCACTCAGCGGCTTCGGTCGAATCGCCGGAACGGATGTTGCCTTTCGCGTCGGTCGCCCACTGCCGGCGCCCATCGGACTCGAAGTTCACCACCAGCAAAGGATCGGCTCCGACCCGCCGGCAGAAGTCCACAAATTCGTGCGTGCCCACCTGGTTGTTGTAGACCCCGCCCCAAAGCTGGTTCAGCATTTGTTTTCGCTGGTTCCGCGGCCCTACGCCTTCCTTCCAGCGATAATACGAGCAAAAGCAGCCGCCCCAGCGCAGCAGGGTGGGCGCCAGGTCCCGCGCGATCTCCACCACATCCTCTCGCCATCGGTCCGCGCCGAAATCCCACGCCGCGTCCACCGAACTGTCAGTGACGCCCAAGGGCTCCATGAACTGCATGTACAGGTAAGGCGAGAGTTCAAACCTCGGCGTCGGATCAATTTCCAGCTCGACCGTTGTCGCGCCTTGCCCAGCTCGCTCCGTCGCTCTCGCGCTCAGTCCTACCCCTGACACTGCGGCGCCCAGGACCTCGATAAAACTCCGGCGATTCATGGTGTGCTTCCGAGCCTAATCCGAATCCCCACGCCTTGGCCATTTCATTCTCGGGGCAAGAAGCGGTAGCGCTGTTTCGGAGATACCGAGCCGACGACCGACCTGATCCTGTTCGTGCGATATGAAGCCGTTAAGACCGTGACCTGTAAGAAATGACGCCGGCTCCTGCAGACGTCGTTTTTGGAGATTGGAGCAGGTGGCAGAACATCGCGTCGCGCAGCTTGGGTTCGAACCAGGTGCTTTTGGGGGGCATGAGGGCGCCGGCGTCGGCGACGGCCATGAGGTCGTCGATGCCGGTGGGGAACATCGAGAAGGCGCAGGCGTATTGAGCGGAGTCGACAAGTTTCTTGAGTTCGTTGGTGCCGCGGATGCCGCCGACGAAGTTAATGCGATGGCTGGTGCGAGGGTCGTTGATGCCGAAGAGAGGTTCCAGGACGTATTTCTGGAGCAAAGTGACATCGAGTTTTTCCACAACATCGTTGGTGGCGGCGAAACGGGGCCGAAAATGGAGTGTATGCCACTGGCCGTCAAGGTAGAGGACCAATTGGTGTTTGCGGCGGGGATGCGGATCACCTTGAGGGGAGATGACGAAAACGGCGTCGAGCTTTTCCAGGAGGCCGCGGGGGGAGTGGCCGTTGAGGTCTTTGAGCACGCGGTTGTACGGCAGAATTTGCACCTGGTTGTGAGGAAAGATGACGCTGAGGAAGAAGGCGCTATGGCCGGCGCCCTGCCGCGCCTGGCAAACGCGCGCGGCGGCGGCACAGCGATGGTGACCATCGGCGATGTAGAGGCTGGGGACGCGGGCGAACTGGCTGCTCAGGAACTCGATGTCAGGCTGGTGTGCGACGCACCAAGCGGTGTGGCAGACGCCATCCGGGGCGGCGAAGTCGACTTGGGGCGGGAGCGAGGTGTATCTGGCGACGAGGTCGTTGATCGCGGTGTTGGAGCGATAGACGAGAAAGACGGGCCCGGTCTGTGAATTCAACGTCTCAATGTGGCGCACGCGGTCATTTTCTTTGTCGGGCCGGGTGAGTTCGTGCTTCTTGACGATGTCCCGGGCGTATTCGTCGCAGCTCGCGACGGCGGCGATCCCGGTTTGGGTGTGGGTGCCCATGACCTGACGGTAGAGGTAGAAGCAAGGTTGAGGATCCTGGATGAGAGCGCCCGCTTGGATGATTTGTTCGAAGTTTTCCTTCCCCTTGGCATACACCTCGGGGGCGTAAGGGTCGGTCGAGGGCGGCAGGTCGATTTCGGGTTTGCTGACGTGGAGAAAGCTGAGAGGGTTGCCGTGGGCGACCAGGCGGGCTTCGCCGGAGGACATGACGTCGTACGGCAGCTCGCAGATGCGGGCAGCCAATTCGGGTTTGGGGCGCAAAGCCGCAAAGGGTTTGACTGTGGCCATGGGGGCGGGAAGATACATTGCAGGGAGGCGGTTGCCAATGGGCGAGATTTTGGCTTGCACCGGCGGGCTAAGCTGGTAAATTCATCTTTCTTTGATTTAGGAAGATTTCTTATGGCCAGAATCTGTGAACTGACCGGCAAGCGCCCGATGAAGGGCAGCATAATTTGGCGGAGTGGCAAAGCGAAGAAGAGCGGCGGCATCGGCACGCACGTGACCGCCATTACGAAGCGGCGCTTTATGCCCAACCTGCAGCGCGTCAAAGCCGTCGTCGATGGCCAGGTCCGCTACATCCGGGTCTCAACCACCGCGATTAAGAAGGGCCTGGTGGTGAAGGCTCCGAAGCGGACGTGGAAGAAAGACCAGGCGCCGGCGAAGGCTTAGCTAGCGGGCGCGTTTGACCGCGGGGAACCTGCCCAGGAACCACCCGCGGAAATTTCACCTCACCCTTGCCCTCTCCTCAAGGAGAGGGGAATACTGCTGACGGGCGTTCGGTTTCATGTCGGCGACCCGCTGCACGCCCCCCCCCACGCTCCCACGCTCGAACGCTTCAACGCTTCAACGCTTTAACGCTCTAACGCATCGCCGCTCCCCACGCCCGTTTGTCCCTTTACTCCGGCGGCACGGCACGGGGTTCGAGGATTTTTTGCCAATCGGTTTGGCCAAGAACAACACCTGCCACGACAAGAAACATGGCGAGCCAGAAGGTGGGAGTGACGGCTTCGCCGAGGCAGAAATGAGCCCAGAGCATGGTGCTGAGGGGGATGAGATTGTTGAACAATAAGACCTGGCTCGTCGGCCAATGGCGCAAGGCGTTATTCCAGATCGCGAAGGCGATGACTCCGCCGGCCAGAATGCAGTAGCTGTGAACGGCCAGCAATTCCGGACGCCAGGCGAGGCCGCGTTTGGCGATTTCAATGGCGGCCAGGGGCAGGAGGAGCAGGCCGGCGCGCCACATCGTGTGGGCGCTGGCTTCGGCGCCAGGCAGGTGTGCGCCGAGCACGCGGCATTGCCTGCCGTAATGCGTCCACAGCACGCTGGCCAGGAACCCCAGGATTTCGCCGCGCCAATTCCCCTGGGCGATTCTCAGGGAAGGAAAGAAGAGGACAAAGACGCCACCGAGGGCCAGGACCGCGGCGCCGTATTTCTGGGCCGTTCGCCAGCTTTTGGTGGGTGTGCCTTCCCACAGCAAAGCCCAAACGGGGGCCGCGCCCAGGTAGAGCGCGACATGTGAAGCGGCGGTGAACCGTAGCGCGGAGTTGAAGACCACGATGTAAACCGCCAGGGCAAGACCGCCGCGCCACCAGAGCATCCGACGCAGTTGGGGGCTGAGAGCAGTGGCGGGGCCAAGCCAATTGGTCCAGCGAAGCATGCCGAGCATCAGCAACCCGGCGCAGAAAAAGCGCGAGCCGCCGGTCCAGATCGGCGGCCAGGAGGTGACGACATATTTGGTGCCCGCGTTGGTTCCGCCCCAGAGGAAAATCGCCAGCAACAGGCTCAGCGTCAGCACCGTGTTGGTTCGCCGGTCGTGCATTGATACGCTCGGTTCGGACCCTGGCGCTAGCGAGGCTGAAATTCTTTCAAATTGCGCAAGAGCCGGAGCGTTTCTTCGGCAAGTTGCTCGCCGGCGCCCGGAGCAAAGGAGCTCGATTGCACCTCGTACCCTCCCTCGGGGTAGCTGTCGTGGGTCGGGACGTATCCGGCCGTCCCGTTGCAGTGGGTGAAGATGAAAGTCCGCCTAAAGGGAGACGCCGTTTTGACCGACTGGCCAATTTCGTTGAACACTTCGCCCCCCCACCCGACAAACGCAATGTCCCCGAGACAGGCGGCGCTGATGACAATGGCAGACGTCGCGTTGGTCGGCGGGGTGCTGGTTCCTCGGGCTTTCGCCGGGAGCTCGACAACTTTCAAGGCGGTCTTGATCCCGGCCTGGTTGGTCGAGAGACGGATGCCATCCGCAACGCGAGCGACCTCTTCGCCCAGCATTGTTCCCATCAAAACCGGCTCGGGCATCCAGCCGTTGTTGGTCCGGAAATCCGGCAGCACGCGCACCCAGGGATCAAGGTTGCCCGAGGCTCCGGCGAAACCCGGCGCGACGACGTCCGCCCCAAAATATCTTTCGAGAAGCTGCTCTGCCAAACCATGAATATCGCCGCTGATCAGGTAATTCCTCGGGCCCAACGAAGTGCTATGCGTGGCGTAAGCGAACAAAACGCCCGCGAGCTTGTCGGCTCCGGGGCGAACCAGCTTCAAAACCTGGACCTCGCGATCGGTAAGCTTCGAGGGGTTTCGGCCGAGCACCACCTTTTGCGTGCCGTCGGCATCCTGGACGACTTCGCGCCGGTTCACCCCGACGGGCGAGGAGCCGGCGCCGAACCCGAGGCGGACCGGCTGCAGTTCCGCGAACGCCTCGCGGGTCAGCCTCACCAGTTTTGATTGCAGGATTGTCGCATATTGGACGTTGTTGGAGTGACCGCGCGCCGGATCCAGTGTCATGGTGGGAGCACTGTGGGTGTGGATTGCGCAAAGGAACAATTCGGAGGGCTTAAGACCGCAACCATCCAGAATCGCCTGTCTGAATCGATCGGCCGTCCCGCCGTAAAACCCCAGGATATCAGTGGAGACGAGCACGAGCTTATCGCCGTCCTTTTCGAAGGCAACCGCTCGCGCTGACAGCGGATCATGAACACCCTGGGAGAGGTCCTTTCTGCTTTCGTACCCGGCCATCGTGACCGGTCGCTCAGGCGTGATATCCACCCGTGCCAGGCCGGCGCGCAGCTCGCCGCCAGAGGTGGAGAAGCCGTAGGTGAGAAGACAGAAAAGTGGCAGACATAAAATCGCCGTGAACAACCGCTGTCCGTGCTCTCCAAAAGAGCAATTAGCGATGGTTCCGTTCGTGCCCCGCCTCTCGTCGTTTCTCCAATAGTTCCAGTGTGTCATCCCCACGAGCATAGACACCCCGGCTCTCCCCTGACAAGGAGGCACCACACCGGCGGACTGGCGTCGGCACGCCGATGGCTCTGAAGATCGTAGCCCTTGAATTTGGGACTCTTGTCCGATTACTGTCCCGCCAGCTTCGAGACGATAGTTTCCGGATCTGCGGTTTCCCGCAGGAGCGCGAACAGCGAAGGCTGCCACGGGTCCAGCGTGAACCTGAAGCGGTCGGCGTGGCCGAGATATTTCTGCGCCCGGAGATCGTATACGTGAGCGGCCTGTGAGAGCGTGGCTTCGATTTCCACCGGTTTTTCCAGCGGCTCGTTGCCGCCCGCCTGTTTCAATTCCTCGCTCATCTGGTAGTTGATGTTGCGCTCGAACGCCAGCAGACGGTTTGTTCCCAATCGGAACCGGTGGATCCGAGCACGGGCCGACGGTGGGAGTGTGACCTCGGCACGTATCGGACCGAGACAAGAGGCAATCCAGTTGGCCCAGTCCATTTTTCCTTTCAGACGGTCGGCGGCGTATTGTGCGCCTCCGCCCTGGCTAGACCTGGCTCTCCCATCCGCCACCGCGAAAGTTCCCGATGCCGAGAGCGGGACCAAATCTCCCAGGGCGTTCTGTGGCCGGAGCCTGCCGTGCTCGTTGAACAGCCCCGGCGTGGCTTCACAAAACACCCGCGAAGATCGTCCGGCCCCGTGCGCCAGGAGGCGGATTGGCGCGGCTTCTTTGTCGGAGAGCGCCCAGGACTGAGGCAACACAAGGACGACGTCGCTGCTTTTGCTCAAGGCGCCGCCCTCGAGCTGCGCCGACGAGACGAACACGGGACTAAACCCGAGGTCCTGAAAGGCCTTGAGCCAGCCGTTGCGTGCTTTGGCCTGGCGATTATGTTCGGCTTCGTAGCTTGAAAAACGTCTGAGCCAGGTCGAGCCATCGATCGTTGATTCCAGCAGCCAGTCCACTTGGATGCTCGGCTGTGAATAATGAAGGTAGATCGGGTCGCGCTCCCGCTCCGCGTTGAGAAAGATTTTCGCGAGGGGGGACGTCATTTCGTTGAGCACCGGGGTCAGGGCCCTGGCCTTGGCAGTGAGTTGGTAACCGCTGCTCTTCCAGTCGATGCAGTCCTCGCTCCACCAGATGATGCAGCCCCGGTCGCCTTCGAGCAGCAGGTGCCAGAGCCGCCGGCGTGCCGGCTGGGTCTCCGGCTCGAACACAGTAGTCAGAAATCTCCCTCCTGGCATGAACGAGCCGAAGATTTCCCGGGCGTTGCCAATGTCGTAGGGCTCCACCCAATCGAGCGCCTGAGAGAGTCTCCAGAGGTCGTAGCCGCCAAAGGCGTGCGGCATTTGGGTGCCTTCGATACCCACCGGAGTCCGGGAGTCGAGCTCGCGCGCCGCCTGCCGCAGGTCACTCAAAACGGCAGCGAGCGACGAGTCCATATAGGTTCGGAAATCGGCCCAGGGAGAAAAATTCCAGCGCGTGGGTGTCTGGCGGGCGTCGTTGGGTTCAAATTTCATCGACTGTAATTGTTGCCAGTCCGGCTTGCCGCGGGCCAGGGCATCGCCGCTGGCCATGCGATTCTTGATCTGGTCAGTGGTGAACGGCTTGACCTCATCCCAGGCGCTGAACTTTGTTTCCCATTCGCTGTTCAGCGCTTTCAGATCAGAATATTGCGTTTTGAGCCATTCCCGAAACGCTGCGAGGCATTTGGGATTGAAATCGTAATCGAAAGGATTCGCCGAAATCGTCGTCGAAAGCTCGTCGCGGACGTCGTAGGCAAGCGGCTCAGGTTCCCGGTTCTTTCGGACAAGTTGCTGCATTTCGCGCCGTGCCCAGGCGCGCCACTGCGGGTCGTCAAGGCAGTAGTCTCGCACCAGCGCCGATTCCGGCCGCCCCGACTGCGCCCAATCAGTAACAACCTTTTCCCAGTCGCGCACCTTCGAGTTCCATTTGAGACAGAGGCCGCGGTTCACCATGTTCTCAACGTAATACGGGAATTTGTTATCAAGCAGCGGACGCAGGTCACCGTCGCCGCCCACCATCCCCGTGTTGACGCCCATCTCGCGCAGCCGCCGGAAAAACAGCGGCACTTTATCCGGTTGTTTATAGGCGCTGTCGCCTATCCACATGATCGTGCGATACTCGCGCCAGGCACGGAGCGCGTTCGTATCCTGAGCCTGCGCCGCACTGAGGGGCGCCAGGACAAGGAGACACGCGGTGCTAATCACGCCACGGAGCCGGTTGTGCATGGCCACTGGATAGAGCGTAGGCTCTCCGGCGTCAACCAACTTAAGAGCCTCATTCGGATTTCTTTCGGATTTCGGCCTTCGGGTTTCGGATTTTGTAGGGTTGCACTGTTTTATATCCGATCCATATCTCCTCGCTCCACGCCTATGAAGGATTGACGATAAAAACGGTTCCGGACATTTTGCCTACGTGGAACTAGACCTTTTATCTTTGTCGCGGGTGCAGTTTGCGCTTACGATCATGTTTCATTACCTGTTCCCGCCGCTGACGATCGGCCTGGGCGGTTTGATCGTGTCGCTGGAGGCGTTGTTTCTGAAGACGCGGGACCCTCAGTACGAGATCGCGGCCAAGTTTTGGACAAAGATTTTCGCGGTGAATTTCGCGATGGGCGTGGCCACCGGCATTGTGATGGAATTTCAATTCGGAACGAACTGGGCGACTTACTCGCGGTTTGTGGGCGATGTGTTCGGGTCCGCGCTGGCAGCCGAAGGCATCTTCGCCTTCTTCCTGGAATCGGGTTTTCTTGCGGTATTGGTGTTCGGGTGGGACAAGGTGTCCCCCAAAACACACTTTTTCGCGGCCTGCATGGTGGCGCTCGGGGCCGTCTTTTCCTCTATCTGGATTGTGGTTGCCAACTCGTGGCAGCAGACCCCTGCGGGCTTCCACATTGTCGGCCAGGGCGCGGCGGCCCGGGCCGAGATCACTGATTTCTGGGCGATGGTCTTCAATCCGTCGACCGTCCACCGGCTCCTGCATGTGCTCATCGGCTCCTATCTCCTGGCGGCGTTTTTCGTCATGAGCATTTCCGCGTGGTACATCCTCAAGGGGCGGAGTGTGGATTTCGCACGCAAGAGTTTTACCGCGGCGCTGGTTCTCGGCACGATTATGTCGCTGGCCGCGTTGGCGCAAGGGGATCTGCAGGCCAAAAAGCTCGCCCAAACCCAACCCGCCAAGCTCGCCGCCATGGAAGCCCTCTTCAAAACCGGCACCGGATCCACTCCGCTCTATATATTTGGTTCGCCCGACGAGTCGGAGCAGCGCGTGACACACGGCCTCGCCATACCCGGCCTCCTCAGTTTTCTCGTATACAACAATTTCCGCCAGCCCGTCGCGGGACTGGACCAAATCCCGCGCCAGGACTGGCCGCCGGTGGGTCTGAGCTTTCAATCGTTCCATATCATGGTTGGCCTGGGAATTCTGTTCATCGCCCTGACTCTCGTCGGCTCAGTTTTGCGCTGGCGCGGGACGCTGTTTGAGAAACGGTGGCTGCTCTGGGTGTTTGTGGTTTGCATACCGCTGCCTTACCTCGCGAACCAGCTCGGATGGGTCACCGCTGAAGTCGGTCGGCAACCTTGGATCGTCTATGGCTTGCTCCGGACCAGTGATGCGCTTTCCAAGGCGGTCGTCGCCAGCCAAACCCTGGGATCGATCGTCATGTTCATCCTCATCTACGCGCTGCTCTTCGCAGTCTGGCTCGTCGTCCTCCACGACAAAATACGCCATGGCCCGGATGCGGTAATAACGCCGGCCGGGACGACGGCTCACGGGCTGGCGGAGCTCGCCGGTCTGCGGGCCGGCACCGGCGCGGGTTCACTGACGCACCCGGACCAACCCGAATCTCCGCAGAACCCGCAAAGTGGGAAGCAATAACGGCATCACCGATTTATGGACCTGAATCTTTTCTGGTTTGTTTTGCTCGGCGTCCTGCTTGCCGGCTACGCGATTTTGGACGGCTTCGATTTGGGCGTTGGGATCCTTCACCTGTTTGTGCGCAATGACGAAGAACGCCGCATCTTCATGAACTCAATCGGGCCGGTTTGGGACGGCAACGAGGTCTGGCTCGTGACGTTTGGCGGGGCGATGTTCGCCGCCTTCCCCGAGGTTTACGCGACGGTGTTCTCAGGATTTTACACGGCGTTCATGGCGCTGCTCTTCGCGCTGATTTCGCGCGCCGTCTCCATGGAGTTCCGCAGCAAACGCGAAAGCCGCGCGTGGAGAAGCTTCTGGGACGTGTCGTTTTCGGCCGGCAGCACGCTCGCGACTTTTCTCTTCGGCGTCGCGGTCGGCAATGCCATGCAAGGCATGCCGATAGGGCCAGACAAGGAATTCCGCGGCACCACGCTTGACCTGCTGCGGCCCTACCCGCTGCTCATCGGCGTGCTGGCCGTGGCGACGTTTGCCATGCACGGCACGCTTTACCTTTATCTCAAAACTGAAGGCGAGCTGCAGCGCCGCCTCCACCGCTGGATGTGGCGGTCGTTTGGCTTTTTCCTCATTGTTTACCTCTTCGCCACGATCTACACGCTGGCCGAAGTGCCTTTGGCGACGCGCAATTTCCAGAACCATCCATGGGTTTGGCTCGTAGTTGGCCTCAATATCCTCGCGGTCGCCAATATCCCGCGGGCCATTTTCAAGGATCGCCCGCTCTACGGTTTCGTGTCTTCGAGCGCCACCATCGCCGCCCTGACGTTCTTTTTCGGCGTCGCTTTATTCCCTGACCTTGTTTACTCGTCCCTGAACCCGGACTGGAGTCTCAATGTCTACAACGCTGCGTCGTCTCAAAAAACCCTCGCCATCATGCGCAACATCGCCTTCATGGGAATCCCGTTTGTGCTCGCTTACACCGCCGCCATCTTCTGGGTGTTCCGCGGCAAGGTCAAACTCGGCCACTTCAGCTATTAGCTGGTTTGGGCAGCTCAGTCCTGCGTTGCTGTGCCCACCCGGCGGTAGAACAGCAGCCCGGAAGAGCGTTGGGCGGTTAAAGTCACCGGCAGTCCATCCGCCATAAGCTCACGTCCTGTGAATTGCCGGGGTGCGTCAGGCTTGTCGGATTCGGTAACCACATAGCGCGCAGCCGGCTCGAGACCGCGCAACTTGAAACGAGCTGTTTCATAGGGACTATCCTCCCGCCGGAAAGCCTGCACCAGGCCTTCGCCTTGTTCCGGCCGGTCATACTGCCAGGCGGCCCAGATATCCTTGCCCAGGCTCCAGGTGGCGAGCGGGTAGAAGTCGCCGAGCAGAAACTTTTCGGCTTGCCGGAATTCGGCCACTGTGCGGCGCAGCAGTGCCAGGTCTGCTTTGCGATCCCGCACGTCCCAGCCGAGACGGTAAGCCGGGACGAAAGCGCTCCGCATCGTATAGGCGTCACTGAGCGGCATGCCTGTGCCATGGTAAGGGATCCACAAAGAGATCCCCAGCGTCTGGCACTGTTGGCCGTCCGAACAGGCGGGGGTGAAATCAGTAAGCGGGTAATCGCTGCGCAGTAGTGGTACGGCACGGCGCAGCGTTTCCAGGTCGTTCCGGCGTCCGCCGCTGGCGCAGGTGTCTATGAGCAAGCCCGGATGGCGGCGCAACAACTCATCCCAAAATGAGAGGTAACCTTCGACGTGGCGGATCTCCGTGATGCCCTGGCGATCGGGCGCATCCGCCGCGCGCCAGCAGCCGAGCGGTTCCATGTTGAAGTCCTGGCGATACACATCAATGGCTTCGGTCGTAAGCATCGTATCGACTTTTTCAACCACCCATTTCCACGCGGCCGGATCGCCAAGGTTTACTAGCCGTGCGCCGCCGCTTCGCAGAATCCATTCCGGGTGGTTCTTCTCGAGCCAGGAACCGTCTACTACCCGCTCCGGTTCGAACCAGAGCACAAACTTCGCGTCATTCCTGTGAACATGGTCGGCGACTTCTCTCAGGCCTTGCGGGAATCTCTCGCGGTCGATTTCCCAAGTGCCCACTTCCCACCAACCGCTTGAATGCGGGTACCAGCCGGCGTCGATAAACCAGTGATCGAGGCGGACGCCTTCTTTCAGCCAGCCGTCGAACTGCGCGATTTCTTCGGACGCCCGCGGCCGCAAGGAGCCGAAGCAGCCGCCGTAGTGGGTGGGCACCAGCGCGCCGCCCGGCCGCGGCAGGTTGCAGGCTACCATCCATCGCCGCCAGACGTTTTGAGCGCGGATCCAGTCGCCGCCTTTCCAGAACTGCAGAACGACCAACGGGCTGCGAACCTCCTCCCCCGGTTTGAGTTTGAAATGGGTAAGTTCCTGGCCGGCGCGCACCCTGAGGCCGCGGCCCGCGTCGCGCGCGAATTGTGCCGTCCATTGTCCGGGCCAGCCCACTACGGCGATCACGCCGCCGCCGGCGTGTTCAATATTGAAATAGGGAAAGCCGCCAGTCGTGGGGCGCCCGCCCGTCGAGGAAAAGCGGATTTCCGATTTCGGCGAAAGCGTCGAGGCGTGCGGTTCGTAGCTGTCAGCGGTGCAGTTGTCGGCGGTATGGTGGTGAAGGATGAACTCGCCCTCACTCGGGCGCTCCATCGTGAGATCGAGTGCCTGGATGTCCGACAAAATCGGTGTGTCGTTCGTGCCGGTGTTCTTGAAGTGAAGTGTCCATTCGACTGTTGGGAAATCGACATACTCGACTGCGACACAGCGGACTTGCAGGCCGGTCTTCGGGTCCGCCCAGAGCAGCCTCCGCTCAGTGCGCTGGGCGTCGATTTGCCGCGAACTGCGCTCCAACTGCCACTGCGGCAGGAGTTCGGAAGACGGCTGCCCGCCGAAGCCGAACGAAAATAGCGGTGCTCGTGAGTAGCGCTCGGCCTGGCTCTCCTCCACCGGCAGATCCGCCAGCCAAACTTCGCGGCCGTCCTTCAGCAAGACCCTCGCCTCCACCCAATCGGCGTGGTCGCAGGCG
>DATDCV010000102.1:0-2607 GCA_036524155.1 Verrucomicrobiia bacterium
GGGGACTGATTTGCTCGACCTGGACCCCGAGGAACGCGCGCGCGAGGGGTTGTTCCTCGCCTTCCAATACCCGGTCGAAATCCCCGGCGTCAACAGCACGTATTTCTTGAAGTCCGCCCTCAATGAAATCCGCAAGCACAACGGCCAGACGGAGCTGGACGCGATGGAATTCCTGACGCTGGTGAAAGACAAAATGAAGCTGCTGGAACTCAATGAGGACCTGCTCCGGCGCTCCGTCAACGAGGGTTTCTCCGGCGGCGAAAAGAAACGCAACGAGATCTTCCAAATGGCCGTGCTGGAACCGACCCTGGCGGTGCTGGACGAAACCGATTCCGGGCTGGACATCGACGCGCTCAAGATCGTTTCGAGCGGCGTCAACAAGCTGCGCCGGGCGGACAACGCGCAGTTGGTGATCACGCACTACCAGCGGTTACTGAACTACATTGTGCCCGATTTCGTGCATGTGCTCGTCGATGGCCGCATCGTGCGCACCGGTGAAAAGGGCCTCGCCTTCGAACTCGAGGAAAAAGGCTACGACTGGATTATCCGGGAAGAAGTGCCTGTTTAAAGCTGCTTCATCGCGTTGTCCATCGCGGCGAAGAGCTGGCCCATAGTAGCTTCAGTCTCGTCGCCCATGTTGGAAACGCGGAACGTAGTGCCCTTGATCTTCCCGTAGCCGCCATCGATTAGGAAGCCCTGGTCCTTGACCAGCTTTTGGAGCTTCGGCACGTCCACGACACGTCCGCCCGGCCGGGCGCCGTTGCTGATACAGGTGAGCGTCAGCGACTCGAATCCTTTTTCGGGGAAGAGGTTGAAGCCGTGCCTGGAGGCCCAGTCACGCGTCATCTGGTTGGTGTGGCGGTGGCGGGCGTAGCGGGCCTCGAGGCCTTCGGCGAAAAACTCGTCCAGCTTCGAGGACAGCGCGTTCACATGGCCGATGCTGGGCGTGCTGGGGGTCATGTTCTGCTCGGCGTTTTTCTGGAACTCGACGAGATCGAAGTAATAGCCGCGGTCTTTTATGGTGGCGGCGCGAGCAAGCGCAGCCGGCGAGCAAACGAACACGGCGGTGCCCGGCGGCAGCGCGAAGGCCTTCTGCGTGCCCGCCAGCAGCACGTCGATGCCGAGCTCGTCGAAGTTGAACGGCACGGCGGTCATGGAGCTGACCGAATCGACGATGAACATCACGTCGGGGTATCTCTTCTTCAACGCGGCGATCTCAGCGATGGGGCTCATGACGCCCGTGGACGTTTCGTTGTGGATGACGGTCAGGGCGTCGAACTGGCCGGTGGCGAGCTGTTTGTCGATCGCTTCGGCGCGGATGGGCGACCCCCAGGGGACTTGCAGCGCTTCGGCCTGCTTGCCGCAGCGCTTCGAAACATCAAACCACTTGTCCGAAAAAGCGCCGCACATGCAGTTGAGCACTTTCTTCGCCACCAGGTTCCGGATCGCGCCCTCCATCACGCCCCACGCCGAAGAGGTGCTGATATAAACGAGCTGTTTCGTGGACAGCAACTGCTGGAGTTGCGGCTGGATCTTGGCGTACAGGTCCTTGAACCCCTGGCCGCGGTGGCCAATCATCGGCGTGCAAAAGGCGCGAAACGTTTTCTCGCTCACTTCCACCGGCCCCGGAATGTGCAATTTCACATGTGCCATAAGAATGCTCACAGTCTTTCACCTGCTTTGGGCAGACGCAAGACAGCTTGATTGCTGTTTTTCTGCGACGCCAATGTAAGCAAACTTGATGAGGAATCAAGTGTGTCGAACTAGAACTTCGCAGGCAGCCGCAAACGTTCTTCCAGCGGGCGATCCGCGCGCCCCAGCCAGGTGGCGGCGCCTGGTCTGGGGATGGACGATCCCGGCCAGGGCCGCAGCTCGTACTCGACGGTGCGACCCAGTTTCTTCGCCTGCGCCGGCATGCAGCGGCAGATGACTGTCAACACATCGCGACTCGGGCTTTTCAGGTAGACGATGGGCCCCATGGGCACCGGGCCATCATCGAGGACCCGGGCGACGATCACCTTGGAGGCTTGCGCCGGCGCCGCTTCGATGGCGTGCCGTCGTCCGGGCAAGGGCGGCCCGAATTCCGCCGCGGCGGCTGATTCCAGGTTCTGAGACACGAAGATCAGGTCGAGGCCGGAGGTGTCGGCGAGCACCTCCCAGATGACGGGTTCGCCGGCGGCGTTCAGCGTGAGGCGGACACCTTGCACCGGCCGGGCTTGGCTGGTCGCTGTCGGCGCGGCAGGATAAAACCAAAAGTAACCGAGGCGGGCGTGAGGCTTTCCTCTAATCACTACCACGTCCGTATGGACGTAAACAACGGGCCTCGCCGGTTTGGGAGCAAGGTCAGTGTCGCCCGGCGGAAGTGCGCCGAGGCCGGTCGCCGAAGACGGACCGTTAGTTGGAAGCACGACCTCTTCCAGGATGAGCGGCGCGAGCTTGAACGTGAGGTCTTCCGTGTTCGCATCCGCTGGTTTGAGGAAACTGGCTTCGGCGAAGCCGTTTGTCGTGCGCTGGTAGATTTCCGCGTGCTCGACGGCTGCCCGAGCTTCGCCCGGGCGGCACAGGCCCATGAAGCCGAGGCCACCGAGAAGAATCGGGACCCAGAGT
>DATDCV010000103.1:0-5052 GCA_036524155.1 Verrucomicrobiia bacterium
CGTGGCGCTTACCATTTCCTGGCTATGCGTCTTCCGTCCGAACCACCGCGGCTTCAACCCGGCGAAGCGACGCGGAAGGGCAGTGTTTAACAATCCAATGACTGGGTTGTGGAGAGGCTTCGTTCTGGCCTCGACACACACAGAGGTCGGCAGGGACGTTTCTAGGGTCTGACCTGGTCTGACCCTGCCCCCAGTCACAAAATGAAAACAAGTATCATTCCCAAGGATTTCAAATTTGCGCTAGCGCCCTCCGGGCTGACGCTCAAGAAATCGAAGCCTACATGAGCCGGGGAATGACACCCGCCGCCCAGACCACAGTTTTGCCCAAGAAAGCAGTGAGCAGCTTGTGCACTTAGGGGAAGCGCACTCGAAAGTAACGCGTGGCGCCTTCGGGCAGAAGGACGAGTGGGGATCTCGCTCCGGGCACATCGGTCCAGGGGCCATCAGGAAATGCGGCCGACTGGAGCGTGCCGGAGTCCCAGATGATCTGTAGTGAGCCGCTGGGAGCAAGGGCAATCCGAGGGTACGCCCGCGCTGCGCTTGAGACCACGGTCAACTGGGCCACCGAACTGGTAATCGAGCCTCCCGGACCCAATACGACCACACTATAGTCGCCGGCATCACCAGAACCTGTAGTCGAGAGGTTCAGTGACGCAGTGGACTTTCCAAAGAGATTTGTTCCGTTTAGTCGCCACTGGTAGCTGAAAGGTTCCGTTCCTGAAGCAGTCACCGTGAACAGAAAATTGCTGCCTTCGATGGCGGCCCCACTGGCTGGCTGTTGAGTTATTACTGGGGCCACCGGTGCCCCGAAACTCACCTGGTCGAGCCAGCCGCAGTTTTGTCCGGCAGTGACGGACGACCCGTTTGTATAGGTCCACGTCACAGGGTTAAACAAAGTGTTTGTCAGAGCGAACGAGCGTTGCTGCCAATCCACCTCCCCTGAGATTCTCACGGTCTGCCCATTTGCGTTGAAGGCCAGTAGCCCGCCATTGGTTTGAGATGACACTTTCCACCAGAAGAACACAGCACAGGGCTGTCGAATTGTCGTCGAGATCTGAGCGCTGCCACGATACGCAAGCTGTGGGCTTTGGGCCGCGTCCTCACCATCCGCAGTTACGTTCGTCTCACATATCCAGGTTGGGTAACCCGAGTAGGACCACCCAAGCCCAGGCGTATCGAGTGCCTCGTTCAGGTCTTCCGACGGAGTGTAGGTGAGGCGGACATTGACAACGCTGCTGGTCGCCGAACCCCAGGGATTCGTGACGAGCACACGGTAGCTCCCCTGGTCGGATGAACGGAAACCGAAGATTCTTAAAGTGGCAGAATCCGCGCCAGTGACCCGTTCATCATTTAGAATATTGGTTTCGCTGCGCCGCCACTGGTAACCTAACGGCTCTGAACCATACGCCGTGACGGTGACGCGCGCCGTCGTATTCGAGGGGACCGGCACGACCGAAGGCAAAGCGACGATCCGGGGCTCCGATGGATAAACCCCGATGACTCGAGCGACACGGCTCGTCACCATTCCGAAAGAATTGCTGACCACCATTGTGTACGCAGAGTTTTCTTGCGGCTGGAGATTACTGATAAGCAGCCAGGCGTTGGTCATTCCAGCCACCGGCGCCCCGTCCTCGCACCACTGGTAAGCCAGCGGCAGTGCGCCACCAGCGCTGCAGAGGAAACGTAGCGTGTCACCCGCGCGCCCGGCCGTTGAGATCGGCTGCGACATTATAAACGGCGGCCCATCCCCAACGAGCCCGAGTCCCTGATCAATCAAGCCGGCGATCCCGACCAGGTTTGTTGCGTTAGCGGGCGGGAGCAAGGAACCCACATTATCCCAGCCCCAAACCACTAATTTCCTATCGCTCCTAAGTGCCAGGACTTGCCGTAATCCGCAGGCAATGCCGGTCACATTCGTGGCTTGCGCCGGGACATTGGTCATTCCAGGAACTCCGTTCCCCCAGGCGACGACTCTTCCGTCTGCGCGCAAGGCCGCGCAAAAATCCTCGCCCGCCGCGATCGCGACGCAATTCGTAGCTGCGCTCGGAACGTTGGTCTGTCCGGGCGCCAAGCCTCGGCCCCAGGCAATAATTGTCCCGTCGGACCGAAGCGCCAGGCTAAACCCTCCGCCAGCCGCGACGCTTATAATATTCGTTGCCGAAGCTGGGATATCCAACAACCCGCCGCTGCTATCGCCCCAGGAAACCGGCATGCCGTCCTCACGCAAAACCAGGATGTGCCCTGCGCGAGGGCCTTGAGCCAAGGCGATTATGTTCGTCGCCCACTCGGGCATTTGATTGGTAACTTCCGCACTGCCACCTAAGTAGAAACGGCGAAAAAGTTTCCCCCATGAGACCACGGTGCCGTCGTCGCGGAGAGCGACACTATGCGAGTCGCCGGCCGCGATGCTCACGACGTTAGCCAGCCCATCCGGGACATTGGTTTCGCCGCGATTCGCGTAAGAAGAGGCCGGCCATGCGAGCACAGTGTGGTCGGAGGTCAGCGCCATTGCGTGCCAACTTCCGCCGCTGGCCATCAGCAAGCTCGACGCCTGAGGCGGCACCGGTTTGCAGTCGGAACCCCACACCCGAACCGGAGAATAGCTGAGCGTAGCCACCGCGCTCGTGCTCGAACCATAAAGGTTGGTTACAACGAGCCAGTAATCGCCGTAGCTTTGAGTTCGAACATTGGGCACGCCGAAGAACGCATAGCCCTGATCGGCCACCTGTACCCCATTCGAAAACCAAAGGTAGCGCAGGGGGGCTGGGCCACTCACCTCAGCCGTGAAAAAAGCGCTCGCCCCGGGCGGCGCCGCCTGCGAAAGAGGTTGCTGTGTTATTAACGGCACCGTCGTGACGAGGAGGGTCGCGACCTGGCTGGTAGCGGCTCCAATGTCATTCCAGGCGACCACCGTGTAATCACCGGTGTAATTGGTTTCTGCGGGCCGGAGTGCCAGGATAGTGTTCGTTTCTCCGGGCATCTGTTGCCCATGGAAATACCACTGCCAACATATGGGTTGCGTTCCTCTCGCCCACGCACTTAAGGTTACGTTCGACCCGTGCGGGGTGATGAACCCGACCGGTTGTCGCGTGATGAACGGCGGATTCGGATTTACGGTGACTAGAGCAACCGCGCTCGTGATGGTTCCCAGGGCATTGCTGGCAATGAGCCTGTATTCGCCTGCATTCGCTTCTTGGACGTCGTACAGCAGTGCCAGTGTGTTTGTCGCCGATGGCAGGTTCGTGCTGAAGAAAGTCCATTGATAACTCATCGGTTCAGTCCCGGCGACTTCCGCTGAGAGCAGAAGCTCGCGTCCGGCGGAAACTGTCTGGTTGGTGGGCTCGCTCGACGTGCTCGGGGCCCTCGGCGCCTCGAGCGATACTTCGTCTAGCCAGGCGGCGTTTTCGTTTGCCACAGAAGTGGATCCGAGCACACAACCAAGACGGATGCGCCAGCGGACCGTTTGCGGTCCTTCATCAGGAACCAGGAAGCTGTGCCTTTGCCAATCCGTAATTCCGGTCATTGAGCCCTGGAGGTTCGTGCCCGCGTAATACTCGAGAAGACTTGGCGAATCACCGGACCCGCAACACTCGGTTTTCCCCCAAAAAGCTACGGCGGTCCTCCCCGTCACTGTGGTCTCCAGCCATCCTTCGGTATAGCTCGAATCTCCCGTCCACATCAGCGCCGCTTCTCCGTCGTGAGTCGTCGCAGTTTGGACGAACCATGGATCGCCGCCGAGCGTCCAGGTCAGATTCGTACAATTGAGTGTCTCACCGATCGATAAGATGCCTTGGCCACGGCTTTTGCTCGCAAACAAAACCCAACCTGCCGAGAGGCTGACCGCGAGGAGGAGTTGGGTAATGGTTTTAGGCTTCATTTGCACATTCGCTAGTGAATTGAAACTTCATCCAACACCAAGGCGGAACTACTCCTGCGAGGCTGCACGACTTTGGACGAAAGTCAATTCAAATCAGCAGCATTTGACGCTGATCCCGGCGCGCGTTGACCCAACTACCAGCTAATCTTCGGTTTTTGGCGTTCGGTATTCGTCCCCATCAGGCAGGTGTCGCAGGCAGGCGTCGGTTCTCCACCTTTCTACCCCCGCGGACCAGGTCAGCAATTGGGAGGAACCGATTGCGGCCCAGACAGGATCGGGGTCGGGACAGAGCATTTACACACTTGGCGCAGGGATTCAGTTATGGCTCCCGTGCGAGCAATAGTTGCGCGAGACGGCCCCTCGCCCCTACCCTCTCCTCGCTCGTTCCTCGCGGGGAGAGGGAGAACAGATCCGGGGGCGCGGTTACCCAGGGCAGCGCTCTCTGACTCGCTTGCCCTGGGCTATTATCGGGTCATCCCTAACGGGATTTCAGAGTCCGACATGGGACGGGTCGAGAGTCTCTGGAAGTGCCCGTGTCATGCCGGCCTCAGCCCTCACTTTCATAACTCGCGGCGTTAACAGGTCTCCGCCTTCCGCGCCCTGCAATCCCGCGTCGCTCGGGTGGGAGCATCCCGTGCCGAAGCGATGCACCCCAAATGGCCGAGGAGTAGCGCCCACACCAATTCCGCCCGCCTGCCCAGGACCCCGGGACCCTCAATGTCTGGTGGTCGGGGGTCGCCACTACGAAATCCAGTTGGACCTCGTTGAACTGGTCGAGAACCCAAGCTATGGTTTGACGCGTGTTGTGCGATTCATCTTCCGAGACGTCCTGCAGGATTGTTAAGGCCAACTCCGAGAATCCCGTTAGGGATTGCCTGTAGATCGATGGGCTAGCTCAGAGACCCATTTTTGTTTTTCGGCGGCGCGGCAGGAGCAACCTGTAATTAGCAGTCCATCCGCCGCGCCGCCGAAAAACAAAAATGCAGGGTGGTGGCACCGTGGTTCTACCCACAGGCAATCCCTAAGGGGATTCCGCGACCCGAACGGATATTGGTGGGTCTGCGCCCTTTCGAGCAGCAGGCGCTCAAGGCTCATCAATGAGGATACCCCGCTCCGGGGCGCGGCCGGGGAAGTCAGCCCAGAAAATTTCGCGGAATCCAGGCGGATTGAATTCC
>DATDCV010000104.1:0-5191 GCA_036524155.1 Verrucomicrobiia bacterium
GGCTTTCCAGAGGCCCAGATACCACATGAACAGGCTTCGAAATCCCGGAAAATAGAAGGCTAGAAATACTAACGGTGTGTAAAGGCCAAGTACGGGGTCCTGTGCCAGGCCGAGCGCCTTCCAAAGCCGGACGACAGGTCCGCTGCTAAGCGGGTAAACCACAAAGAGCAGCAAAAATAACCAGAGCAACCACGAGGTGCCTCGACGTTTTTGCGGTTGGTTTTCCGGAGCGGGAGTCGATTGGTCGGGCTGGGATTCCATGGACTGGAATATACTCAAGGCACGGCAGCAAGGGGAGTGAAAACTATGCGGACGGGTATCGACTCAGTCTTGGGTCGGAGCGCCGATTTCTAATCGGCTTAACCGAGCCGACGGCCTCCTGTAAGCCGAGTACAACTCGGCGCTCCGACATGAATCGGAACTGTGCTCAGGACGGCAAAGTGGGGGGACACAGAATGCCCGCCACTAGTTACAGTGCCCCGGCTGCTTTCTCCCTCTCCCCCGCCAATCCGCGGATTGGCGGGGAGGGTCGGGGAGAGGATGCCCTTGGTTTCTTCCAGAGACAGGTCCATGGCGAGGGCCGGGTTGAGGGAACATTTGCCCACGCCCGTCGAACGTGTTCGAAAACTCAGAGGGCGAAACCGGACCTCGAAAAAACGAGCCAACCACGCTTGCACCCACCAGCTTGCTGATGAAGATTAGTGGCCAACAAGCCGAGTATGAGACTATCACGCGTAATTGTTATCCTGCTTCTTAGCGCTGTTGCCGATGCGAACCTGTTGGCCGACACCCCGGCGTACCTGGACCCACACCTCGAGTGCCTGCGGCCGTTGATCGACAAAACCTGGAAGGGAGAGTTCAAGAACTCAAAACCTGACAAACCCATTATCGATGTTTCGCGATGGGAACGGGCGCTCAACGGCAAGGCGGTGCGCATGCTGCATTCGATCAACGATGGCGCCTACGGCGGCGAAACGATCTTCGTATGGGACGAAAAGAAGCAAACAGTCGCCTATCACTATTTCACGACGGCCGGTTTCATGACCACAGGAACCCTGGAAGCGAAGGACGGGAAAGTGCTGACCTCCGAGCACGTTTCGGGGGCCACCGGCGGCGTCACAGAAGTCCGCGGCACCAGCGAGATCCGGGCCGACGGCACGTTTCACGTCAAAACCGAGCATCTCAAGGATGGTGAATGGTCCCCGGGACACGAGGTGACCTACCGCGAGGCGCCCGAAGCAAAAGTCGTGTTCAAGTAGGATTTGGCGCCTCCATTCCTGCCCTCAACCGTTTGGTACTGGACACGCCAGGCATCCGGCGCGCGGACTTCAGTCCGCAGCAACTTCCGTCAGCAGGTGGCATCCACATTCCAGACGCAGTGGTCGGTCGGGCATTGCTGCGGACTGAAGTCCGCGCGCCGACCGCGCCGCAACCACCGGCCTCCACGATTGATTGAGGGGTTACAGGGCTTCACATTTTAGGCTTGAACCGGCAGGCCAAAGCGCCTAAAGCCCCCGCAGCCGATTTACACTGAACATGACAAACACCCAGTTGCAGCGAATCGCCCGCGAGCACGGCTCACCGGTGGTGGTGATCGATCACAATGCGATCCGGAAGAACTATGCCTCCTTCAAACACCACCTGCCCAAGGTGCAGGCTTATTTTGCGGTGAAAGCCAATCCCGAACCGGCGATTGTGCGGACCCTTTACAAAGCTGGCGCGAGTTTCGACGTCGCTTCCCTGCCCGAGTTCATGCTGGTGTATGAAAACATCAAGCATCTCCCGCCCAAAGAACAGCAGGATTTCATCTGGGACAAGATCATCTACGCGAACCCAACGAAACCCAAGGAGACCCTGCAGGTGCTCGACCAGTACAAACCGCTGGTGACGTATGACAATTCAGGCGAGCTGAAAAAGATCAAGCAATACGCCCCGCACGCGGGCGTCGTGTTGCGACTGCGCGTCCCCAACACCGGATCCATGGTAGAACTCTCCTCGAAATTCGGCTGCGACCCCGGCGAGGCCGTCGACCTGATCCTCGCCGCGTTCGAGATGGGACTGGTCGCCGAGGGTCTCAGTTTCCATGTCGGCAGCCAGTGCACCAATTTCCAGAATTTCGTCCAGGCGCTGGATATCTCCGCGGCGGTGATGAAAGAGGCCAAATCCCGCGGCCGCGAACTCAAGATCCTCGACATTGGCGGCGGCTTCCCGGCGGCTTACGACCGCCACGTAAAGCCGTTCAGTGCGCTGGCCAGGAAGATCAACGCGGAAATCGACCGCCTCTTCCCCGGAGACATTCAGATCCTGGCCGAGCCCGGCCGTTTCCTGGTCGCCACGGCGGCAACGTCCATCGCCCGGATCATCGGCAAGGCGGTGCGCGACGGCAAAACCTGCTACTACATCGATGACAGCGTGTACCACACCTTCAGCGGAATCATCTTTGATCACTGCTCCTATCACCTGAAGGCTTTCAAAAAGGGCAAGACCGAGGTCTGCGCCGTCTTCGGGCAGACCTGTGATGCGCTCGACACGATCTCGCTCTCCGAAGAGCTGCCGGCCCTCGAGATCGAGGACCTGGTTTATTCCGAGAACATCGGCGCTTACAGCAGCGCGTCCGCGACCTGGTTCAACGGCTTCCCGCCGGCCAAAATCGTTCACGTCAACGAGTAGGCACGAAACCGCCTTGCAGGCTTAGCTCCACAGTTTACGGTCAGCATATGGCGTGGCGCATCCATGATAGTGTCATTCGCGGAGAGGTCGACAACCGCCAGCGCGGCAAGGTTCGCGGGCAGATTTGGCTCGAAGGTTATTCCCGGCCTATAGTGCTCCAACTGAAAGGCAACGCGGCACCCGACCTCGCCGGCTGCCTGCTCACTTTCGAAAACCCCGGCAAAAGGTTTCCGATGCCCAAAGACGCCGAGTTGGCCTCCGTCCAACTCGGTACCATCGGTGACCTCACCGCGTCGCGGAAGGTGCGGGTCCTCGATATGCCGGTCGGCGAGGCGTACGCGCGGAAAAAGCAGGGCCTGGACGTGCCTGAACACATGGCGAATTGCCTGTACTTGGAGTGGTACAGCGAGGCGAACGGCCGCGTCGTTGTCGAAAGCACCGAATACACGCTGACGATATCACCCCCAGCCTGGCGCCTCAGCCCGGAGGAGGAAACAGATCGGCAAAATGAATCGGCCAAAGGATTCGCCGGTTTTCTCCAGCGCCTTAGCGACGCTCTTGAAACGAAAAAACACCAGCCGCCGGAAGACAAAGAATGGGACGAGTTCGACTACGAAAAGTTCATGCGCGAGTGCGATGCCCGGACCGACAAGTACGGTGAGCTGCTGGATAAATACATGGACCACCCCGACCGGGATCGGATTATCGCCCGCGAGATGGGCTGGACTACGCTTGAGGAAGCGCTCGAGGCGGAAGAAATGGACAAAGAAGACCGCCCGGCAGACAAGCAGGCTGAGGCCCCCGACGCGCTGAATTTCGAACCTGGCGAAGAGGAAACGGATCAGCACGCGCTCGAAGTCCCTGACGATATCCCCGAACCGGTGCCGGATCCGGCGACCGAAGGTATCGATTGGGTGCGCAAGGAGGACGGCCATGTCAGCCATCCGCTGGCCCTGCGGGCGTTCGAGGACGGCGCCGCATTTTGGCATAAACTCAAGGAACTCGGATTGGAGAAACTCGAGGATGAGGACCTCGGCGACCTCCTGCACGAGTACCGAACCACCAGCGCCAAATTGGCCGGCGCCCTCAACAGCCTCGCTTACGGCCGCCATTTGACCCAGGGACCGTTCGTCGTCGCGTGCCTGAAACGCGCGCTCGGCCATTTGCACGCCGCCCAGGCCGCCCTCGAAAAGGTCGTGGACAAGAAACTGTTGCCGACCGAAACCACCAGCGGGCTCCGCGGGGAGTTTTTCGCCCTCCGGGAGGATGTGCTCAAACTAATGGAAGAGTTCCGGGGCATAACTTGACCCGCGAAACCGCTAATTTTTCTCCACACGCGGTTTGACAATCTCCGACCGCATTGACTACATTCTGCCTCCGCTTTCGGGCGGTTCCGCCTGTGGTAGGATACTCAAGCGGTCAACGAGGGCAGACTGTAAATCTGCTGGCTTACGCCTACGAAGGTTCGAATCCTTCTCCTACCACCACCAAAAAACCTTAGAAGAACATCGAGAATCACCCGATCAGGGTCAATGCCGCCCTCGCCCACAAGGTTAAAGACCTCGCCAACCTTGCCCGCCAACTCGTTCTGTATTCTCGATCTCATTGCGTTCTGCCTTTGTGATTGGGAAATTCTCGGCACGCGCAGGATTGCCGCAGGGCATCACGAATAGAAGTAGCCAAGCTCCCGAAGAGATTGATACCCGTTCCGGTTCTCGCTATCTGGCCGGCCAATGATGATGTGGCCCAAGACGTCGATCTTGAGCAGTTGTCCTGCACGAATCAGATCCCGGGTGACCTTGATGTCGGCCTCGCTTGGTGTGGCGTCGCCGGAGGGGTGATTATGTATCAGCACGACCGCCGCCGCCGCGCCAATCACGGCAGGGCGAAAGACTTCCCGGGGATGTACCAAAATCGTGTCCAAGGTGCCCGTGGAAATGAAGCAATGACCCTGAATCCTCCGCCGGGTGTTCACCAAGACGACAACGAAGCATTCGACGTCCCGATTGAAGTAAGGATGCGAGGGCACATATTCGCGCCAGTAGGCGGCAGCCTTGTCGGGAGTGTCGCACAATTGCATTTCTGTCGGAGTCGGGCACTCGCGCAACCCAAGGATCTTGAACTCCTTGGGATTGAATAGGCGACCTGAGCCCCGAGGCGTGCGTTTGACGTCCAGCAACGCGGGTTGAAATGACTCGTTCAGCAGCGTCGGCACACCTCCAGCCCTAAGCGCGGGCTGCCCACCCGGTAACTCCGTTTCCACTTACCTGGAACCGTGAAACGCCCGGTGCCTGCCCGAACGCTCCGCGTTTGGCCCTAGCCTCACACCGTCGGCGCACTCCAGCAGCCGGCCCCCATACTTCCATTCAATCTGCATTCCCCACTCCACACTCGTCACTGACCACAGCCACTCGCCGAACCTCCAGTGTGCGTTCTTGTGCAGCGCCAGGCCTTCCTGGATGTCATCGTTCTCGCTTTCCGCCCATGACTCAATGTGCGCCGCGTCCGCTATGGCTCCGCC
>DATDCV010000105.1:0-5689 GCA_036524155.1 Verrucomicrobiia bacterium
GGCAACGGCGAGGGCGGCGCCAACAGGGCCGGATAAAGCGGGCTGTGACTGCCGATTTCCTCGATGACGGGTCGTAGGACCCGCCGCCAGAACGTCCAGTTCCAGCCTAATTCTTTGTCTCGCGGGGACAGCGATTTTTCCAGGCCCCCGCCGAAGTAAAAGAGGCCCCGAGCCCCGTTGATGATCGCTTGATATGTCATGAACCGCTCTTCCGGGAAGGTGGGGAACCGCAGTGTCTTGCCGGGCTTAACGACGCCACTAAAGGCAATCTGGAGAACCATCCAGACCGGGCGCTGGCCTTCGGCCACCTCCATGACCAGCCGTGTATGGTCCCCCACCAGGCTGATGGCTCGATTGGTGAGCAACGAATGAATCCCGGGAGGATAGCTGACGGGGTAAATGTCGGCGCCGATGATGTCGCCCGCCACGTTGTACTTCCGGAGCGATTCAGCGGTGCCACGCGGCGCATGGATAATTACCAGGGGATGATTTGGGTCAACCTCTTTGACCACCTGGTAGGCCCGGACTAGCGGCGCAAGCGGGCGCTTTCCCCACTCCGGTTCATCGTCGCCTTTCCACGCACCCAGGCCGGGGTGGTCCTTGAATTTCCCGACTACTTCCCGGAGCTGGGCTTCATCGGCGGGCGACGTTACGATCGCATGCTCCCGCAGGAACGGCATGCAGTGCAGGCCGTACTGCGCAGCAGCATTCAGATATTTCTGTTCCCGCTGAAATGTCTCCTCGTTCCAGCCGCTGACTTGTGCGCCTGTGCGCAGGAAGGTCGCGCCTCCGGAGGCGAGTTCCTCGATGGCGTTTTTGCCGTCTGGCGTTTTGCTCTCGGGAGGCGGTGGCATCGTAAAGCCGATGGGGAAGACCTTCAGGCCGTCGATGACCAGGACCTGGTCTGAGTTGATCGTCGCGCGCGAGCCGGCGACGGAGGACGAAACTGCAGCGAGCCACATGCTGAGCAGCACCAGACGAATGACTTGAGCGCGCATGATGCAGGGATATTCTCACCGGCGGCCCTAAAACCAACCTCATTTTCAAGCCGTGCCACCGGTCGTAAAAAAGAACCAGAACGGAGGCTGCTTCAGGTGCCGTTCGGGTGAAAGAAATCCTTAATGGCCTTCATCTGCTCGGCGAAGCACGCAGGGCAATACCCGTGAGTGAACTCCAGGTTCGTGTGCGTTTCCAGGTAAGCCTCGATGCTTTGCCAGTATTGCTGGTCATTCCGCACTTTCTTGCACTGTGCACAGATCGGTATCAGGCCGCGCAGCGTCACCAACTCGCTAATGTCTTCCAGGATGATAAGGACTTGGGGAACCTCACCGCCCATCAAGGGGGTCGTGGTCACCAGCAAGTCGATGACCACCGTTTCTTCCTGGTGGTGCAGTTCCGCCTGATGCAGCCGGCGATGCGTTTTCTGGCCTTCCAACGCCTGCTTCACGCTAGTGCGAATCACACACTGCCGGCAGGGGCCGCTCTGGCCACATCCCTTGGCCTGAGCGTGGATGCAATTCAGCGCATCCCCGCCGCGCTGGTAAAGGGCCGTTTCCGGGTCAAAGCCGAGCACTTGGTCAGCCGCAGCATTTTTGTCCAGGATGCGCACGTCACTGTCCACGATAAACATGGGCAACGGAATGGCATCAAAAACCGGACGCATGTATTGACGGGTCTGAGCCTCTTTTTGTTCGTCACGCATCATAGGCCCGAAGGCAGCAGTCTTTGCGCCGAGAAACACCGGTAACCGGCAATTCTTGCTGGGGGGAGATGGGGTATCTACCCCAACCGGATTACGGCTCAGGTCCCCTGAACCGGGGAAACTGAACCGGAGTTTTGCTGCGAGTGACTCTTGTTCACCATCTCTCGAACGCGACCGCGCCCACCGAACGCACCACCCTCCATCAGAACCAAAGTCGTACAACCTTGGTGCAATGGCAGGCTGGCGGTTTACGATTAATAATTCTCACATGACGTGCGAGACTACTATGAAATCAGAGCCTGCGTATGTCGGGGCGGTGGTTTCATCCGCGGGGGACCCCGTGCCGCAAGCCGAGGCTGCTTTTCAGAAGAACCAGGATCTTGCGGCTGGCGACACACCGAACCTACCCTCGGCCCTGATTTGCGGGATAGTCTGGTGGGAAACGGGGTGGTTCAAGGGATGGGAGCACGCGGCTCGCTCGGAACACTAGGAGGAATATGCACACTCTCTTGCGACACATCCCAACAGGCCAGTATTTTCAGTCTTTGGACCAGTGGACAACCGACCGCGAGGACGCTCATGACTTTTGCTTCATAGCCAGGGCTCTGAGATTTGCGCACCGACTGGGCCTTCCCGACCTCGAGCTGATTCTTTGTTTCGACAACCCCGAGGAGATGACGTCCATTCCATTTCAGAAATTTCTGCTCGGATTGTCACCTGCGCGAAGAAAAGCGGCGCGGGCATAAGCGGGCAGGCCGGTGCCGGGCCATGGCAGACGCATTCTGATGGTGGCCAGGCTGTCCGTTGCGACGAAAGTGTTCGAGAATCCGGCGTCTTATCACATTGGCTCCTCAGGCCGAGCTCCCGTCAGCCAGTTCTTTCGCGAGTGTGTCCAGGCCTTCGGTGATCTTCTGTTTCAGCAGCGTTTCCGGCAGCCAGAAGGGCTTGTCAATTACGGTCACACTGGCGCTCCTGTTTTCGATGGAGAACTCCCCTTTAAATCCGAGACTGACGAACGTGCCACGTATGCCATCGCCCCTCCATGCATAATCACCCTCTACGCCGCAACACGAGAATGATCCCGCCTGCTCGTTGCCGGTGACGCGCACGTGATGTTGTTCAGCCAGCTTGCAGAGCGCTGAATAGCTCGGAGGCTGTTCAAGATTCTTGATTACGGTAAACGACATGTTCGCGCCGGATTCTAGCCAACGTCAGGGGGTGCCGGCACGACGAAATGGTTGTGAGAATGCTCCGGCCGTCTTTCGGTTCGTTGCGAAGATGTCGGGGTAATCAGTCTTGCAGGGCGGATCGCTGGTTTTCAACGTGTTAAACCAGCCGACCACCCGCCCGTTTCGGCAAAGAAGTCCCGCATGGGAGATGCAAAGGCGGCATAGGCCGGCTGCAAGCCTGGAGTTTGACCCCTATTCCGCCGCAATTGTGATTGTTGTTGATTCTTTAAGCCAGGGCAGCAGGCTCGCCGATACGAGCTAACCGTTACTCATTTGCGACGACGGGAGATCAACAACTCTACGCCAGCGAGGCCAGCCAACGCGAACATCGTGGGTTCCGGAACGAAGTCGATCTGGAAGCTCTGGAGGCCCCAGAGGTAAGCATAGTATTGTTCCGGTCCGAGCATGGTCAGGCGCAGCACACCCGAAACCCCGATCCTCGTGCTGCCTGATTGCGCGTCCTGCCACGCTTGTACCCAGGTGGTCTGCGGGCCATCCCAAGCGACGACCTGAACGAGAGCTAATTGGCCTTCGTCCGCGCCAAGGACTACACGAACATTGCGATTGGCCGTGTTGGCATATCCGGGGGCGTCCGGAGGAGTCGTCCCGGTGCCGAAATTCACCCAGCTTATCGTTGGGTCTGTGGGATTGAACATAAGAGGCAAGTTCCCCCGGTGCGTTAATCCCCAGGGATCACCTGTCGTCGCCGGGCCGCCGACCAGCGCGACGCGATAATTCGGGTTCGCTCCGGACAGCAACGTCCCGTTGGCGTCAGATATAGGCGCGTCAATGGGCGGCGTCGAAGAAGGAACGTAAGTCCTGAAAATCACTAGGCCCTGACCGGAGGCGAGACTCGCGGCACCGCAAAGCGCTATCATGACCAAGAATGTTTTCATAACGATCTAATTAGTGCCTTTTCATTAGCATTCGACTTCTCGTGACTTAATCACACCCGGGATCCCTAATCTGGAGTGGGACGAAGGACTCGACTACCGGAGGAAAGTTCCAGGGCGCGTCAGGAGGTACCCACGCGCCATCCCTAGGTTTTGCGTCCGGGCTTGTGGGTCCGCCGGATTGAACCGCGGTTCGAGTATTGGCCACCTCTTGGCAAGTTCTCCCGGCCAGCGAGGAGCCACGAGTTTCGCAGGTACGCAAGAACACTCCACCTGTGGTAAGAATAGCCATCTCCGAAACGAAGCTGTGCATCTCGGCGATCCTTGTTCAAGTTTTCGAGGCGGCCGCCCCCGCACGGCGCCGTCGTCCCGGATTCCAATGAAGCCAGGTCCTGGGGCGGCTGTCAAGGATTTTAATTAACATTGAAAAACGCTTGGACCTGTACATTAAGAAAGGGTCGAACTCTAGCCTACGCTCCCTGCGAGACTGGGTTCCATGTGGGCGGGGGAAAGTCGTGTCGGGGAAAGTCGTTGACAGAGAGAAGCCCATAGTAGATTGAGAGGGCGAAAGTGTCCCCTGGGTTCAGGGAGGCAACAAGCATTATGGTTGAGGAAGATGTTAAAAAGGCGCTAACACAGGTCAAATACCCGGGCTACAGCCGCGACATAGTGTCGTTTGGCCTCGTAAAGCACATCGTGGTTGGAGCGGGGACCATCAATGTCACCCTGGATCTCGCGACCGGCAAACCGGAGGCGGCGCGGGAAATCAAAGCGGAAGCGGAAAGAGTTTTGCGAGCGCTCCCGGGGGTTACCGAGGTTCACGTTGGGGTCAACCAACCGGCCGCGAGCGGAACGTCGGCCGCTGGCGGGGGGCAAAGTCCATGGGCCCAGCAGGCCAAAGTGCCGGGGATTCGACGGATTGTCGCTGTCGCCAGCGGCAAGGGGGGCGTGGGCAAGTCGACGGTGTCGGTGAACCTGGCGTGCGCGCTGCAACATTTGGGGGCCAGCGTGGGTTTGCTGGATTGCGACATCTATGGGCCGTCGATTCCTCTTATGATGGGGGTGCACGAGAGGCCGACGCTGAGCGAGGCGGAGAAGATGGTTCCGCCGGCTAATTACGGGGTGAAGCTGATGAGCATGGGTTTGCTGCTGGAGGGCGATCAACCGGTGATTTGGCGCGGGCCGATGATCATGAAAACGATCCAGCAGTTCTTCAGTGCTGTGGAGTGGGGGAACCTGGATTTTCTGCTGGTGGATTTGCCGCCGGGGACTGGCGACGCCCAGCTCACGCTATGCCAGACTGTCCCGCTTGACGGCGGGATCATCGTGACCACACCACAGGAAGCGGCCCTGGGCGTGGTGCGGAAAGGAATCGCGATGTTCCAGCGCGTGAACGTCCCGATTCTGGGAATTATCGAAAACATGAGCTATTTCACCGCGCCCTCGGGAGAGCGTGTGGAGATTTTTGGCCACGGGGGAGGCCGGGATGAAGCCAATCGCCAGGAAGTCCCGTTCCTGGGTGAAATCCCGATTTTTACTGAGATCCGTGAAGGCGGAGACCGAGGCGTGCCGGTGAGCGTTTCCGCTCCCGAAAGCGCCGCGGCGACGGGTTTCATCGGGGCGGCTCGGGCGCTGCGGCAAAGTTTGGGGTGAGGCGTCCTTCGTCTGTTGATCAACCGACGTTTATGAAGAAACCTGTCTCGGTGCTTGGTGCTTCCTGACGGCGGCGCCTACAGGCGGTAGAGGTGGACTTGCCAGGAGGTGAAATGGTCTCTGAATGAGCCACATCCGTCATGAAACCGAGCGCCAGGAGTACAATCTGGAGCTCATTGCGTCCGAAAACTTTGTCTCCGAAGCAGTGATGG
>DATDCV010000106.1:0-6485 GCA_036524155.1 Verrucomicrobiia bacterium
GCGACGCTCGGGCGGCGTTTGCACACGGCCCTTGGCATCCACTTTAAGAATCGCCCCGTTCTCAGAAGTCAGAGTCGTCATAGCGTATATGCTACGACACCGCTGAGAGGCTTAACTAGAGGTGCTTGGCGTGACGCTTACCTTGTTTCCGTCGCCTCGTGTGGCCTATATTACACTCTAATTAACTGAGCCCTTTTTGGCGGCGAGGGTAAGGACAGGCAGCAGCAACACAACTTAAAGGCCGCCACATGGAGAACTGACCCCTGGCAGGCTCTTGGCTGCAGCCCCCTCCTCACAAGTGCATTTCACGAAACAATATGACTTCCAATATGACTCCTTGAACCGCCCCGAAATGGCCTGAGTTGAACTAAAAAAGTTCTGAGGGCACCGATTTGCTTCAAACGCGAGTTTTGGCCGCTCGAATGGAGCAGCCACATGAAGCGACCAGGAGGCCCGGCAGCCAGATCTGCCAAGCGAACACTTGAGCAGCATTATAAGCTGCGTGGCACAGCACACAGTTCCAACTGCTCCGTGTGTGCTCACGCACCACGCAGAGTAGAATCCAAAGGGCACTCAAACACCCCGCTGCCCAAATGGAACGGGTTAGCGTGTCATGGTGAAAGTAAGCCGCCAGAGAAACGGCCACCAAGGTTGTGAGTAGCCACCCGTGGGCCGATCTCAGAGATCTGTAAACGAATCCCCGAAACACCACCTCTTCATAAAATGGGCCTACCGAGACTACAAAAGCGACAAAAAAAAGCAGACCTAGTCCGCCGTGGTGGTAAAACGTCTGAGCGGTTGGGTCAGGCGAAGTCATCCCTCTGACCCCTCCGTAGCGATCCAGCGTTGCGAGACCGGCGGCGCCCCATGCACCCAAGCAACCAGAGAGCGTCGGCCGAGATCTCAGGCCTGCATCCTCAAAAAATCTGCCGACTGAACGGCTGCCCGAAAAGAGGTATGCGATGGTAAGCCACAACGCCGCGAGGAGCATCTTCAGGGCGCCCTGTATGAGAGTTGAATTGGCTCTTAACCATTCTCTGAAGGCGTAGCTCTCTTGGAGCAACATCCTGGTACATCCGTCTAGTATTGCAGAGAGCATCACCAGTGCTAATATACAGCCCCACCCGCGCCAACTATCCCAGCTAACGCTTAACTGCGGCACGAATCCCATCGCTTGGGCAAATTGACCGGGTCTCCAGCTAATGATTCGTCTCCACGTCATCGTGACGGATCGTAAATCGGAAATGTGAGGACCGGCATTGGCGGAGGTTCGATTATGATCGTAATTACGGGTACGTTGTTCACTGGACAAATAGAGCAGCTTGAGCCCGGCGGCAATGGCTGCGGCGGAACCGGTGGGGGCGCCGCAACCGGCCTGGTGGACAAGTGGCCAAGGCAGGTTCCGAGCGGGCACCCGAACCGGCAGCCGTAGACGCTGCGCTCACGCCAGTCGGGAAACTCAAGGTGGTTGAGCGCGTGGTTTATATCGGATAGATCGTAGGGATCTCTGACCCATGGTGCGAACACCCCGCCTTCACCCCTAGGAAATTGCGGCCGCACCACAATACCTTGGAGACCAAAACGATCAACTACATTCGCCGGTACATTGGCTGCGAAGATGTACACGTTAATACCTCCGCCTTCCCCTAGGGGGTCCCTGTTTAACCACCTCTGCGTATTGGGGTCGTAGAAGCGGTAAAGGTAGTAGTATAGGCCGCTATTGACGTGGATTTCTTTGCTGGAGAAGCGGTAAAGGTTGGCGGCGGCTAGACTGCCGCTGGAGCTGACGGTGCGGCCGTAGGGATCGTATTTGTAGCTGGCGACCAACGCCTGCGCCGAATTGATCATGTACGTGACGTTACCGTTCCCGTCCGCGTGGTAGAAATTGTGCGTGGACCAGTTGCCGCCGGAGTAGCCGTGCGAACGGGCCAGCAATCCACCGATGCCGCCGGCGCCTTCGAGACTGCCGCTTAGATCTTTGCCGCGGGTGTAGCTGACCGCAGGGGTGTTATTGCCGTCGCGCTCCTGGATGACGCGCTTGCCGTCGTAGATATACCGCGTCACGGACGCGACATTCCATTGGCCGTAGTAATAGGTGTACTCGGTGCGGACGCGGAGACGGCCAAGGCCGTCGTACGTGAAATCGGTGCGGTAAGCGGTGCTGTAGCTGACGCGGGTCAGGCGGTTTTCGTCGTCGTAGGTGTATTGCGTGGTACCGCTGCCCTGGCCGGAAGTGATGCGGTTTCCGTTCTGGTCATACGAGCAGGGCACGTTGGCGGCGTTGGTCACCTGGTTGAGGTCGTTCACGATGTACGAGGATGGTGTGCCGTTGACGCTGCGGCTGGTCATATTCCAGCCGCCGTCGTACCCGAACCCGAGCTGCTCGCTGGCGATCGGGCTGCCTCCTGAAGTGTAGCCGAGCGAACTAGTGAGTTGCGCGTCATCGTCGTAACCGTACGTGGTGTAGCTGTTGTCTGTCAAGGTGTTCCGCTGGCGTTGGCCGGCAGTGTCGCATAAGTACGTGTGCTTATTCAGAGGCCATTCCCGGGTCACATCTGGGTAGGTCTTGTCATATTGATTAAGTTATGACCGTGACAGCGGTCACAAGGTTGAAGGCTGCATGCGCACATATAGAGGAATCTACGCCTCGAAACCGTAAGCGACACCACAGAGCTGCAAGCGAAAGGGCTGTAAAACCTGCAGCCAAGGATGGGAGTTGCAGGATCTCGGGAGTGTGCATCACGAGGAATAGCACTGTCGTGGCTGCTACGGCCGTTTTTGGCCCGGCAGACTTTCTGAGGCCGCCGTAGAGCACTCCTCTAAACAACGCCTCTTCAACGACTGGCACGAGGAGCAACCCGGAGAATACCCAGATGCCGCGCGGGAGACCGGGTGTGAGTGCTGCCAACCCGACTTCATCATGAGGGGCTGTCAACAAGAGCAAACCGCTTGCCCGGTTAACAGTCCACGCGAACAGCCCTGCGCTCAGCCCAACTGCAACGCTTTTGGCCAGGAACCCCCGTTCAGAGCGCACCCATGCTGCGCCGCAGGGGCCAGCGTCTTGAAGAGCCTGGCCAAGCCAAATGCGGGATGAAACGAGGACGGCAACCCCACAGATAAGAGGCACGGCTAGCACTTCCGCAGCGCCAATTTTGGCCCTAATCGCTTCGTACGACTGCTTGCCTTGCGGGGCAGTCATCTTGCGCGCAGCAAAACTTGCTGCGACTCCGCAAGCAAACTGCGCCGCGACGTAGATCGCGAGAATCAATAAAGCCGAGCGAGCGTTAAGCTCAGAGCGGCGGGCTTGGCGAGCTACCGGGAGTGGAGCGGTTTGGGCGGCAGCAAGAGGGGTTCCGCAGCCAGTACAGACCAAATCTGTGCCCGTGCTAATTTTCCCGCAGTAAGAGCACTTTTGCATGGGTTGGGGTGTGTGGTTGGCTAGCAGGGAGCGACGATGGAGCAGCAACCGGAAGCGTGTCCATGGGAGACTCAGATGGGTGGAAAGATAATTGGCCTATTTTCGCTGCAATTTGAAATTGTCGAAGTCGGCGCTCGAGGGGGATCTGGGCGTGGCGCTGGAGGAGGTACTCGTGGCACTGGAGGTCGTGGCACTTCGGGCGGGGGCGCATTTACCGGACAGATGCTGCACCCCTGATGGGGAGGTGCTTGCGGCGCTGGGGCTGGATAGACCGGAGGCGCCCACAACCATACAAGTAGGTTCCCGAATGCTTTCCCGCACCAGCCTCCAAGCTTCCCATAGCCGTATTCCATCGGGTCCGAACGGTACCAATCCATGTCACCCTCCCCAGCGGGGTGGTCGCATGGACCTTCGCCGCCGGGTTCGTGCGGATCGCGGGGCCGACCAGGCCTCGGTGGTTGACCTCGCGGGAATCTCAAGCCAAATGGGTCGATGGAGGTGGTTGGCCAGTTGCCGACCATCGTATACAGATTTATATCACCAGCTTCGCCCAGCGGATCCCTATTCAACCACCTCTGCGTGTTCGGATCATAGAAGCGGTAGAGGTAGTAATAGAGGCCGCTGTTGACGTGGAGTTCTTTGCTGGAGAAGCGATAGAGGTTGGCAGCGGCGAGGGTGCCGCTGGAGCTGATCGTGCGGCCGTAGGGATCATACTTGTAGCTGGCGACCACTGATTGACCGCTGTCCACCATGCAGGTGATGTTCCCGTTGCCGTCGGCATGGTAGAATGCGTGGCTGGTCCAAGTGCCGCCCGAGTAGCCGCCCGAGCGGGCGAGGAGGCCGCCGATGCCGCCAGCCCCTTCCAGGCTCCCGGAGAGGTCTTTGCCGCGCGTATGGGTTACCGTCGGGGTATTGTTTCCGCTGCGCTCTTGGATCGCCCGCTTGCCGTCGTAGATATACCGGGTGACGGAACTGACATTCCACTGGCCATAGTAGTAGGTGTACTCTGTCCGGACCCGGAGCCGGCTCAGGGCGTCGTACGTGAAGTCGGTGCGGTAGGCGGTGCTGTAACTGACACGGATCAGCCGATTCTCGTCGTCGTACGTGTATTGGGTGGTGCCGCTGCCTTGGCCATACGTTATGCGGTTGCCGTTCTGATCATAGGTGCATGGCAAACTCCCGACGGCAGTGGCCTCATTCAGGTCATTGACCGTGTACGATGTTGGCGCGCCGTTGACTGCCCGACCGGTCATGTTCCACCCCTGGTCGTACGCGAACCCAAGCTGTTCAGCGGCAATCGGCGTTCCGTTCTGGAGGTAGCCCAACGAATTGGTGAGCTGCGCGTCATCATCGAAACCGTACGTCGTGTAAGAGCTGTCTGTCAAGGTCTGGCGCTGGCGTTGGCCGGCGGTGTTGTACAGGTAATCATGGACGTTGAGCACGCCGGAACTGCCGCGCACTGCGGTCCGCGTGAGGCGGGCGGCCGAGTCGTAGGCGTTGGTAATGGCCGAGGCGGGCGAGGTGGGCACCACAAGATTGGTCCAAAGCGTGCCGGCGCCACGATACGTGTACGTGAAGGTGCCCGCCGGGCTGGTGATGGTCTGGAGCCGATCGGCGGCGTCAAAAGCGTATGATTGTGACCAAGTGAGGGCCGGCTGTTTAAGGGTGAGGCCGGTGCGCAGGCGCGGCACGGAGGCGTGGTATGTGTTCGTGACGGTGTCGTTCGCCCAAATCCCGCCCTCGGTCCAGAGGTTCCCGGCGTCGGTGTATGTATACGTGGTGGTGCCCAGGCCGGCAGTGGTCATCGTGAGGGGCTGGTTGTTTTCGTTGTACGTGAACGAAACGTCGGGGGACGCCGGATAATCAATCGTGAGCAGGTTCCCGGCGTCGTCGTAGCCGTAAAAGGTCTGCTTGAACACGGTGGGGCTGGACCAGAAGTTGCGCCAGGTGAGGCGCTGATTGGCATCATAACTGTAAGTGATATTGGCGAAGGTCTGCCCGTGGTATTTTTTGGCGCGCACCAGACCCTCGATATCGTTGGTCCAGGTGGTGACCTTGTTCCGGCCATCGGTCAGCGTCAGGAGATCGCCGCCGGCATTGTAGGCGTAGGCGATGTTCTCGCTCTTGGGCGTGATCTCGCTGGTCTTGCGCAGGGCCTCGTCGTAACCGTATTGGGTGTGCCTGGTGTCGGGCCCCCAGTAATCGGTGAGCCCGCGCCCGGAGTACTGGAAAACCTCCTGATTTTGGCCGGGCACCGTGCGGTGCAGCATCTGCCCCAGCCAATCGAAATCCTGCGTGACGCTGACGCCGTTGGCGTCCACGACCGTGGTCGGCTGATCATGGATCGTAGGCAAGGGTGTACGTGCGGGTCAACGCTGGATTGTCGGTGCCGTAAGTGGTTGTGACGCCGGTGGGCAAGCCGAAGGAGTTGCGGGTAAAGGACTGGTACGAGGTTGAGCCGTCGGGGAGCTTGCGGGCGATGAGGGAGGGCTGGATCTGAGTGCCTGGCTCACCGTTTTGGCCCTGCGGCTTGCCCGCATAGTCGAACCAAGTGACCTGGCCCAACGTAGAGCCGTCACTGTCCTGGCTGGGGGCGATCTCGAGGGAGAGAGCGAAGTCGGGATACATGCCCTCGCTGTAATTAAGCCAGTGCCGGAGCCGGGCTTTCTGCATGTCGTTGGTTGTGAGAGTCATGAAATCGCCAAAATTGTAACCGATGTTGGGGGCCTGGTGCTGGTCCCAGTGGAACGAGTTGAGGCGGTTTACGGTATTGGTCTCGAGCATCGTCCCGGCGGGCAGGTTGCCCGGGACCAGGCTGGCGGGAAAGGGTGACGGTATCCAGGGCGTGCCGTTAAAGAGCAGCGCCGATTCCGAGGTGAACCCGTAGATCTGGTGGCCACCGTTAGGTTCGGTGATATCGGCCCAACGGTACCACCCTCCCGCCACCTGGTTGGGTCCCTCGTTGTAGTTGAAGGTTGTAGTTCCGTAGGGGGTGTACAGGTGCCACGGCCATTCCGAGGTGTAATCAATGGAGCTGGACATGCCGGCGGCGTCCTGGATCGTCTCT
>DATDCV010000107.1:0-12734 GCA_036524155.1 Verrucomicrobiia bacterium
TTGTGGGCTCGTAATCCACCGTCCCCGGATATCCTGGCCAGGTTCAAAGACCGCTTCGGCTTGTGGCTGGCAGCCGGCTCCCGTGAGGACATTGCGGGCAGGATCTGGGACGCACACGCGCCGCTGCATCTGGCGCCGGAACGGCGCGCGATCGAACAGATGATTTCGCAGGCGGGGAACGTGCCCGTGGTTCTGGATGCAGTCTTGACCAGCCAGGACGAGGAATATCTGGACGTGTCAATGCTGGAAGCGGCGGCCCGGAGCGGAGCCCGACCGCCTTATGCCGGTTCGGGTTCCAGCGGCGAAAATCCTTGAGCCCGGGCGTTCTTCGGTGCGCGAGCTATGGGGGACCGGAGACCCCGCCGAGAAACACGCGCGCGCCATTCTGCCCCCTGGCCGCATTGCGAAAGAGATTACTCCAGGGTAGCCCCTTTGGGCCGCTCGGGGCGAGCGGCGAGGTCCGGAGCAGGCAGCTTCCGGGGATTCTGAGCACGCTGGGCGCGCGGCAGCGGGCTGAGGACCACATTGAGATCACGATCGCCCGCCATCTTGGGCGGCGAATCGGCCTGGCCATACAGCCCGACGTCTTTGACGAACTTGTTCATGACTTCAAAGCCGATCTCCTTGTGCGCTTTTTGGCGCCCGCGGAAGCGCAGCTTCACACGGACCTTCATATCATCGCAAAGGAACCTGATGGCGTGGTCCAGCTTGGTCGCGAGGTCGTGCGGATCAATGGTGGGCGAAATCTGAAGCTCTTTCATTCGACTCGCCGCCTGGCGGACATGGGAGTCTCTTTTCGCTTCCTCGTACAGGAATTTACCATAATTCACGATACGGCAGACTGGCGGGACGGCCTGGGCTGCGATCTCGACCAGGTCCAGACCTTTGTTCTGGGCCAGCCGCAGAGCGTCGTTGAGCGACATGACGCCGAGTTGCTGTTTGGCGTCGTCGATCACCCGGACTTCCCGGGCGCGGATTTTTCCGTTGCGGCGGTGTAGCGGCTCGCGGGAATGGAACGAACGAGACGGGAACGGGCGACTCAAAGAGCCCCCACGGGTTTGAGGTTATTCATGCCAAAGGAGCCTGCGTCGGAAGTATATGATTCGTCTCTAATACATCTTCAGTGTCCCATGCCCCGCCCGGTTGGCAAGCAATATGTCGGAGCTTCAATACCCTCTCAGGGCCGCTCTGAAGTCTGGCCGGTCCGTTCCAGATCCGAAATCTATTGCGCGGATTTTGCGGAATATCGCTTGCTATTGGCTGGGGAACATGCATTTTAGATGCGTCTAATAGATAGCTTGTCGCTTCCAGGACATGGTAAATCCTCAGGTGAACTTCGTTCAGTGATGATTTGAAACCCGAAGATCGGGAACAGTTTGGAGATAACAGGAGTAAACTAGGGACAGAGAAACATCACATGAACACAAAGTTATTCGTCGGGAACCTTTCCTTCGACACAACCGAAAACGATCTGCAAGACGCCTTCGCGGCCCATGGCACCGTGACTGAGGCGAACCTGATGATGGACCGCGCCACAGGCCGGCCTCGCGGATTCGGTTTCATCACTATGGCGACGCCGGAAGAGGCTCAGAAGGCAGTTGACGCACTGAACGGGACGATGCTCGGCGGTCGTAATTTGACCGTCAACGAGGCGCGGCCGCGGGAAGAACGCAGCGGCGGTGGACCGCGCTCGGGCGGGCGCCGCGAGTTTAGCCGACGCTATTAAGCGAACACTCTGACACGAGGCGTGGGGCTGTGCGCCCCACGCCTTTTTTTCTGGCCACGCCCGGCCGCCGGACGGGCATCAAGATTTCGGGATCGTTATATTGTTCGCGATCTGTTTACCCCATGTTATCCTCGCGGCTGCGGCTGGCTCGGGCCGCTGCGTTCAGCGCCGAGGCGGCCTCAGTCCGGAGCGCCGGCTTCGGGTCGACCGATCGTATCAAATTGAACCACAAAGCTAAAAATCGAAACGGCGCCAAAAAGCAAAGAGGCCCGAGGAAGGTCCACCGGTCGCGACGCCCTTTCATCTTTGGCGCGAAGGCAGCCGGACCCGGCGGATTAGAGTCGAAGAAACCTCGCCTCAACCTGGCCGGGACCAGCTCGGCTGCACAAGGCGGTGATGTTCACGCCCTGCTGGGAACCAAAGCCGTTGCTGGCGCACCGGGCGAACTGGCCGACCTGGCGGCAACGATCAAGAGTCTGCTGCAACTGGTGCGCGAACAAGGCCAGCTCACTTACGATGATATCAACGAGCTTCTGCCCGAGAACGTATCTCCCGATGCGCTGGACGCGCTATATACGAGGTTGCGCAACCTGGGCATAAAGATCGCAGCGGATGCCGAGACCGAGAAGCCCAAGGCTGAGGAACCGGAGGCAGAGCGGAGCGGGCAGTTTGACGCGCTCGACGACCCGATTCGTATGTATATGAACGAGGTGGGCCGGGTACCCTTGCTCACGCGTGAGGGGGAAGTTGAGATTTTCAGGCGTATTGAGCAGGCCGAACAGGAAATGAAATGCCTGGTTTACAGCCTGGGCTTCGCCGCCAAAGAGCACTGCGCGGTAGCCGAAAAGTTATTGGCCGAGCCTCCGAAGGAACGTTACGACCGCATCATTGCGGACAACCACGTCGTCAGTCGGGAACGGCATCTCGAGAACCTCCGCCGGCTGGTGAAAGGGACGAAGACGCTGGACGCGCAGGCGGATGAGTTGTTCAGCCGCTGGCAAGCCGGCCCCGCGTCGCAACGCCGCAGGCTCTCCGACCAGCTCCAGCGGGTCGAGAGAAAACTGAAGACCACCTTTCCGAAGTTTGTCTATCGGCCAAAAGTGTTGGAGGACATTGTGGCGGTGGCGAGCAATGTGCAGGCGAGATTCGAGACCGCCGGGCGGCGCCTCCGGGAGTTAGAGGACCAGCCCAAATCCAGTCGTGGAACAGGTGCTATCCAGCGGGAACGGGACGAACTCCGGCTTCTGGAGAAACTCATCCGCGCGCCGCGGGAGGAGTTTGGCCGAACGTTCAGCAGGCTGCAGGGCGCTGCCGCGCGCGCTCACCAGGCCAAATCCGACGTGGCCGAGGCGAACCTGCGTCTGGTGGTTTCCATCGCCAAGAAATACGTGAATCGAGGCCAATCCTTCCTGGACCTGATTCAGGAAGGCAACATCGGATTGCTGAAAGGTGTCGAAAAATTCGAGTATCGCCGCGGGTATAAGTTTTCCACTTATGCCGTGTGGTGGATTCGGCAGGCGTTGACACGGTCGATTGCCGACCAGGCGCGGACGATCCGGATCCCCGTGCACATGATCGAGATCATGACCAAACTTTGGCGCGCCCAGAAACAGCTCAGCCAGGAGTTAGGCCACGAGCCCACCGCCGAAGACCTGGCGGACGAGATGCACGTGCCGGTCTCGCGAATCGAGGCGCTGCTGAAGATGGCCCGGCAGCCGGTTTCGCTGGACGCAGCCGTCGGCGACGATGGGGATGTCAGAGTCGGCGACTTCATCGAAGACAAGAGCGCGGAGAACCCCTCCGACGCGACCAGCCAGAGCATGCTCAAGGAGAAGCTCGAGGACGTTTTGACGCTGCTCAACGAGCGGGAACGGAGGATCCTCGAAATGCGCTTCGGGCTGGTTGATGGCTACGGTCACACGCTGGAGGAGATAGGTAATTTATACAGTGTGACGCGCGAGCGCATCCGGCAGATTGAGGCCAAGGCGCTCCGCAAGCTACGGCACCCGACGCGGGTCCGTCACCTCCAAGGTTTCCTCGAAACGAAAGCGGACGCCGTCTAGCATCCGAGGTGATGAACAACGAAGGCCTCGCCAAGCCGGTGGAACGGCTGTTTCCGTTTGTGATGCGGTCGCGCATTCTGTTGGTCGGGCGCGAGACGCTGCTTCGCAACAAACGCAGGTTGCATTTCGTGTTGATCACGGACGACCTGTCGGAGGTCGGCCGCGCCGGAGTTCTGGCGGACTTCGCTCACTACCCGGTGGTCCAGCATTACACCTCGGCGGACCTGGATGCATTTTTCGGGCTACGGGGAACGAAGGTGCTTGGCTTTGCGAAGTCGGGCCTGGCCCAATCCCTTTACGCGGAGCTCAAGCACTATCGACTTAACAAACCGCGGGGGCCGTAACCAGGAAGCGCGGGCCCTTCAGGTCCGATTATTCCATCGCTGACAAGACCTCGTCCAGGGACAGACGGGCGAACGTTGTGGCATAGTCGGACATTGCATAGGGGATGATGAGCTGGCGGCCGTGCAAGAGACCGCCGCAGGAATAGACCACGTTCGGGACGTAACCCTCGCGCTCGTTTTTGTTCGGCTTGATGAGTGGCTCGCGTAGCCGGCCGATCACTTTGGAGGGATCCTCCCGGTCCAGCAGAAACGCGCCGATGCAATACTTGCGCATGGGGCCCACGCCATGGCTGAGCACGAGCCAGCCGGCGTCGGTCTCAATCGGTGAACCGCAATTGCCCAACTGAATGAACTCCCAGGAGAAGACCGGCTTCAGGACCATCTGGGTGGCATGCCAAAAGTGCAGATGGTCGGAGAACATCACATAAATGTTTTCGTAGTCCTGCCGGCCAAGCATGGCGTAATGGTCATTGATTTTCCGCGGAAAGAGCGCCATGCCCTTGTTCTGCACGGCCGGCCCGTTGAGCGTAATGAACCTGAAGTGGAGAAAGTCATGCGTTTCGATGAATTGCGGCAGGATCATCTTGCCGTCGTACGCGGTGTAGGTGGCGTAAAAAGTGTGTGTGCCGTCGTCCTGCTGAAAGCGGACGAAGCGAGCGTCCTCGATGCCGTTGCTCTGAGAGGGAGTGACCGGAAAGAGCACGCGCTCGGATAAACGGGAATCCGGCGCGAACTGCACTTCGTAGTTGGACTGCGCCAGCATCAGGATTTTCCTCGCGGTCGCGCCGGTTTCCTGGTCGCGGGCGCGAAAATCTTCCGCTGCTTGAGAGAGGCGGGTGCGCAGATCGTCCAGCGTGAAGGACGGTCCCAAGGCCTGCAGCACCTGGCGGCTGAAATCCCCCACCAGGCCGAGTTCCTGCAGTTTCCGCTCGAAGGTGGCTCTCTCGTAGGAGGTGTTGGGCACCTGTGCGGGTTCGAGACAGTAGCGCGTGGGGGCATTGACAGTGATGTTGCTGTCGGCATCCAGGATCCCGGTGCGAAAGGTGATCGAGGAGATGTGGCCTTCGCCGGTGGCTCGCAGGCTCAGGATGAAACGCAATGCGCCGGGCGGGAGGGCCGATTGATCCGGATGTGGCACCATGGAGGGATTGAACAAAGCCGCGGCCTCGAGGGAATACTCGTGACTGAAGTAGGCGCCAAGCAGGAGTTGCCGTTGGTCAGAGAGGGGTTGCTCGGTGTGCAGGCAGTGGCGGACCTGCTCGAAACGGTCCTTAAGAAACGCGCCGATTTTCGAGTGGCGCTCACCAAATTCCATCTTCACCTGTTGCCAAAGAGCCCGCACTTCAGCCTCCGAAAGGGCCATGACCTGGGCGCAAATCCGCGCGGCCCGGGGGTCGTCCGGCTGAAGGAACGGCCGAAGCAGTACGCGCGTGCGGTCGGGGTGCAGAGTGAGTTGGGAGCGCTGAACGGTGGCGGTTTTCATCAGGGCGGCCGGACTACGAAGCGGGCCGGTCAAAGACCGTGACAGCGTTTTGCATGAGCTGAAGCTCGGCCAGGGAGAGGAGGAAAGCGAGCGTAGATTCGGCGCCCTGGTTTTGGTTCACGCGGTCCACGTGCAACGCATCCCGGCATCCACCGGTACTGGCTGAATAAAGCTCCAGCCCGAGATCGTTCCAGCCGAGAAACCAATCGAAGGCGCGCTGCGCCTGCGCGAACCACCAGACATCGGAGGTGGCGCGGTAGGCCTCCAGGCAGGCGGACAACATCGAGTGCGCCTCGATTGGCTGCTGATCGAAGTCCGCCCGGGTCCCGCCGCGGGGGAAGAAACCGTTGCTGCCTATGGGCCGCAAATCGCCGCTTTCGGCTGTTTGCACCTTGGCGAGCCAGCGGAGAGCCTGCAGACCGCGTTCATACACTGGTGTTTGACCGGTCGCGCGGCCGCTCAGAATCAAGGCATGAGCGAGTTTGGCGTTGTCATAAGAAAGAACATTTTCAAACCATGGCCACTCCGGCGTCGACGCCCGGTCGAACAGTTCCATGAGCCGGCTCGTGAGTGTCTCCCGGAGCTGTTGGGCCACGCGGTCTCCGCTCAGACGCTGCAAGTATTCATGAATGCCCAGCAGGCTGAACGCCCAGGCGCGCGGCGAACTGAACTCGGCCACCGCCGCCAGCGCCTGGGTGAAGACTTGCCCGCACAGGACCTGAAAACTGCGATAGGGCGAGCGGCCCACCCCGAGGCCCAGGGCCCAGAGCGCCCGGCCATGAGAATCTTCCGAGCCCTGCTCATCGAGCCAGCGCCGGTCGAAGCTCAAGTGGTTGTGGAAGCGCTTGGTTCGCTCGTCGAACGCGTGGCACAGGAACGCGGCATAAGTGGTGGCGAGTGTCCGCACACTTTCCGGTTCTTCCTCCATTTCGTCGAGCAGGACGGCCAGGATGAAGGCCCGCGCGTTGTCATCCGTGCAGTAGCCTTCGGAAAAATTGGGCACCGTGAACAGGGCGTGCTGGAAAAGGCCGGTCGAGTCGGTCATCCGGGAGAGGTGGTCCAGCTTCAACTCCGGTAACGCGCGCGGCTGCTGATCGAGGGTTTTGGTCGCGAAGGATTTCCGTGACAACACGGCGCGCTCGAGCCGGGCTGACTCGAAGGAACGCAGATAGAGGCGAGCAACGTTGCTCCAGAGCATCTCACGGCCCAGCTTGTACGCGTTCTTGCGAATCGTCGTTCGGCGTATCTCGTCGCGCAGCAGCCCGATGACTTCGCGGGCAATGGCCCGCGGATTGGCGAATGGCACCAGCACGCCGCGGTCCTCCGCCAGCAATTCCGCGGCGTGCCAATACGGCGTGGAAACGACCGCCTTGCCGGCGCCGAAAGCGTAGGCCAGTGTGCCCGAGGTGATCTGGGACTCGTTCAGATACGGGGTCAAGTAGAGATCAGCGGCCCCGATGAACTCCTTGAGCTCGGCCAATTCAACGAAACGGTTGTAAAAGATGACGTGTTTTTGGACCTTGTTTTTCTCAGCCAGCCGTTCCAGGCTGACCCGGTAGGCTTCCCCATGCTCACGGACCAGGTTGGGGTGAGTGGCGCCCAGCACGATGTAAACGACGTTAGGGATCTCGGCCAGGATTTCCGGCAGCGCTTTGAGCGCATGCTCGATCCCCTTATTGGGAGAGAGCAGGCCAAAGGTGAGCAGCACGAGCCTGCCTTCAACGCCGAACTGGTCTTTGTAAAAATTCGGATCGACGAAGGGAATATCCGGAATCCCATGGGGAATCAGATCGATTTTCGTGGCCGGCGCCTGGTAGAGTTCCCGCAACATCTGCCGGCCGCGTTCCGCCATCACCACCAGGCGCGTCGAGCGGGCGATTAATTCCTGCATCACGCGCCGCTGGTCGGCATTGGGCTCGCGCAGGAGCGTGTGCAAGGTGGTGACGATCGGCATGCGCAACTCGCGCAGCAGCGCCAGCACATGGCTGCCGGCCGGCCCGCCGAAGATCCCAAATTCGTGCTGCAGGCAAACGACGTCGGCGTTGCTGATATTGAGGAAATCCGCGGCCCGCAGATATGAGGCGAGATCCTGCTCCTCGATTTCAAAGCGAACCTCCGCCGGATACTCGTAGCCGCCCTGGAGATCGTTGACCGGAACCGAAAAACACTCGGTCTCGGGTTGGTCGGCGGCCACGGACGCCCGAAGGTCGGAGGTGAATGTGGCGATGCCGCATTTGCGGGGCAGATAATCGCCCAGGAAAGCGATCTTCCTAATCTTGGAGGCTGTGTCCACGACGCAACACCATGGTCTGCTCGCGCAGAAAAACAACAATTATGTCATGCGTGGGACCTGCTCACGGTAATCCCTCCGGGGACTCGGTCCTCGTTTGCGCACCCAGAGTTCAATGGGTGAAGGGTAGATTCTGTTTGATGCGGTAAACGTCGGTCGGCCCAAGCAGCGAGGCCCTTCTCAACGACCGGCGGCGTTTGGGGCTTTTGCCTTGCAGCAAATGGCGCCGGCCTGCTCCACGATACAGCACTTTCCCGTTCGCGGTGATCTTGAAACGCTTGGCCACTGATTTCCTGGTTTTTATTCCTTTGGGGCGTCGCATAAAGTTTTGCTTTCAACTCTCATCGAGATGTCGTTCGCTCGTTGCCCAACCAGAATCCTCCCACGGACAGAACCGCGCCAATACCTCTGAAAAAGCCTTGGCGATACCTTTAAGCTATAGGCCACGTCTGAGCCGGAGCTGGAGTGAATGCCTCAGGCGTCCTTACCGGCTGATTACGACTCGACTCCCCATCGTCCAGGCGCAGGCGACTTTCCCACTCATAAATTTAAGCTATTGCCTGAATACCAACAAAGTATTGGTCGGCTTTGACCTAAAGCGGCATAGTGGCGGCAAGACCTCCAGCCATGAGGCCCCATGTTATGCCAAACCCGGTAAAATCCTTCGCCGAGATGTCTCTGAAAGTGGTCGCAGTCCGCACCGCTGACGATAGTGACTTTGAGTTCGAGTTTCCCGCCTCGGGGCGCCAAACTACACCCTCGGCCCTGACCACTCCGCCGGAGCAGGGCACGCAGCACCGCCGCGATCTTCTTGCCGAGACCGGGGGCTGGTATCATGGAGGATTGAACGATTGACCGCCGCATCAGGGTCCTCCCGACCATGCTTTTATGAAACGACCCTCGCCGCTCAAACCGCTGATCGCGGAGGATTCCCATAGAGAAAACCACCCGTTGCAGGATCGCTTGACGCAAACCGTACGGGACGAGAGATGTATCCGGCGCGCCGTGTTCCTAACGGTGATACTTTGCATGCTGTCTCTGGCCGGGCTGAGCTATTGTGCCATTCTGTTGCCGGAAATCCTGTACGATTTCAGAAACCGCGTCTTTCAAACCTTGTGCGGCCTGGGTTTAGGATCGCTGGCTTCCCTGGTCGCGTTTCTCGGATATTTGCTCTGGAAACGCGCCGTCGTGAGTCGCCTGCAAGGAAAATGCCGGCTCGGAGAGCTCGGGGTAGCCACCCCTCAATTCAATGGCGCCGCCCCCGCAGACTCCCATTGAAACGAGTAACCCGGTGGAGGTGTCGGCATTGACTAATTGCCAATGATAGCGCAATAAAAAAACATGAACCAACAAACTGACTGTGGGAGGGACCAATGCAAGAGCTAACCGCCATAACCAAGATCATCCCAACACTGGTGGTGGTCGTCATCCTCGCGGCAATCGTTTTGCCTCAAGCGGTCCGGATTCTGCGCGAGTACGAGCGCGGCGTCATTTTCCGACTCGGCAAACTGCTCGACGCCAAGGGGCCGGGTTTGATTCTGCTCATCCCGGTGGTGGATCGCATGGTCAAGATGGACCTGCGCGTGGTCACCATCGACGTCGCCAAACAGGAAATCATGACGCGCGACAACGTGCCCGCCACCGTTGATGCCGTGGTCTATTTCCGCGTTGTGGATCCGGTTGCGGCGGTGGTCAAGGTGGAGAACTTCTGGAAAGCCACTTCGCTAATTGCGCAGACCACTCTGCGGAGCGTGCTGGGCCAGGCCCCATTGGACGACCTGCTTTCCCAGCGTGACGTGATCAACCAGAAGCTGCAGGAAATCATCGACCACCAAACTGAGCCCTGGGGCGTCAAGGTCACGGCGGTCGAGGTGAAGGACGTATCTTTGCCGGATAGTATGAAGCGGGCGATGGCCAAACAAGCTGAAGCCGAACGCGAACGGCGCGCAAAAATCGTTAACGCCGAGGGCGAATTTCAGGCTGCCGAAAAAATGGTGCAAGCCGCCGCCATGATCAGCAAAGAGCCCATCGCGCTCCAACTCCGCTTCCTCCAGACGATGCGCGAGATTTCCAGCGAGCATAACACAACCACGTTCCTGCCGGTGCCGATTGATCTGTTCTCGCCCTTCCTGAAGGGAGCGTTGAAGGGCTAGCCCCGCTCGGATCTCCTCGGTTCCCTTGGGCCGAGGCGGACCGAGATTATATGAAAATTCTTTTACTGTGTCCGCCAACTCCGGAAACGTTTTGGAGTTTCAAGCACGTGCTGCGTTTCGTATCGAAACGTTCGACGTTCCCCCCACTTGGCCTGCTGACGGTGGCCGCGCTCTTGCCGGCTGAGTGGGAACTAAGGTTGGTGGACATGAACGTCGAACCGTTGTCGGACGAGGACATGCGTTGGGCAGATTATGTGATGCTCAGCGCCATGATCGTGCATAAGGCAGCCGTGTCCGGACTGGTGGAGCGTTGCCGCCGGTTTTCCAAACCCGTCATCGCCGGAGGTCCGCTCTTCTCCACTGGCAGGGAGACTTTCCCCCATATCCAGCATTTCGTTCTGGGTGAAGCAGAAGACCTCATGCCGCAAATCATTGAAGACCTGCGTTCCGGAACGCTTCGTCCCCTCTATACCGCACCGGACAGGCCAGACGTTACTCGCTCGCCAGTGCCGCGTTGGGACCTTGTTGACCTCCGGCATTACGTGACCATGGCAGTGCAGTTTTCGCGGGGCTGTCCATTCGATTGCGAGTTCTGCGATATCCCGGGCATGAACGGCCACGTGCCTCGAACCAAGACCCCGGTTCAACTGGTGGCCGAACTCGAACAACTTCGTCTTCGCGGGTGGAAGGACATGGTTTTCGTTGTAGATGACAACTTCATTGGCAACAAAAAGCAAACGAAGGCCTTGCTGCGGGAACTCATCAAATGGCGGACGCTGACCCGGTCCCCAATAGGTTTTCTGACCGAGGCCTCGGCCAACCTCGCCGACGACCCCGAGCTCTGCGACCTCATGGTACGAGCCGGCTTCAAGAAGGTCTTTGTCGGCATCGAGACGCCCTCGGCCGAAAGCCTGGAAGAATGCCGGAAACTGCAGAACTGCCATCGTGACCTCGCCGAGACAGTCAAGATCCTGCAACGGGCGGGCCTCGAAGTGATGGGCGGGTTCATCGTTGGGTTCGACCACGATGGCCCCGATATCTTCAAGCGGCAGTTCGAGTTCATCCAACATTCGGGAGTCGTGACGGCCATGGTGGGGCTCTTGAACGCCTTGCCGGAGACTCGTCTCTACCGCCGGCTCAAGAAAGAAGGACGGCTCGAATCGGATTCCACCGGCAACAACACCGAGGCCCGCCTTAATTTCCGTCCCAAATTGAGTCGGGAATTTCTCATCAACGGTTACCGCGACCTCATGAAACGCCTCTATGAACCGCGCCACTATTACCAGCGCATTCGCACTTTCCTGGAGCGCCAACAGCCTTGCGGGCCGCATCTGGGAGTCTCGCGGCCGGATCTTGAAGCCTTCGTGAAGTCCTTGTGGCTGCTCGGGGTTTGGCACCAGGGGCGGCTGGCCTACTGGAGGCTTTTGGTTACCGCATTGCTAAGACGTCCGCGTCAGTTCCCGAAAGCCATGGAATTGGCCATCATTGGTTACCACTTCCGTCGGGTGGCGAGTGACCTTTAATCCACCGTAGCCCTCCATGACTCGGCCCGCCCGCCCGCAGAGCCACCCGAGCATACTGGCAGGCGCATTTCTGTGGCTCAACGTGACCACCGAAAAACCCTAACTGCGATGCGACTTTATCTGGTCAATCCCTCCAACCCGCTGGTCAGCATCGTCAATGTGCACGAAAGCCGGTGGAACCGCTACCGCGTGTGGAAGCCGCTCAGCCTGTTGGTCCTGGCGGGTCTGACTCCACCTGGTTGGGAAATCATCATCGTGGACGAGAACCTCGGCCCGCCGGACTACTCAGCCATGCCCCGGCCGGACCTGGTGGGTATTACCGCCTTCACGTCCCAGGCGAACCGTGCCTACGAGGTCGCCGCTCACTACCGGCGTCTGGGCGTGCCCGTCGTCATGGGGGGCATCCACGCCACCCTGTGCCGGGACGAGGTCATGGAACACGTGGACGCGGTCGTTACAGGGGAAGCCGAGGGCATCTGGCCGCAAGTCCTGGCGGACGCCGGGCATGGCGCGCTAAAGCACCGGTACGACGGAGGACATGCCGACCTGGACGATCTCGCGCCTGCCCGTCATGATTTGCTCCCCGAACGTTATGCCTTCGGAGCCATTCAAACGACCCGCGGTTGTCCGCTGAACTGCAACTTCTGCAGTGTGACGACGTTCAACGGCGCCCAGTACCGGCAACGACCCATTCCCGATGTCATCCGTGAATTCGCGTCGATCCGTGAGCAACGGGTGCTGGTGGTAGACGATAACCTCATCGGCACCCGCCCGGAACATATCGCGCGTGCCAAGGATTTATTCCGCGCTTTAGCCCAGGCAAACCTGCGCAAGCAGTGGGTGGCGCAGGCCACCATTAACTTTGCCGATGACGAGGAACTCCTGGCGTTGGCCGCGCGGGCCGGTTGCCGAGGCGTGTTCATCGGCTTCGAGTCCCCAACGCCGGAAGGGCTGCGCGAGCTCGGCAAGAAGTTCAACCTGGTAAAGGGCAGGGATTTCCGCGCGTCCGTCCGGCGTATTCAGCGCCACAAGATTCTGGTCGTGGGCTCCTTCATCATCGGCCTGGATATCGATCAACCGGGCATCGGCAGGCGGATCGCCCAGGTGGCCAGCGAGTACGGCCTGGACAATCTCAACACACTGTTTCTGACT
>DATDCV010000108.1:0-14937 GCA_036524155.1 Verrucomicrobiia bacterium
CGCTGCGTTCGAAAAGGGGGTCTTGCGGGAGTGCGCAGACGCATTGCTGGTGTTTCGGCCGTGGGTCGAGACCCTCGAACCGAGATTCGTCGACCTGCTGCAGCCGTTCCGAGCCTTTCGGTACTACCACCCAGCCCAGCATGGCAGTGCCTCCATGAAGGCCGTTCTGCCAGCCCTGACCGGCCGGGGCTACGAGGACTTCGCAATCCGGGATGGCGACACGGCCAGCCGGGAATACTTGCGGGTCACGTTCGGGAATTCTGAACCAACGGAGCGAGACCGTGTCTACCATCCACTCGAAGAATACTGCGGGCTGGACACCGGAGGGATGTGGCACATCATTTCGGCCCTACGCAACCTCGTCTGAGGCCTCCCTGCGTGGCCGCACTAGATCGCGTCAGTGCGCCAGTAAACCAGGCCTGGCGTTAGGGAATTGTTGAACGCCTCCGCTCGCCAAATCTCTGCTCGCCCCTTCGCTCTGAAACTGAACGACTTGAGGTCAAAGGGCTCGGCCGACCGCGGGGCCCTTTATTAGCGGGGAGGACCTGACATGTAAGTTGCGGGCGCTAACTAAAAAGTCTAAGACCTGGTCATCAGCACTTTTGTGAGAGGCGTTTTAGAAACCAGTTCTAGATAACCCGGTGCATGACACACCGGATTGTTTGCATTCCCGGGTTGAACGAAGCTGCGGCGACCGGTCGTGGGGGTCGAAGGGGGCGGTGGGCTATGCGGAAAGTAAGGGTGTAATTCCCTCTTGTCGCTGGCCGTGTCACAGGTGCATTCTCAGCCACTGATGGCACCGCTGTTGGACGAGGTCACCGACTACACCGTGGAGAAGGTGCGGGCACTCTGCGCCAGCCCGGACGAACTCGCGCGGCCGCTCAGCCGGTCCCGAGCAGCATGCCTACCGCGCGAAAAAGAAGGAAGCCGCGTTCTTCGTGTCGCGTTTTTCGACTCGTTTTTCGACTACCTCGGTCCGGAACCCCGCGAAATCCTGGACGACCTGCAGGAAGAAGGCGTTGCCGACGGCAAACTCCAATTCACGCTGCCCGACGTCCTGAAAGTGATGCCCATTTCCCACCGCGGCAATGTCGAAGTCCTTGGTAGATTCGGCGGAGCGGATCAAATCTGCAACGTGGTCAAGCAACTCCAATCGCCGCATTAAGCGGCTTGGCAGAGCCATGCAGGACTTATTTCAATACGAAGTTTTCTTGAGCCACAATCAAGCTGACAAGCCGCGGGTGCGGCGGCTGGCGGAACGGCTTCACAAGGCGGGGCTGCGGGTGTGGTTCGATGAATGGATCATCCAGCCGGGGGACGACATTTACCTGGCTATCGAGCGTGGGCTGGAGGCGTCGCGCACGCTGGTACTCTGCCTGTCGCCGGCGGCGCTGAGATCAGACTGGGTGGGGCTGGAGCGCAGCACTGTGCTGTTTCGCGATCCGGCCAACGCCGGTCGCCGCTTCATCCCGCTCTTGCTGGCCGACTGTGAACTCCCAGATACACTGCGGCGTTACAAATATGTGGATTACCGGGAGGAAACTGAGGATGCCTTTTACCGGCTGCTAGCGGCTTGCCGAACTCAACAGCAATTAGAGCCCATCCCGGTTGCTCCGCCACGCACGACGAGAAATGGCTGGATGCGGAGGTTGACAGCGGAAGACCGATGGCGGCAGGCGGATGAAGAGGTGCGGAAGAGTTCACCGCCGGGCGTGAAGCTTGTTCGCACGCTGCGGGGGCACACCGGCGCGATCGGGCGCATCGCATGGTCTCCAGACGGGCGCATGTTGGCGTCGCCGTCGGAAGACACGACAGTTCGGCTATGGGACGCGGAGTCAGGTGAGTGCCTACGAACGCTGGAAGGACACAAGGGCGGGGTCCGTTGCCTCGCCTTCGACACCCGGAGCCACGCGCTCGCTAGTGGAGACAGCGATGGTTGGCTCGCGTACTGGGACCTCGCCACTGCTAAGCCGTTGCGCCTGGGCAAGGTCCATCTCAGAGAGATAGCTTCCATTAAGTTCAACTCAACAAACAACACTTTGTTTACTGGCAGTTTCGACGGTGAGACTGTGGAGTGGAACCAAGCCGACGGCTCTCGAGTCAGAACGCTGTTCCAGGGTGGCTTTGATATCCTGAGCGTCGCCTTCGATCCCGGCGGCAAAATACTCGCAACTGGCAGGGAGGACCACAAAATCATACTGTGGGACACAGTTACTGGTCAGATACTCGACATAATCACAGACGACACGAGGGTTTGCAGTGTCACTTTCAATGCGACGGGCAGGAATCTGGTGAGTGGGAACAAAGCCGGTATCGTCAAGGTCTTCGGCCAGGGAATGCAACGGTCTTGGCGCTTGCTTCGCAGAATCGAGGGACACACGGCGGCAGTAGTCTGCGTTGATTTTGAAGCTGAACAGAGACTCGTTGCTACCGGAGATCGCCAGGGAACTATTCGCTTGTGGATTGCCGAGACGTGGGTCTCACTCGGTGTGATTCAGGAGCCGGCATCCTCTCTTTGGCTGCGTGGTCTCGCCTTTCATCCGCGACTCCCTCTGCTAGCCACAGTCGGTTCGGACCCAGAAACGCTCAGAGAACATTGCGATCGCGTGATTCACATTTGGGAACTGGACCTAGCTGTGTTGCTCGGTCAGCCATCGCCACCAACGTTCACCTACACCAGTGCGAAGATTGTGCTGGTAGGAGAAAGCAACGTTGGCAAATCGTATTTGGCTCACCGGATCGCCACTGGCAAACCCCCTAAAGAGGGCACCATTAAGACCACGCATGGGATGAAGTTCTGGCCGCTGGACGCAGAGAAGCTAAGCCCAGCGGCGAAGCCACCAGCTGGCCAGCGTCGCGACGTCGTGCTTTGGGACATGGGGGGTCAGGACGAATATCGGCTGATTCACCAACTCTTCCTCCATGACACCACGGTTGCTCTTTTGTTGTTCGATCCCACGCGCGGCACTGGAGAATTCAAAGAGGTTGAGACGTGGAACAAGTATTTACAGAAGCAGTTAGTTGCCCGCACTGCTGTAAAACTGCTGGTGGGCGCAAAGGTCGATGAACCCACAAATACAATCGACCGAGCACGTGTGGAGCGTCTTGTCAATGATTGCGGATTCGCTGGCTACCACGAAACCAGTGCCATCGTTGGCAGGGGCCTCTCCGAATTCTGCGATGCCGTGGCCAAAGCAATTGACTGGGATGTTCTAGGCAAGACTAGCCGACCGGAGTTCTTTCAACGCATTCGGGACGAGATTGAGAACTGCCGTAGACGAGGGGAAGTGGTCCTTCCACTCGTTGAACTAAAGCGTACGATCGTAGCGAAGGATGTCACGCTCCGTTCGGCGGTGACATTCGTGATTGAATTGCTGATCAAGTCTGGGGAAATTGCGCTCTCTCAAGAAGCTCTCGGTGAGACATTCAAGATTCTCCGATTTCCGCGGAGTCCCTTGCCTGTGGATTCGTTACCAAGTAATCAGGTCCAGTATGCGGCTGAAGCAATCGAGCAATTCAAGCTTCTATCAAAAGGGGTTGAAAGCGGTACTTTCAGAAACGAGTTCAGTGTTAGCGAGTTGCTTCAGCAAGTAATTCACCGCGATGTCTGGGCTGTCACGGAACAGCTTGCGATGCAGGGCTTCATCGCATGTACACGCAATTCGACTGGCGAGCTGGTTTTGGTACTTCGCGTGGAAGAGATTGAACGGTATGCTGGGGCGCTTATTCTCGCAGCCCGCGATAATCCTCGGTGTGTTCCGGCCCTGGAACTCCGATCCGTCGCACAGGAAGGATTCCTGCTTCCTGGAATCGCCGAGCAAGAACGATTGCCTCGCCACCAAGAGAAGGCCGTTCTCGAATGCACTTTGCAGCTCCTGATCGAGCACGGAATCTGTTTTCGGCACGAGGGCTTGCTTATCTTTCCTTCACTCTTTGCTCCCACACTTGGCAGTCCCGAAGTCAAGCTACACCATGCCGTATCGCTTTATTACGACTTCGCCGGGGCCATTGATAACATCTACGCCTCGCTTGTCGCTTGGCTGGTGCTGGCCAAGGAGTTTGGCAGACTGCGGCTCTGGTCAGACCGGGCGGAGTTCGAAGTAAAGGATGGAGGCCTATGTGGTCTGATCAAGAGGGGACGGCCCGGCGGCTTTGCCCACCTGGATGTTTATTTTGAGGCAGGCGCTCCAGAACGGCAGCGCCAAACATTCATCAGCTTTGTAGAAGATCATCTGACGCAAAACGGTGTGGACATTCGCGAGCACGTCGCGATCAAATGCTCCTGCGGGCACGTGTTCGCTGAGGAAACACTGCGGCAGCGTATTGCCCGTAGTGATAAGGACGTGCTCTGCCCGGTCTGCGAGACACGACACAGCCTGACAGAAGGCGCGACAGTCGCTCGAAAGCGAGATCCAGGAATCACTCAGCGAACTTGGGCTCTCAGGACGGAGGTCGAAAAACTGCGTGAAGTTGCTGCAAGGGCAGCGGTGCAGGTTCTTGGTAAGGCCGCAGAAACGGGGCAGGCGACGAGTCCAATACGCTTGCTGCACCTAAGTGATCTGCATTTCAATCAGGACACGCCGGTGCCGGCCCGCCGGCAATGGCTACTCGACGACCTTAAACAGAATGGCGGATTAGGATTTAAGGACCTGGATTATCTCGTGATCTCTGGCGACTTCACTGACAGAGGCTCCACAGAGGGCTTTAAGAAGGCGTACGAGTTCGTGTCAACTTTGACGCAGGAGTTCGGCCTATCTGCCGAACGGTGCATTTTTGTGCCCGGCAATCATGACGTGCAAGACTGTCGTGAGGCTTACGAGTGGCGCGACAAGCCCGATGGGCTTAAGGCCGGCGAGTGGGTGAAGCAGGGCGACATTATTCTTGTGCGCAACTCGGAGAAGTATCCGCTGCGGCTGAAGGCGTTTTCAGACTCGTTCTTCCACGAATTCCTTCAGCGTCCCTACCCGTTGGACTGCACGGCCCAAGGTGTCGCGATTCCGTTCTGGGAAACTGGCATCCAGTTCCTGGCGCTGAACTCCTGCTGGCAAATTGACCAGTTCAACCGGAAGCGCGCTGGCATGCATGTCGAGGCCGTGGCTAACGTCATAAGACAGGCACAGAAACAGGAGGACGAAGCGAGGAAGGTCGGCCAAGTGGCGGATGGCAAGCCGCTGTTACGAATCGCCGTCTGGCACCACGCAGTGAACGGTCCGGAACAGATGAAGGACACGGAGTTTCTGGGCAATCTTCAGAAGAACGGCGTGCGACTGGCGCTGCATGGGGACGTGCATGAAGAACGCCGTGACCTTGTCGGACACTGGACAAAACAGAAGTTGTATGTCATCGGCTCCGGAAGCTTCGGGGCTCGCGAAGAAGATCGACCTGAGTCCTCGCCCCGACTCTACAATGTGTTGGAGATTCGCCGCGACTTAAAGTCAGTCCGGGTGCATACCCGCTGCCAACCCAAACCAGATGGCCCATGGAAGGGATGGAATGAATGGCCTCCTCCTGGCGGAGGTGATGGCGGGATCCCCCACTACGACATCGATTTCTGAGGCGTTATCCGAGGCGTAATGTATTCTCCAGAGCATGTCATCAGTGTTGTGACACAACGCGGCGGTGTTCACTGCCAAAGCAGGCAGCAAGTGCGGGCTGTTCCTGCACGAGTTCGCGGCGGGGCGGGGCCACTTGCTCCTCTTCTTTCCGGGTGAAAATTCCAGCGCGGAGACGTGGTTCCATTTCAGGGAATTCGTCCTGGCCCACGCCAAGCGCCGCGCGTTGGATGGCACGGTGGAATTGGTGAGGTTCTTCGTGTGTCCTGACTGCGGCGACCCGGTGTCGGACAGCTACATGACGCGGTTTCGGTTTCGGGCGCCGACTTCACTTTGCCTGTACCAGCACTCTCTGCGCAAACGGCCACAGGAAGACTATGGCCATCTGGAATCGCCGGGATGCTGCAATCTTTCCTTCGCTTGGTCTTTCCACCGCACTGGCCTTGCACGGTTTCCAGAGTTATTCAGCCGCATGTCAGCGGTCGGTCAAAGGGGACCGGGTCGGGTCGAAAATGGTCCCTTTTGAAAGTTTAAGATCCCCATCGTAAGACACCGATAAACCTCGTCTGAGGTCTCCCTGCGTGGCCACACGCCGGATCGTCGTTCGATTCAGGTCGATTGCCGACAGATTTGTTCCCGCGTAAATCTACGGGCTGCGCCGCCAGAACGCTTGTGTTTGGCCGCGAGAAATTTAACGCATATCGTGGCCGGAACCGGCCAAACTTAAGGGTTCAGTCACACAAGCCCTGTCGGAGAACAAAGAAATGGGGTGGTCGACGGGATTTGAACCCGCGACAGCCAGATCCACAATCTGGGGCTCTAACCAGGCTGAGCTACGACCACCATAACCCGGCGAACAAGCTAGTTTTTCAGGCGTCCGCAGTCAAGAACGCGGAGCGCGGAGTTCACGGCGGGCTGGGCGTGAATCGGAGCCCCTGGTCGCTGGAGGGGCTTCGAGGCCACCGGGTAATGGCGATTGCGACGAAACTCGCCCTGCCTGCCTCGGGCAGCAGGGCCGCGCGCTATCCTCAAATGGCTTTACCTCAAACCGCTTTGGCCTAAAGTTGGCGGCTGTGGTCACGCTCGAACACAGCCACCTGTTTGCTCACCTAGGCCTGGAATGCCTGCGAACTCTGCCGCGCATCGCGCGCGAGCAAAGCTTCGGCCCGGGACAGGAAGTGTTCCGCGAGGGGGCTCCCGGGGATGGGCTCTACGTGGTGAAAGACGGTTTGGTGGAGATTTCCGTCCTGGTCGGGTCCGTCCGTCATGTGTTTTCGGAAGTTCGACCGGGCGATTTTTTTGGGGAGATGGCTGTGCTGGAGGATAAAGGCAGGTCAGCGACGGCCACGGCACGGCAACCGAGCATCGTTTATTTCATTCCGAATGCGGAGGTCCTCAAGCTGGTCGGGAGTTCCCCCGAACTGGCGATGACCTTGTTGCGCGAGATCAGCCACCGGCTCCGCGAATTCAACCACCAGTACCTGCGCGAAGTGCTGCAGGCCGAACGACTCACGGTCATCGGTCGTTTCGCCCGTTCGATTGTTCACGATCTCAAAAACCCGCTGAACATTATCGGGCTGACAGCCGAGATGGCCGGCATGGCCCGGCTCGCACCCGAGTTGCGGCAGGATGCGACGAACACGATCCGGCTCCAGGTTGATCGCATCAGCGAGATGGTGAATGAGATCCTGGACTTCACGCAAGGCACCCAGTCGCAATTGGTGCTGCCGCCAATGGACTACGGGGAGTTTGTTGGCCGCGCGGTCGAGGAGGTGCGCAGGGAAACTGCACTCAAAAACGTCACGATTGAACTCCAAAACCCTCCGCCGTCGGTGCCGCTGCTGATAAACCCCAAGCGTTTGCGACGGGTGTTCCATAATCTCGCACAAAACGCAACCGAAGCCATGAGCGAAGGTGGTCACATATTTCTGCGGTTCACCGCCACTCCCGCCGAAGTGGTCACGGAGTTCGAGGACACCGGCCCCGGCATCGCCTCCGAGATCGCGGACCATTTATTTCAGGCTTTTGCCACCTACGGGAAGATGCACGGCACCGGGCTTGGACTTTCCATCTGCAAACGTATCCTCGAGGATCATCGCGGTTGGATCAAAGCGCTCAACCAACCCGGGCGGGGTGCCATCTTTGCCTTCGGTCTGCCGCGGCCAGGAGTGGCGCCCGAAGCGACTGCGTCCGCCAACTGAGGCTGTGGCCTCACGGTCGCGATGGACAAATGTCTTGGCAGGAGGGACTCTCATGCGAATGCGAGTCGCTCTTGACTAAACCGCTTAAACGTCTGCCCGCATGAACCGCATCCGTCTGTTGCCGGAACACGTCGCCAACCAGATCGCGGCGGGCGAGGTGATCGAGCGGCCCGCCAGCGTGGTGAAGGAGTTGGTCGAAAATGCACTCGATGCGCAAGCCCGACGCGTCACGATAGAAATCCAAGCCGGCGGCCGAAGCCTCATCCGGGTGATCGATGACGGCATCGGGATGAGTCGCGACGACGCGTTGCTTTGTCTGGAACGCCATGCGACGAGCAAAATTCGGCGCGCGGAAGACCTGGCAGCGGTGGCGACAATGGGTTTCCGTGGCGAGGCCCTGCCCAGCATCGCGAGCGTCAGCCGGTTCACCCTCACGACCCGCGAGCGAGACGCCGATGCTCCCGAAGGCACACAGATCCTCATCAACGCCGGGAGAATCCTCGAAGTCAAGGCCGCGGGTAGTGCGTCGGGAACCACTGTGGAAGTGCGCCACCTTTTCTCGAACCTGCCTGCGCGCCGCAAATTCCTCCGCACCGAACAAACCGAATCCGCCCACATCGATCACTATCTGACGCTGGCGGCCCTGGCTTACCCCGGGGTGGGTTTTACCTTCCAACGGGATGGCAAGGTGGTGTGGCAATTGCCAGCGCTTGAAACGAGCCCGGATCTCGAATCACGGTTGAGCGGCTTGCGCCAGCGGCTCCGCGCGTTGTCCGGGGGCGAACAAAAACTAGTGGCGGTGAATTTTTCCGCCGCGCTTCCCGCCGCGGCCGAACCGGAGGAGCTTGATGAGGGCCGCTTTGAAACCGCGCGCCCGGCCAATGAGCCGGAATCGGCGGCCGGGAAACCGGAACCCGAGCCGGACCTCCGCGTGTGGGGCTTTATCGGCGGCCCGGGTGTGTCCCGCGCCACCCGCGAGGACCAGCACTTGTATGTAAACAAAAGGCCCGTGGAAAACCGAGGCTTGAACTTTGCCCTGCTCGAAGGCTACCACACCGCGTTGATGAAAGGACGATATCCTGTTGCCTGCCTCTTCCTGGAAATCGACCCTTCCGAAGTCGACGTCAATATTCATCCGGCGAAGCGCGAAGTTAAATTCCATCGTGAAATGGAGGTTCGACGCCTGGTTACCCAGGCAATACGGCGAACGTTGTTCGAGTTTCATGCTGCTGGAACCCCGGGCCTTCAGGCCCCGGGTGCCTCCCCCGCCGGATCGGGAGATAATGGCTCCTCCGCCACCGCGGCAGCCGCCGCGTTCCCCCGCTTGTCCGCCACCCAGGAGCAGAAAGCCCTGCCGAATTTCCCGACGGCGCTTAGTTCGGTGACCGGGGCGAGCCAACTGCTGCCGCCCACGCAGGCACCCCTCCGGATGGGGTTTGGCTCACCGTCGGTGCCGTCTGCCACGCCGGGCAGGCCCCAAGAGTCCGAGGCGGAGAACCGGCCCGCGGCGGGAAACGCGCCGCTCCGCCCGGGCTCGCCAGCCTCACTGCCCGAGCCGCGCGACCTGGAGAGGGTTAGCACGCGCCCGCAGCCGCTGCCGGAGCCTGCCCCGGTGGCGTTGCTTTCAGTGCCGCTACGACTCCTCGGCGTTGTCGGCAAGCTCTATGTAATCCTCGAGTCCGACCGCGGCCTGGTCCTGCTTGACCAGCATGCGGCTCACGAACGAGTGCTGTTCGAGCAGATGCTCAACCGGTTGGAACGCGATGAGCAGGCTCCTTCGCAGAAACTCCTGCTGCCGGAGACCGTCGAACTATCGGCCAAGGACGCCAATTTCGTCCGGGAGCAATTGCCGGTTCTAACGCGGTTGGGAGTTGGTCTGAGCGAGTTTGGCGAGCGAACGTTCCTCCTCGACGCTTTGCCCCCGTTTGCAAAGGCGGCCGACCCCCGGCGGTTCGTGCTCGAAATAGTTGATGAGCTCAAGGCAACCGGACAGGAAGTAAACTCCTTTCGCCTCGGGGAACACACCGTCGCGAAAACCGTGTGCCGCCACGCAGTGAAGGCGCATGACCCCCTCGCGGGCACGGAGTTGGAGGCCTTGATCGAGGACCTGCGCCACTGCGCCATGCCCTACACCTGCCCCCATGGCCGTCCAACCCTGATCGAAATGAACTTCCGAGAACTCGAAAAGAAGTTTGGCCGGGTGGTATAGGTCCGAATTTCGAAGTCCCAGGTCGGAATCATTGCCGGCGGGGGCTCGCAGGGCACGGCGGTCAGTGGAGACCGCGGGGTTACTTGATCGTCATTTCCCGCCGGATTCTGAATTTCTCGATCCGGTTGCGCAAGGTCGCGCGCGTGATCCCGAGCAGCTTCGCGGCGTGGACCTGATTGCCGCCGGTTTCTTTGAGCGCTTCAATGACCAACTCGCGCTCGACGGCGGGTATGACCTTCAACTTCGGGTCACGCCTGGCCCAGTGAAATAGTTGACGCGCCAGGGCGCTCAAATCCTCCCTGCCGCCTGCCGAACTCACGGCAGTGCCCGGGCCGGATTCCGGGCCGGTGACCTCGCCCGGCAAATCCGTCGGCAGGATGGCTTCTCCTTTGGCAATCACTAGCGCGCGCCGGACGGCATTCTCCAACTCCCGGACATTGCCCGGCCAATGATATTTTTCGAGCTGCTTCAGTGCCGCCGGCGCGATCGACCGGGGCGGTGCTTGCTGGTCTCGAGCGAATTTCTTCAGAAAATAGTTCACCAGCAGACGAATGTCTTCCCGGCGCTCGCGCAAGGGCGGGATCTGGATCCGCACCACGTTCAGGCGATAGAACAGGTCCTCGCGAAAATGCCGATCAGCGACGGCCTGCTCGAGAGCTTTGTTCGTCGCGGCGATGATGCGCACATCCACCTTGATCGGCTGGTTGCCCCCCACCCGCTCGAATGTGCCCGACTGCAGCACGCGGAGTATCTTGGTCTGGGTGGCCGGCGTCATGTCGCCGATTTCGTCCAGAAATAGCGTCCCCCGATGGCATTGCTCAAATTTGCCGATGCGCTGCAACGCCGCGCCTGTGAAAGCACCGCGCTCGTGTCCGAACAATTCGCTCTCGAGCAACTGCTCCGGGATGGCGGCGCAGTTCACTGCCAGAAAGGGCTGCTGGCTCCGGTTGCTGTGATGGTAAACCGCCCGGGCGACCAATTCCTTGCCGGTGCCGCTCTCGCCGGTGATCAGGGCCGTGGCATCGGACGCCGCCAGTTGCCCGATCAACTTGAAAACCTGTTGCATCCCTTCGCTGCGCCCGATAATCCCCTGTTCGTAATCCTCGCTTTCGAGCAGCGGCTGATACGAAACCACTTGCTTCATGTCCCGCGCCGCTTTTAACGCGTTGCGTACGATCTCCTGGAGCTTGGGGACCTCAAACGGTTTCAGCAAATAATCGTAAGCGCCGAGCTTCATCGCTTCGATCGCCGTTTGCGTCGTCCCGTAAGCCGTCATGAGAATCACCAGCAGCTTCGAATCAATCTGCCGGATCCGGCGCAGCGTCTCCAACCCGTTCAGACCCCCCATGCGGATATCCATCAGCACGAGATCCGGCCTGAGCTTGGGCAGCAGGCGCAGTCCTTCCTCGCCGCTGGAAGCTGTGCTCAGCTCGATCTCCGGCGAATCGAATATTCGCCGAAACGAGTACTGCACATCTTCCTCATCGTCTATGACCAGCAGCTTATCCATCGCATCGAATCCGTGGAAATTAGCCGATTTTGGCGGGATCGACAGACCTTTTTTGCGAACGTTTGAGTTTCCCCGGTTCTGCCGGACATATCGGGTGCCTTTCCGTCAAACGGCGCTTGCCGGACCGGGTTGCGACCGCCTAATGTTGGTGGCCTCTACATGAAGTCAAACGGATTATCCGCGTTGGGCCGCCGCACAGCCACGCCGCCCATTTCCTGGCTCATGGCGACCGCCCTCGCCCGGCCGGGACTGATCTCGCTCGCGGCCGGATTTACCGACAAGGAATCTCTGCCGCTCAAGGAAGCGCGCCAAGCATTGACAGAAATTCTGAATTCGCCGACCGAGGGGCGGACGGCTTTGCAGTACGGCACCACCGCTGGAGAGCCGGCGCTGCGTCGGCTTACGGCGGAGCGGATCCGGGTGCTCGACGGCTGTGCGGACGGGGCGGTTTACTCGGCCGATCGCCTGCTGTTGACCAGCGGCTCTCAGCAGGTGCTTTACATGGTCACCGAAGCTCTTTGTGATCCCGGAGATTTCGTCCTGGTGGAGGATCCGACCTATTTTGTTTTCCTGGGAATCCTGCAAAGCCACGGAATCCATGCGCGTGGGGTAAGGCTTGAAACGGACGGCCTCGACCTGGCCCATCTCGAATTAGTGCTCGAACAGCTTAAACAACGCGGACAACTGCCGCGCTTGAAGTTGCTGTATCTCGTCAGTTATCACCAGAACCCCACGAGCACAACGACCAGCTTCCACAAGAAGCAGAGCGTTTTAAGCCTCCTGCGTTACTATGAGCGCGCCGCGGGCCATCCGATCTATCTGCTCGAAGACGCGGCCTACCGCGAACTGACCTTTCAGGGCGGGGACGTCCAATCAGCGTTAGGAACCGGTAAGCAAGCGGACCGCGTTCTTTACGCCGGAACGTACAGCAAGCCTTTCGCCACCGGCGCCAGGGTTGGATACGGAATTTTACCTGAACCGGTGTTCCCTGTGGTGATGGGCATCAAGGGCAATCACGACTTTGGCTCGTCGAGCCTGTTGCAGCAGCTTTTGGCGAAAGTGATTTCCTCGGGGGCCTACGAGCGGCACCTGGTGAAGCTGCGAGCGAGGTACGCGCATAAAGCCAAGATAATGCTGGACGTCCTGCAAAAGGAAATGCCCGAAGGAGTCCGCTGGGTCGTGCCTCAGGGAGGCCTGTATTACTGGGTCCGGGTGCCGGAAAAAGCCACATCAGGCATGAAATCAAGGCTGTTCCAGACGGCGTTGCGCAAGCAGGTCCTCTATGTCCCGGGCGAGTTGTGCTACGTGGATGACCCCGCCCGCCCCAAGCCCAACCATGAAATGCGCCTCAGTTTCGGGGCGGAATCGGAGACCCTCCTCATGGAAGGCATCAAACGCCTCGCCGCCGCGATTATGCTATCCCTGGCCCGACGTGGCTGAAGGCGCGAGCCGCGGCACGGACTTGCGGGTATCGCCGTCGGTTGGGCCAACTCCGCAGACTTTTAGCCTGCGGTTTCGCAGAGTCCCACTCTGCTTTTGGAGTCCGGCCGCGATTTTCAATTGAGGCTTAAGAAAGCGGCGGAAGGGAAGGGGACATTGAATTTCTCTGATATTTGGTCAGAGAGATTAGGCGATGAGGTCTGTCGCGATGAGGTCTTGAACCGGGTGATGATCGAGCGTATCTTAATGTAGCCCGCTAATGGCAGTCATGCGATTATGCGTACCGTGTGGTGGCATAGGTTTTTGGGCGGCCGGGAAGCCGAGAGCGTGAGTCCGCAGCGAAGTATGCCGTCTGTTTCCAGTGCCGGCCCGAAGTTGAAAAAGCAGTTTATCATAGCAGCCGGGCGTGGGCCGTGTCGGTCATTCCGTTGGAGAATCAGGACAACCTGACCAGCGAACAAATAACCGCTCTCAGCACCAGGCTGTCAGGCATGCATTGAGTTGCGCGCCCTGAACCATGGCAGCCGGCGGTGGGAGCGATCTCGCGGCCGGCACTTTCGCCGCCTTCGTCGATGAGACTGAGGAGCGGCGTTTTACTTGCCTGTCCGTTTAATAGTCCCCGAGGTATAGGGCTTGAATGATCCCGGCTGGCCAGGGGCCGCCATCTCGAAGGCGACCAGGAATTTCTCCGGTCCGGTCTTCTTGTAGGTTAATCGAAACTGTGGGCCCGCGCCCGGCTTGGTCAAGAACGTCAGCAGGTTGCCATCCGCCGACCACTCCACCGAATATTCAATGACGTGGCCCTCGTTATCAAAATAGATGGCCTTTGCTTTGTCCTCCGTGGGGCCTGGGTAAATGATCATCAAATCGTCGTGGACGCCGGCTGGCCGGCCGGGCGCGGCAGCCAACTCCGCGTGATTGGTGCGCGTGATGATATGACCGGAGAGATCCAGGTGGAACCCGCAAGCGCCGCTGCTGCCTCCCGAGGGACTCTCGCCGTTCCATTCGCCAACTAGCGACTGCCACTGGGAGCCGAATGTCCCTGTCGATGACGCCGCTGCGCCTGTGTCTACGGTTGTCAAGCCCATCAGCACGACTACGCCGAACAACAGGAGCGCGATTTGAGGATTCTTCATCTTGCTGGATGTTTATGCCCTGACTGGAGCAGATCAAGCCCCGGTTTGGGGCAGACGGAAAAATCCGGCGAATCCGCTGCCCCCGCGTCGTCCTCAGGCTCTCTCACCACGAATTCCAATAACCACCCGACTGGCACGCCCAGTAGTTGGTCATCTGTTTCAGATTCCGCCAGTGCACTGAACCGGTTAGAAGCAGCACATTTCCTCCTTGAGCTCCGACATCCTTTGGCAATGTCAGTTTGCTAATCCACAGGAACGGAATCGGGCCCTGACGCGCCGCCCCGCCGGGGCAATGTGGTGCAATTACCCACGCCGCCCCGGTCCCGGGCTCGGCCCAGGCGTTCAGGTCACAAGCCAGAACGAGAGCCGGATTATCGATCAGCTTCTGGGGCGACTCCCAGCGCGGATTGGGCTCGCCGGCCCAGGGCTTTTTGTGAGCGCCGTTATAGCTGTAGCCGATCACCCAGCCGTACGGGTACTGGTAATATTGGAAGGTCGACGCGAGGCTCGGGCAGGTGCTCATGTTGGTGCCACTGTATTGTTTGATGGCGTTAAATGTATTGGTGCTGATCCAGATGGTATGGGTTACGCCGTCATCCCGCGGCCCCTGAGGCAGTTTCTCGCGGTTATCGCCCCCATACATCTGCAAGGCGAGGCCCAGTTGGCGCAGCGCACTCTTGCAGCCGACCCGCCTGGCCTTTTCTTTGGCATTGGTCAACGCCGGTAACAGCATCGCCGCGAGAATCGCGATGATGGCAATGACGACCAACAACTCGATCAACGTAAAGGCCCGGCGCGGAAGCCGTGTCGAGATGGTCATGGCCCAAACATGGCCCAAGAATCCGCAACGTTCAAGCTACGGGTTTTCCGCCCGGGCGCCGTAATGGGC
>DATDCV010000109.1:0-18026 GCA_036524155.1 Verrucomicrobiia bacterium
CGCTCAAGATTCTGCCGCTGGACACTGCCGGCGATCCCGGTTTCGCGGAGCGGTTCACGCGGGAGGCCCGCGCCCTGGCCAAACTCAGCCACCCGAACATCGTGGCGCTTTACGATTTTGGCCGTGTCGACGGCCTGCACTATTTCATCATGGAGTATGTGGACGGGCTGAACCTTCGGCAGTTGGAAACGGCGGGAAAGCTTTCGCCGCAGGAAGCGCTGCGCATTGTGCCGCAGGTCTGTGAAGCGCTGCAGTTCGCCCACGAGGCAGGCATAGTGCACCGTGACGTCAAACCGGAAAACATCCTGCTCGACCAAAAAGGGCGCGTGAAGATCGCCGATTTCGGCATCGCCAAGATCCTGGGGGGCGGCCAGGTCCGGCAAACGCTCACGCAAAACCAGGTGCTGGGCACGCCCCATTACATGGCACCGGAGCAAGTTGAGCATCCGCACCAGGTCGATCGCCGGGCCGACATCTATTCGCTGGGCGTGGTATTTTATGAAATGCTGACCGGCGAACTGCCCCTGGGCAAGTTCGCACTCCCTTCGCGCAAGGTGCAGGTGGATGTGAGGCTTGACGAGGTCGTGCTTCACGCCCTGGAGAAGGAACCCGACCGCCGCTACCAGCAAGCCAGCGAAGTAAAGACCGATGTGGAGTTGATCGCCACCGGCTCCGCCCAAGCGAATCCGGCTCTGGTTTCGAGTCCGCACGCCGAAGAGCTTATCGACTCGGCTCGCCGCCGGCGGCGGATGTTGTGGTACGGGTTCATCGTAAGCCTGACCGGGCTGCCGGTCGGGCTTGTTCTAAAGCTCCCCATGGTCTGGGCACTGAGTATCTGCGGAATCATCGTCGGAGCACTTAAGCTGGGTCTCTTCACGCGATGGCTTGGCAACCCCGGTGCGGGTGGCGAAACTCTGCCTGCGAATCCCTCCGTGATTCCTCCTCCCAGGCCCTTGGCGCGACGTTCCCAGCCCGGCTCGAACTGGCCCTTCGTTCTATGTCTGCTGCCACCGGTCCTGCTCACCGCGTTTGTGCTTTTCGGTTACCGGTGGGTCGGCGTGGATCTGGACGCAGACGTTCAAGTTTTCACCGGGCTCCTGGGTCTGCCCTTGAGCGCGGGTCTGGGCGCGCTGTTGGGCTGGGGAGCGTGGTTGTTTGTAAGATCCGGCCAACCGCGCGGCAGAGAATCTTCGGCGTCAGCCAGCCGATGGTCATGGCTGGCGCTTGGAGCGGCCGCGGTGTTGGCGATCAGTCTGCCGCTTGGAGGCGGGGCCATGGCTCTGCTCCAACTCGTCAGCAAGGAAACCTCCTGGAACCCGGGAAAAGGAGAGTATCTGATGACGATCTTGGTGGTCGGTGGCGCCTCGCTATCGGCACTGTCTGCGACCGTGATGGGTCTCGAGTCCTCGCGTCAAATCCGGCGTGCGCCATCGGCCTTGCGCGGGCGGCTCGGGGCGTGCGCGGCAGCGTGGTTTTGGCCGTGCTTGCTCGGTTGCGTGGCGATCCTATGGGGTGGGAACGCCGGCCTGACCGCTCTAAGGGGCGGCGTGGAGCGCTCCTCCGCTGGGTACGAAACCGCTCCGGTGACGAGAGGACCTATGACAGTGGATGTGGTGGCGTCAGGCAGGCTCGTGCCAGCCGCAGGCGATCGTTCCCAGTGGCAAATTGAAGCGAGTGTACCGGAGACCATTGTCGCCTACCTGGAGGTGGGTCAGGATGTCGAATGCGTCGCCGACGCCTTTTCCGGCCAGGCTTTCAAGGGCAAGCTAGCCCGAATTGCGGATGCCCCGGAGCCTGGGCCTGAGACCGCAAAGTATGCCGCCCTAATCCAGGTCGTTGATGCCAGGTTGCCGTTCCGGCAGGGCATGAGCGTTTTCCTGACCTTCGTTATCGCCCATCGCCAGGACACCCTCCGGATTCCCTGCCAGGCATTGTGGGTCCAAATGCCGGGATGGACAAACGATCCGAAGAACTTGCGGTATGGGCTGATGCCAAAGGAACTCACGACGGCGGACGCCGCGGAACGCGCTACTCGAACGGTCTGGGTTTTGCGAGCCCCTAAAAAGGCCCCGGAGCCGGTAAAGGTCAGCATCGGCATCTCCGACTCCACGTGGACCGAAATCGTCGAAGGCTTAAATGAAGGAGACTGCGTCGTCATCGGCACCTTTTCGAGGGAAAAGGCCGCACCCCGGCCCTCCCGGAATGCGCCCGGCATAAAGAACAACGCGCACGAGCGGGCCACCACTAACGGCAGGGCATCGATGACGAATAGCCCGAGCCCGGCTGAGACGGACGATGTCGCCAATGTGCTTGCCCAGGAGAAGCTGGCAAACGGGGACTCCAATCAGCGTTTCTTCCTCATCGGACCCAAACCTGGCGATGCGCCGCCGACAAACGGCTATTCTCTTTTGCTGGTCCTGCCCGGAGGCGATGGCGGCTCGGGTTTTGTAACCTTTGTCAAACGTATCTACCTCCACGCTGTTCCAGCCCATTACATTGTTGCTGAGTTGATTGCGCCGCGGTGGGACGAGGCTCAGGCTGAGCAGATTGTCTGGCCTACCGAAACGTCTCCCTATCCGGGGATGAAGTTCTCGACCGAAGCCTTCGTCCACTCGGTCATCGGCGAAATTGAAAAACAATATCGGCTCGATTCCCGCCGCGTCTTTACTTTGTCATGGTCGTCGGGAGGTCCCGCGGGCTACGCAGCTTCGCTTTGCAGGGGGACGCGTGTCACTGGCTCGCTCATCGCCATGTCCGTGTTCCGCCCGCTGTCATTCCCGGATCTGAAATCGGCCAGCGGCCAAGCCTACTTTTTGCTGCATTCAGCGGACGACGCGCTGGTCCCGATCGACATGGCCAGAAACGCGCAGCACTCGCTGACCCTAAATGGTGCCCAGGCGACGCTGGAGACCTATCCGGGGGGACACGGTTGGCGTGGCGATATCTATGGCAACATCAACGCTGGCATCCGCTGGTTGGAGGAACACGCAATGCTGCCCACGGCCAAGGCCAGGGCCGATTCTGGTCAACAATGAATACCATCGGCGTCTGGAGCCGATCCCGTCTCCAGTAGCTTTGGGATTAGGAAAGGAATCAACAAAATGAAACAACCTTCGGTTTCGGCTACCGTCGCATTCAGGCCGATCTTCCACCCCGATCGCCGCAGAGGCCAGCCGTTACGCCGGATTTTCGGTGCGTTATCGCTCGCCGCTGTCGCCGCCGCTGCCTCGGCCCTTGCTTCGGAAGTGCCTGTCGCGTTCCGCAACACTGGTATGGAAGAAGGCACGGGCACTCCCGCGGGGTGGCAGAAAGGACCTGCCGTGGCCGGAGTTCAACAGGTGTGGGATCAGAAGATCGCCCATGGCGGGAAGGCGTCCCTCTGCCTGAGGAAGACCGTCCAGCGGTATTTCCCCATTGCACAGTGGAGTCAATTCGTCCCGATAGCGCCTGAAAACGCGGCACGCAAGCTCAAGGTCCGATGCTGGGTCAAAACCGAGGCTGTTACGAAGGCCATTGTCGATGTTCATTACCAGGGTTCCAGCCCACAGCCGGGGCATGCCTGGGCGATTTTCCTCGGTCAAAAGCAGGATTCGGATCCTATCCTGACACACGATTGGAAACTCTACGAAGGCGTCGTCGAGGTCCCCGCCAACAGTTCAAAGATCGGGATTGCTCTTCAAATCTACGGCCCGGGCAGCGTTTGGTTCGATGACCTGCAAGTCGCCTGGATCCATGATTGAGAGGGTGGGCTGAGCGCCAGCCAAGTGGCGGCTCGACGGAAATCAGTTCTGGTCGTTCGGCACGCTATGGCCTAAAGCTTTCGCATGAACAGCGGATTGGACGATAAGGTCGTGCTCATCACGGGGGCTTCCGGGGGGATAGGTTCGGCCATCGCCCGGCAATTCGCTGCGGAAGGCGCGCGGTTGGTGCTTCAATACAACCACGGAAGAACGAATGCCCTGAAGTTGCTGCGCGAGCTCGGCCCGGCCGAAGTTCTGACGGTCCAGGCCGACCTCACCAGTGAATCCGCTACGAAACGTCTGTTCGCCAAAGCCGTAAGGCGCTTTGGTTCAGTTGACACGCTCATCGCGAACGCGGGTGCCTGGGAAACTGCCGAGGTCCCGCTGCACCGGATGCCGTTGCGGCAATGGCAAAAAACTCTCGATGGCGTCCTGACAACCGCTTTTCTCAGCATCCGCGAGTTCCTGCGATTGGTCGCCGCGAAAAAGCGCGGCAACGCGGTGCTGATTGCTTCCACGGCGGCGGTATTCGGCGAGGCAGGTCACACGGACTATGCTGCCGGGAAAGCCGCCATCGCCTACGGCTTGACCCGCTCCCTGAAAAACGAGATCTCCCGGCTCGCCCCGCATTCCCGGAATTACTCCGGCGGCCGCATTAACTGCATCTGTCCGGGCTGGACCGTCGTTCCCCGTCTCGCGCGCAAGCTCCGCGATCACGAGATGCTGCGAAAGGTGACCTCCACCATGGCCCTGCCGCAGTTGGCTCGCCCAGACGATATCGCCCATGCCGCTGTCTTTCTCTCCTCCGACACCCTGGCGCGTCACATCACCGGGCAAATACTCGTCGTGGCCGGGGGAATGGAAGGCCGCCGCTTGTGGCAAGCCGACGAAATTGATCCCAGCCTCGTTTGAAATCGCATCCGGAATCTCGCCAGCGTTTTTCCGCACCCGCCTCCTGAACGAAAACTCAGTTCGCCTTTTGTGGCAAGTTGTTCAAGCATGCGCGTGAAGTCGCGCTTAAAGGCGGTTTCGCTTCTGAATGCCCGCGCCCGATAGTGTCCTGAAATGTTCGCAAGGCACGACATTGGAAACGGCTGGTAAGTTTGTAATTGTCCCCGACCGCCCCGCATCGTTATCTAATCGCATGAACTGGAATCCCTCTCGATTGACCTGTGGCCGGGTTTTGTGTGCGGCTGCAGTCTGGCTTCTTCCTGCGCCGGCGGTCCTCGCGGCACAGGCCGACGCGGCACAGTCCTGGCACGCACAGACGCTGCTGCAGGCGATAGGCTACATGCTGTTGTTCGCCGCCATCGGGGTCACGTCAGCCATTCTTGGATACAAATTGTTCGACAAATGCACTCCCGGTGATCTTAACAAAGAGATCCTCGAGAATCGGAACGTTGCGGCTGCCATCGTGGCCGCCGCGGTAATATTGGGGGTGTGCATCATTATTGCCGCGGCGATGATGGGCTAGGCGGCTTGGGTACGAGACGTGAAACGGAGCAAAAGCATCCGCCTGGTGTTGATCGGCGGCCTTTCCGCCGGAGCGCTGACCGGCTGCAGCCCCAATGGCAACCAAACGACGGCCATCAGCCCGAACTGCGTTTACACCAATAACTACTTTGTGGCTGGCGTGGGTTATTATCACGCTCCGTTCCGCGCCTGGTACTCGCTGCCCTATAATCATTTCAACCCGCAGAACGAGCGGTATTTTTACGGCGGCCAGTGGGGCACGGCACCGCACGAAAGCATCACGAACATTTCGGCGCCGACAGCCGAAGTTGCGCAGCAAGCCCAGGCCCGCCGCACCGATGTGCCGCGCGGCGGCTTTGGCAGCACCTCGCGCAGCCATTACGTCCACGCTTAATGCAACGCCTCCGCTGCACGCCCCGGTCCGGCTGGCCCGAAAAAGTTGAGCAGCTTGGCTTGACGTTTCATTCGCACGAGGAGGGTCCCTACTGGGATGAATCGGCATGCTACCAGTTGACCGCCAACGAGGTAAACGTGCTTGAAACAGCAGCCAACAACCTGCACCGCTTGTGCATCGACGCTGCCCAGGTCGTGATCGAGCGAGAATGGTGGGCGCGCCTGGGTATACCGGAAGCGGCCGTCCCAGGCATTTTGCGGTCGTGGGAGCGGGACGATTTCAGCCTCTACGGCCGGTTCGATCTCTCCTTTGACGGCAGCGGACCGCCCAAGCTGCTCGAATACAATGCGGACACGCCGACCGCGCTGATCGAGGCGTCAGTGGTCCAGTGGTTCTGGCTGCAGGAAACCCGCCCGGGAACCGACCAATTCAACTCGATTCACGAACGGTTGATTGAGGCCTGGCGGCGTTGGGCCGGAACCACCGTGTATTTCAGCAGCGTTAAGGACAATCCCGAAGACGAGCAAACCGTGCTCTATCTGCGGGACACGTGCCAGCAAGCCGGTGTGGAGACGGCCTCTGCGTATATCGAGGACCTCGGCTGGGACGGTGCCGGAAACTGTTTTGTCGATCTTGAATCGAAGCGCGTGGAGCGCTGCTTCAAGCTGTACCCCTGGGAGTGGCTTTGGCACGAGGAATTCGGCGCTCACCTGGCCGGCGACTGTATTCAGTTTATCGAGCCCGGCTGGAAAATGCTGCTCAGCAACAAAGGACTGTTGCCGATTCTGTGGGAGCGGTTCCCCGGGCATCCCAACCTGCTGCCCGCATTCGAAACTCCGGAATCTCTCGCAGGGTGTTACGTGCGAAAACCCAAATTAAGCCGTGAAGGGAACAATGTCGCCTGGGTCGAAGGCGACGCCGTCGTGGAAGAAACCGGCGGCGACTACGGCGAGGAAGGTTATATCTGTCAGGCGCCGGCCGCGCTCCCCGATTTTGAGGGCCAGCACCCGATCTTCGGCGTTTGGATGGTTGACCATGAAGCGGCGGGCCTGGGGATTCGCGAGGACACGCGCCGAATCACCGGCAATCTCAGCCGGTTTGTGCCCCACTTCTTCCGCTGAGAAAACGCTGCATTTACCCCTATGAGTTTCGCCAATCCCACTCCGATTCGCCTCCGCATGCTCGGAGCATTTTTCGGCCTGCGCTACCGGGTAGTCGGGCGTGTGGTGCTGGGCATGGAGGTAGCCGGCCAGACCTACTGCTGGAACGAGTTCAATCTCAAAACCACGGAAGGAGATTTCGCGACGCTGGTATTCGAGACCGATGAGCAGGGTGCGCACTGGCGGCTGTTTATGATGTTCCAGCCGGATCCTGCAATCACCGCGGGAGAGGCCGCGCGCAAACGCGTCGGCGACTACCTGAACCTGCGCGGAGGGGCCGTGCGCGTGACATTGGTGGACGAATCCCGGGTCTATCATATCGAAGGTGAAGCGCCGGAAGGCGTCGAGGTGGGTGACGTGGCGCGTTACTTCAACGCCGAAGGCGCGAGTGATAAGATCGTCGTGAGTTGGACGGGGGACGAAGCGGAGTGCTACTTCGGGAAGGACCTGTCGAATGCCGCGGTCAAGTCCGCGTTCAACCTCGACAGCCACGCCTTGGATGCGTGTGGAAATGTCCAGCCCCTCCAGGATGGCAGGGCTTCCATGGCCAGGTGGATCGCAGCCGCCGGCGGCTGTTTGGCCTTTGTCATCGCCTTGGCCGCGCTTTCCTCATACAGAAACAAGCAGCAGCCCATCGCGCTCACCAGGATGAAAGCTCCGACGTCAACGCTGAGTTTGGGCCGCACGGTTAAGTTCTCAGGCGAGATGTGGCAGGTCCGGGGGCATTCGCTGGTGGAGGTGGCCCAGGTGGGCCGGCGTTACGAGCAGCATGAGTACGATCTCACGGCAGCGGATGGCAGCAGACTTCTGTTCGTCGTTGGTTTCACCCCGGGAACCAGGAGCGCGGTGCTTTTCAGCCCTCTAGCCGCCCACCCTGCGCTCTCTCCCGAGCAAGCCGGAGCTTTGAGGGTGGGCGATATCGCCGAAATTGATGGCTGCGCCGCACCAGTGCGCGAGCTTTTCCAATGTACCGTCCGCCAGACCGAAGGCGGTGAGTCCGACGCGTCGACAACCGGGACGGTGCTCTACGGCTTCATCGCACAAACCAACTCAACCCTGTTTCTGGCAAGATGGAATCGCGCGCGAATGGAGTCATATCGCCAAAAGACCGTCCCGCCACAGGAAATCGCCGCAGCCCTTGGTCACAAGTGAGGGCCCGCGGATCCCATTTCCGCCTCCTTCGCTTGGCGGCCACGATCGGCTGGAACTCTTCAGGCTACGTGTTTTTCGTCTGTGACGATTCCACCTCTGTCACGACGCCGTCTTTATCGAAAATGACGAAGATGTTATGGACCTCAATCTGGTCGCCGCCATAGGCTACGCCGAAGGTAGATGCCTTGCCCATCACCGTCCATAGCCAGATCTCAGCACCCTTGCCACACTTGTCCTTGAAATCGGCGTCATAACTGGGACAAAGTGCCTTTCCGTGGGGCTTGCCAAGAAGCTGAAGCACGTCCTCCTTCTTCGAAACTCCCCGCTGGATTTGCTTGAGCTGATCTGCGTTTACGGTGGTCTTGTCCTTGTCGAAACTGCTGAGATAGTGATAGGAGTTCAGCGTGCCGTCGCGAAACTCCATATCGAGCACCCGGCTTCGCGCGCTGCCCATGTCCGCATACGCATACAAGTAGCGGACCAGTTCGAACTTGCCCTCGCTGGTCTCCTTCATTTCGACGGAGTTCGGCTTGCCGAACAGCGCCTGGTAGTCCGAGCTGCGCGTTTGCTTCAGTTCCAGCGAACCCGCGCCTTGATATTTGAAGTCCTTGCCCACGCTCGCGCAGCCGCACGCAACGCCGGCCACCATTGCCGTTAAGCCAGTCAGTTTCAGAAGTGAAAACATGTTCATTTCGCTTATTTCCCTTTGATTGTTTTTGTGCCGGTCACCTTGACCGGTGTCTCGTGGATCGGCCACACGTATATCCAAACAGACTGACTGGCGCAACCCCCTGGCGTTTCTGACGGACGGCATTTTCGATGCCGGATAGCGGCAGGAGGGATGGGCAGGTTGCGTTGTGCACACCAAGAAATGTGTAGCCGCTGCGGCTCTTGCGTTGTTTAATATCTGGAGCAGGTTCGCTTATTTGCGCGGCCCTGCCAGATGAAGTATTACATTAACTGCATTGCACCCCAGCCGGCGGCGCAACCGCCAGGCAAATTGACTGACTGTCGCTGTCCGGGCGCGGGTTGCGCCCTCAAACGATAACCGCAGCGTGCGCGGGACTGTTGACAATAGCATCGCGGAAGCGCCGGATCGCATCCTGGCCAGCGAGGGCATCGCGGCCGGCCTTTCCAGCACCGATGCTGCCGGGGCCGGGAGATGTTTCCATTGCGGCGAACCCTGCCGCGGCCACGAGTTCACGCGGGCCGATAAAGTCTTTTGCTGCCGGGGGTGCCAGGCGGTGCATGACATTCTTTCCGCGAGCGGCCTGGACCAGTTCTACCGGCTGGCCAGTGCTCCCGGGGTGCGTGTGCGGAACGAATCCGGGAGCAACACATGGGCTTACCTCGACGACCCCGCCGTGCAGAAACGGCTGCTGGATTTCACCGATGGCAAGCTGAGCCTGGTGACACTCAAGGTGCCCGGCATCCACTGCATCGCCTGCGTTTGGCTCCTGGAGAATCTCTTTCGATTGCATCCCGGGATCGGCACGTCGCAGGTCAATTTCCCGCGGCGTGAAGTGGCGGTGTCGTTTGCCCCGGCGAAGATCGCTTTTAGCGAGGTGGCGGCGCTGCTCACTTCGATCGGCTATGAGCCACAGTTTACGCTGGCCGAATTGGACAAGCTTCGCCCCGGTTCCACAAACCGGCGCCTGTGGTTGCAGGTCGGCGTCGCCGGCTTCGCGTTTGGCAATATCATGCTTTTGAGCATTCCGGTTTATCTCGGGCTGGACAGCTTCAGCGCGCCGCTTTTTAAAGCCCTGTTCGGATACGCCAGCCTCGCCCTTGCGGTGCCGGTCTTGTGCTATTGCGCTTCCGATTACTGGCATGCCGCGCGGCTCGCAGTCCGTCAGCGCATGCTCACGCTGGACGTGCCGATTGCTTTGGGCCTGGCCGCGCTTTACGTCCAAAGCGCGGTCGAGATCGTATCCGGCCGCGGCGCCGGCTATCTGGATTCGCTCGCCGGCCTCGTGTTCTTCCTGCTCTGCGGACGTATCTTTCAGCAAAAGACCTTCGCACGGATCGCTTTCGACCGCGATTACAGGTGCTTTTTCCCGTTGTCGGTCCTTCGCAAGCGCGCGGACGAGGAGCGGTCTGTGGCGTTGTCTGAACTGCGTAGCGGCGATCGGATCGTCCTCCGCAACGGCGAGCTAATCCCCGCCGACTCGGAGTTGATTCACGGGTCGGCGCTCATCGACTACAGCTTCGTAACTGGCGAATCCGAGCCGGTCGCCCGGGCAAAGGGCGACCGGCTTTACGCCGGGGGCAAACAACTTGGCGAGATGATTGAAGTCGAAATGGTCAAAGACGTGTCGCAAGGTTATCTCGCGTCCTTGTGGGACCATGCTGCCTTTGGGAAACAATCGCGCCGTGACCTCGAGACAGTGACGAACCGTTACAGCCGCCGGTTTACGGGCGCCGTCATGGCGATCGCGCTGAGCGCCGGTGTGTTCTGGTGCCTTTCCGGTCAGGCCGCCCGCGGGCTCAAGGCGTTCACCTCGGTTCTGATCGTCGCTTGCCCGTGCGCGCTGGCGCTGGCGGCGCCGTTTGCGCTGGGGACAACCCAGCGTTGGCTGGCCCGGCGCGGGATCTTTCTAAAGAACACGCTGGTGCTGGAGCGGTTGGCCAACGTAGACACGATCGTGTTCGACAAGACCGGCACGCTCACCTCCGGCGGGGCCTCCAGGGTGAATCTTCACCCGTTCGACTCCGGTCTGAGCGACGCGGACAAATCCCGATTCGCAGCCCTGGCACGGCACTCGACCCACCCCCACTCCGCCCGGATTCAGGAAGTGCTGGCTGGGAATGACCAGTTCCAGTTCTCCGGCTTCAACGAAGTGCCGGGGGGCGGTGTTGAAGCCAACTTGGACGGACGCTCTTTCCGGCTGGGCTCGGCGAATTGGCTGCGCCGGCGCGGTCTGGCGGTGCCGGAGATCCCCGGTGCCAACGGCAGCGCCTCTTACGCCGCGATCGACAGCAAGGTCCGCGCCGGGTTTGTGCTCCACACCGCCCTGCGGCCCCGCACCGAGCACTTGCTCGGTGAACTGAGCCCAAAGTACGACCTGGCTTTGCTCAGCGGCGACAATGAGAAGGAACGTGAAAAGTTCCGGCGGCTTTTCGGTTCGGACGCCCGGCTGCGATTCAACCAGAGTCCATTCGAGAAACTGGCGTTCGTCGAAAAGCTCCAGGGGGACGGGCGGACGGTGATGATGGTCGGGGACGGCCTGAATGACGCCGGCGCGTTAAAGCAGAGCGATGTAGGCGTCGCGGTCGTGGAACAAGTCGGCACCTTTTCACCCGCCAGCGACATCATCCTTCCGGCACGGGATGTGCCGCGGCTGGCGCGCCTGCTCGAGCTCGCCCGCCGCTCAGTCCGTGTCGTGCGCGTCAGCTTCGGCATTTCGGCCGTTTACAACCTCGCTGGCATCACCATCGCCGCCGGCGGTATGCTATCGCCGGTGGTTTGCGCCGTGTTGATGCCGCTGAGTTCAATTTCCGTGGTGCTTTTCGCGTGTGGCTCTTCCAGCCGGGCGGTTAAGAAAACGGGGTTAAACCCTCTGCCAGACTGAATATGTCGGTCATTGTGATTCTCATCCTGATTAGCCTGACGGTGGCCTTGCTGTTCCTGGCGGGCTTCATCTGGGCTGTCAAATCCGGCCAGTTTGAGGATACCTGCACGCCGGCGATGCGAGTCCTGACCGATGACGCTCCGGTCAAAGAACCAAACCTAGACCCGAAACATACCAAAACCTGACCCCACCATGAGTTCCGCTGGACTCGCGCGCGGAAGCGCCTTAGCCGAGAGTCGCCGCACGCCGGCCTCCGTAGAAACCTTCAAATACGACAACCACGTGGTGCGAGCCTTCGCCTTCGCGACCGCCATCTGGGGATTGGTTGGCACCAGCGTGGGTTTGCTGGCCGCGTGTCAGCTCTTCTGGCCCGGCCTGAACCTCGACACCCCGTTCACCACCTTCGGCCGTATCCGCCCCTTGCACACCAACGCGGTGATCTTTGCGTTTGTGGGCAACGGAATGTTTTGCGGCATTTATTACTCGCTGCAGCGGCTCTGCAAGGCCCGCATGTTCAGCGATGCTTTGAGCTGGCTCAATTTCTGGGGCTGGCAGGCGATTATCGTCAGCGCGGCGATCACGCTGCCTCTGGGCTTTACCACCAGCAAGGAGTACGCGGAGCTCGAATGGCCCGTCGATATCGCCATCGCGGTCGTCTGGGTCGCTTTCACGGTCAACCTGTTGGGCACGATCCTCCGGCGCCGTGAAAAGCACATGTACGTCGCGATTTGGTTTTATATAGCTACGGCAATCACGGTGGCGATGCTGCACATCTTTAACTCGCTGGAAATTCCCGCGAGCTTGTTCAAGAGCTACTCGGCCTATGCCGGCGTGCAGGATGCGCTGGTGCAGTGGTGGTACGGCCACAACGCGGTCGCCTTCTTTCTGACCACGCCCTACCTGGGCCTCATGTATTATTACCTGCCCAAGGCCGCCAACCGCCCCGTCTTCAGCTACCGCCTGTCGATCATCCATTTCTGGGGGTTGATCTTCATTTATATCTGGGCCGGGCCGCACCACTTGCTATACACCGCCCTGCCGGACTGGGCGCAGTCGCTCGGCATGGTTTTCTCTGTGATGCTCGTGGCGCCTTCCTGGGGCGGCATGCTCAACGGTCTCCTGACTCTCCGGGGAGCCTGGGACAAAGTGCGACAGGAGCCGATGTTGAAGTTCATGGTCGTCGCGGTGACCGCTTACGGCATGGCGACCCTCGAGGGTCCAACGCTGGCCGTAAAGAGCGTCAACGCACTGTCGCATTACACCGATTGGACCATCGCCCATGTGCATACCGGCGCGCTGGGCTGGAACGGCTTCCTCACCTTCTCGCTGCTCTACTGGTTGTTCCCCCGCCTCTATAACACGAAGCTCTGGTCCACTAAGCTCGCCAACTACCATTTCTGGATCGCATTGCTCGGGATGATGTTCTACGTGGTGCCCCTCTACACCAGCGGCGTCACCGCCGGCCTCATGTGGAAGGAGTTCACCCCGGACGGCTTCCTCCGCTACCCGAACTTCCTCGAAACCACGATTCGCCTCATCCCGATGTACGAACTCCGCGCGATCGGGGGCACGCTCTACGTCACCGGCATTATGCTGATGCTGGTCAACCTTTACAAAACCGCCAAAGCGGGCCGGTTTATCGGCGACCAGCAGGCGCAAGCGCCGGCACTCAATGCAGCGGCGACCAAAGAATCGCCCAGGCTCGGTCACCGCTGGCTCGAAGGCGTCCCGGTCACCTTCACGATTCTTTCGGGGGTGGCTGTGCTCATCGGCGGGTTAATCGAAATCGTGCCGATGTTTCTGATCAAGGAAAACGTGCCCAGCATTGCGAGCGTCAAACCGTACACCCCGCTCGAATTGCTCGGCCGGGACCTCTATATCCGCGAAGGGTGCGTCGGTTGCCATTCGCAAATGGTCCGGCCCTTCCGTTCCGAGACTGAGCGATACGGCGAATACTCAAAGGCCGGTGAATTTGTTTATGACCATCCCTTCCTGTGGGGCTCCAAACGCACTGGCCCGGACCTGCACCGGGAGGGCGGCAAGTACCCCGATGCCTGGCACTTTAACCATCTCGAAAACCCGCGCTCGACCTCGCCCGGTTCGATCATGCCGAACTACGCGTGGCTTCTCGCCCGGAAACTGGATACCGGCGTCGCGGGCGATCGCATGCGCGCTCTCCGCAAGGTCGGCGTGCCCTATAAGGACGACGACGTCGCCAACGCTCAAAAGAGCATCCAGGAACAGTCGAAGAAGATCGTTGCCAACCTCGCCGTCGGCTCGATCACCAACGCTCCCGCCGATCGGGAGGTCATCGCGATAATCGCGTTCCTGCAGCGGCTTGGCACCGACATCAAAGCCCTGACGGCACCGGCCACCAACGCGGTTCGCACCGCCCAACTGCCATAACCGGCCATGATCTCCAACCTGTTCAAAACCATCGGCGGGATAGAAAACTACGGCCTGGTTTCTTTATGCCTGTTCCTGCTCATCTTTGTCTGCGTGTTCGTCTGGGCTTGCGTCCAACGCAAAGCGCACCTCGACCGCATCGCCCGCATCCCGCTTGACCCGGAAGAACCGAACTCCGGAGAAACATCCCATGAATAATAGCGCAAGTCCCAAGGACTCCCTGCTGCTCGACCACGACTACGACGGCATTCGCGAACTTGACAACAAGCTGCCCCGTTGGTGGGTTTGGCTGTTCAATCTGTGCATCCTGTTCGCCGGGCTCTATCTCGTGCATTACCACGTCTTGCACAAAGGCAAGTTGATGGTCGCCCAATACGCAGACGAAATGAAGCTTGCCGAGCAGAGCAAATCCCGCGCGATCGGGGATTTCGAGTCCCGCATGGCTTCGCTGCAACCTTCCAAAGACCCGCTTGTCCTCAACGAAGGCAAGGATACGTTCCTCAAGCTCTGTGCCCCCTGCCACCGGCCTGATGGCGGTGGCCTGGTCGGACCCAACCTATGCGATGATTACTGGATTCACGGCTCGAACTTTGTGGACAACCTCCGAACCATTTGGAATGGCGTCCCCAGCAAAGGCATGGTCACCTGGAAGGGCACCCTCAAACCGACGACCATCTACGCTGCGGCCAGCTACATCTATACTCTGCGCGGCACGCATCCTCCCAATCCCAAACCCCCTGAAAACCAGGCGCCGGTCAAGACCGGACCGAATGAGTTTGAGTAGACTGGCGTAACCATGTCCGCCACCACGTCCAAACCGCCTGTCCGTGCTTCCGCCCCAGCGGCGGCTGGCGGCGATTTCCGCGATCACATCTCGACTGCCGATGCCGAAGGCCGGCGCAAATGGCTTTACCCGAAGAAACAAACGGGGCGCTTCTATCGCGCGCGCACGTGGGTGAGTTGGCTGTTGCTCGGGGTCATGTTCGCCGGGCCGTTCATCAGGATAAATGGCAACCCGTTGCTGATGATCAACGTTGTGGAACGGAAGTTCTCGGTGCTCGGCGTCATTTTCTGGCCGCAGGACAACCTCGTGTTCGCTTTGGGGCTGCTGCTCTTCCTGATGGGCATAGCGGTTTTCACTGCCGCGTTTGGCCGGCTTTGGTGCGGCTGGACCTGTCCCCAAACAGTTCTCATGGAGATGGTGTTCCGGAAGATCGAATACGCGCTCGAAGGTGACAGCCACCAGCAAAAGGCCCTGGACGCAGCGCCCTGGGGAGCCGGAAAACTCGCACGAAAGATCCTCAAGCATGCCATCTTCCTCGGCCTGTCATTCGTGATCAGCAACACGCTGCTGTCCTATGTCATCGGCCTCGACGGATTGAAACAAATCGTCACTGATGATCCGCGCCGCCACCTCACGGGGCTCGGCTTCATGGTGATCTTCACGCTTGTATTTTACGGCATCTTCGCCCGGTTCAGGGAACAGGCGTGCACCTTTATCTGCCCTTACGGGCGGCTGCAATCGACCTTGCTGGATGAGAACACCATCGTGGTGGCGTATGACTACCGCCGCGGCGAGCGGCGCGACCACCTGCGCCGGGGCGAATCTGCGGCTCAACGCTCAAGCCGCGGAGAGGGCGACTGCATCGACTGCTTCAAGTGTGTCGCGGTGTGCCCGACGGGCATCGACATTCGCGACGGCACCCAGATGGAATGCGTCAACTGCACCGCCTGTATCGACGCCTGTGACGAGGTGATGGAGCGGATCGGTCGCCCCCGCGGGCTCGTTCGTTTCACGTCCTTGAACGGAATTGAAAAGGGCGAGGGCCTGCGTCTCACCCCGCGAATCATAGGCTATTGCCTGGTGCTGTTGCTCCTCGGCGCCGGTTTATTCACCCTCCTGCTCACGCGGTCCGAGGTCGACGTCAGCCTCCTCCGCGCCCCGGGCGCGCTCTTCCAGCAAACGCTCGAGGGCAGGATCAGCAACCTGTACCTGCTAAAACTCACCAACAAGTCACATCAGCCAAAAACGATCGCGCTGCGACTGGAGCACCCGGCCGGGACCCTCGCGGTCCTGGGAGGCGAACTCGAGCTCGCGCCCGAAAAACAAACCGAGGCCTCGGTGCTGATCGAGATCGCCCCGGGCCAGTTGGCCTCCGGCACTACCCCGCTCGTCGTGGGGATTTACTCAGGTGAAAAGAAGATCCAAAAGATCAAAACGATCTTCATCGGGCCGAGAAGATTCTAATGAGCGCCGCTGACGACTCCGCCGGGCGGCCTTGGAATCCCTGGCCGATCGCGATCATCGCATTCTTCGCGGTTGCTGTCAGCGGCATCGCTGCGTTCATCGTGTTTTGCGCCTGCCACCCGGCCGACCTGGTCGCCGAAGACTACTATGAGCAGGAAATGCGCTACCAGGGCCAGATCGAGCGCGTGCAGCGGAACGCGCGGCATCCAAATCCCGCGACGGTAACCTTCGACCCCGCGATGCGATCGATTCTGATCGCCTTCCCCGCTCGGGACCCGGGTGCGCAAGTAGCGGGCACGATCCAGCTCTATCGTCCCTCATCCGCGAGGCTCGACCGGCAGTTCCAGTTGGAGCCGGATGCCGCCGGACTGCAGAGGATTGATGCCCGGGAACTGAGCCCCGGACTGTGGAAGGTGCGTGTTTCCTGGGAAACCGGGCGCCAGGGGTATTCCCTGGATCAGAGTATTGTGATCGGGCCGGGAGCCCCCTGACGCTATGGATTACTGGACGGCATTCATCCTGGGCCTGGTCGGCAGCGCACATTGCGCGGGGATGTGCGGCCCGCTGGCGCTCGCGTTGCCAACCTCAGGACGCACCGCGGCGGGATTTCTGGCGGGTCGAGCGGCCTACAATTTGGGCCGGGTCGTCACGTACTGTTTTCTGGGTGCCCTTTTTGGCTTGCTTGGCCAGGGCCTGTTATTGGCGGGTGTGCAGCGCTGGACTTCGATAGCTCTTGGCCTCCTGCTGCTCGCCGGCCTGTTCTCTTCGCGAACGGTCGCCCTCTGGCGTCCGCTGGCGTCCTTTATCGAGGCGCTCAAAAGTCGCATGTCAAACCTGCTGCGCCGCCGCTCGCTCCTGTCCCTGGGCCTGCTTGGGTTGCTGAACGGGCTGCTCCCCTGCGGCCTGGTTTATGTGGCGTGTGCTGGGGCGGCAGCCAGCAGCAGTCTTTACGCCGGCACCGGCTACATGGCTGCCTTCGGCCTGGGAACAATTCCGATGCTGGTGGCGATCAGTCTCTCAGGCCGGCTGGTGCCCTTGAACCTCCGGACACATCTCCGCAAGGCTCTGCCCGTTTCAGTCTGTCTCCTTGCCACCCTGCTCATCCTTCGCGGCCTGTCACTCGGAATCCCATACCTCAGTCCGGATCTGAGCGGTGCAGGCCAGAGTTGCTGCCATAAGTAAGCGCCGCGCCGCAAACGAGACTACCGACCGATGTGTCACAGGTCGCGGGCTGCACGTTGCGGCGTGGCCGGCGCGCGGACTTCAGTCCGCAGCAAATGCCGATTTCGTGCGTTGCTGCGGACTGAAGTCCGCGCGCCGGGTGGTTGGTCCACCCTCAGCTCATCCCTTGCGTCATCTCTGCTTGCCCCTTTGCGCTTGGGTGCGTTTGCCTCTAGTATCTGCGCATGACTTTGGCGGACCTGCTTGGGAATGAAGAATTGCGGCAACGTGAATTTCCGGTCGTGCGCGAAACAATCTTTTTTGCGCATGGGGGCGATTCTCCGCTGCCCCGTCGCGTGGCCGACGCCATCAGCAACTACGCCGCCGCGGCGGCGTCCGGTGACCAGGAGCGGGTGGTCTATCCTACCATTTTGGAGCATGGCCGAAAGGTCGCGGCTCAACTGCTTCAATGCCAGCCGACGGAGGTCGCTTTCGTCGGGCCGACGTCGTTGGCGCTGAGCTTTTTCGCGAGCGGACTGCGCCTTCGTCGGGGCGACAATATCCTGGTCTATTTTGACGACTATCCGTCGAACGTTTACCCCTGGATGGCGCTGGCGGAGCAGGGGGTCGAAGTGCGCCTTCTGAACGCTCGTCATGACCGAAGGCGCCTTCCGCAACGCGATCGCGACTGTGCTCGCCGTCTCGGGCTCGATCAATGCC
>DATDCV010000110.1:0-4642 GCA_036524155.1 Verrucomicrobiia bacterium
TTGAAGAATGCGTGCGCGATAAGATGAAACATGCCGACCGCGACACCAGCCATTCCCAGCCCCATCATCATGAAACCCAGTTGCGAAACCGTCGAGTAAGCCAGGATCCGTTTGATGTCGCTTTGCGCCACGGCGATCGTGGCGGCGAACACCGCGGTGATCGATCCGACCCAGGTCATCACTTCCAGCGTCAGAGTCGAGCCCGCCCCCAAACTCGTTCCCCCGCCGCTGAATAGTGGATACACCCGCGCGATGAGGAACACGCCGGCGGCAACCATCGTCGCGGCGTGAATCAGCGCGCTGACGGGTGTTGGCCCTTCCATGGCATCCGGCAGCCAGACATGGAGCGGAACCTGGCCCGATTTGCCGACGGCCCCGCAAAAGATCAGCAGCGCAATGCCGGTCAAGGCCGCGACCCCGAGCCGCGTGCCTTGCAGCGTCAGCCCGAAAACCGCCGATGGTTCGAGGCAGCCTCTGCCGGAATCATAGAACAGTACCGTGCCCGCCTGGGCATAAAGCCAAACCATCCCCAGCAACAGCGCCAGGTCGCCGATGCGGGTGACGATGAAAGCCTTTTTCGCCGCGGCGGCAGCGGCCGGTTTGTGGAACCAAAATCCGATCAGCAAATACGACGTCAGCCCTACCAACTCCCAACAGATGAACAGCAACAGCAGGCTGTTGGCGATCACCAACCCCAGCATCGCCGCCGCAAACAACGACAGAAAACAAAAGAACCGGGTGAAATTGTCGTCGTGCGCCATGTAGCCAAGGCTGTAAATGAAAATCAGCAACCCCACCAGCGACACCATCAGCAGCATGACCGCCGCCAACGGGTCCAGCACCCAGCCCAGCCTCACCCATTCCCCGCCTATCTGAAACCACCGGAAATTCACCGCCTGCGGGGACTTTCCGGCCTCAAGCAAGATCTCAACCAAAGCAGCGCAAGACAGCACCAGGGCCACGATCATGGAGCCGATCGCCAACGCCGCCGCGGTCCTTCGGAAACGCCGCGGCAGCAGCGCGCTCAGGCCCGCTGCCACCAGTGGGAGAAAGGGGATGAGCCAAATTACCTTTAGCATCGCATGCCTAAGCTTCCCGGCCAGCAGCTCAGCCGCACTCCCTCACGCTCATTGTTCCGTGGCTCATACGCCATACCTGTAATCGCTTCCGCCGCCGGTCGCAACTCTTCCCCGACGGCGACCGCTCTTTCTTGCGCACCAAAGCACCCCCCCGCCCACCGCAGCCACTCTACCCTGCGCACCGTAGCCATTTCTACCCGCGCGCCGAAGGTGCGGCAACTCATCAGCCCAGGCCAACGGCCTGGGAACTCGGCCAACCCACAAACCCCAAGCCCTGAAAGGGCGCCACGCCTTTCCGGCCGCCGTGATACCGAGAATCAGACCTCCGTTGCAGATGCGCGACCCGACCAGTTCCGAACCCGTTTCGTTTAGCTGTGAATAAGTTGTCTTGCTTTTCTTAAACGACCTGCTATCAGTATTAGAAGTTCCCCGTGGGGTCCAAATCCCCGCGGTCGAGCACCAGGCGCATGCGGGCCGCAACTTTTCGTGGTTGGGCGCTAACTCGAACCGGACTCAAGCTTCTCCAGCTCCCGACCAGACCAGTCTACCCCGCGCCTGCCTATCTCCCTCGCGGTCATAAACCGCGCAGGAATGGGCGTACCACGTACCGGGGGGGGGGTACTTAACACCGCCAAGGCCAACATCCTTTTGCCCGCCCGGCCTCCGCACGATCCCCTCATTTCGACTTTGGCCCGACGGCCTTACCCGCTCCCCGCTCCTGCGCCGAGCGCCCAACCGCGCGCCAGCCCTTCGGAACCGCGCTTCAACGCTCCAACGCCTCAACGCTTCAACGCTTCCACGCTTTAACGGCTCAACGCTTCAACGCTTCAACGGTTTCACGCTTTAACGCATACGACAACGCCAGCCGGCTGAACTCGGTCGTCAACGACACCTACAACGCCACGTACACTTACCATGCCAACTCGCCCCTCGTGAGCCAGATCGTGTTCAAGCAAAACACGACCACAAGACTGACCACGAGCAAGGTATACGATTTTCTGAACCGGCTAACCTCCATCGCCTCCGCCACCAACTCATCTTCCGTCCCCTCCGTTTCTTTCGGCTACGGCTACAACAATGCCAATCAGCGCACGCGCTGCAGCCTAGCGAACGGCAGTTTTTGGATTTATGAATATGATCCCCTCGGGCAGGTGAAATCGGGCAAGAAATTCTGGCCCGACTGGACACCCGTCGCCGGGCAGCAGTTCGAGTATGCCCACGACGACATCGGGAATCGCAAATCCACCAGGGCTGGCGGCGATGAAAACGGCGGGACCCTCCGGTCTGCGAATTACACCGCCAACTCACTCAATCAATACAGCAGCCGGGACGTTCCTGGCGCAGTGGACGTCATTGGTCTCGAACTCGCGACCAATACTGTTCAGGTCAACGGCACCACGCCTTATCGTAAAGGGGAATATTTCCGCAAAGAAGTTACCGTGAGTAACGGGTCAGTACCCGTTTGGCAGTCGGTCAGTGTCACCGCGCCGAATGAAACCACCGTCACCGGCAACGTGTTTGTCCCGAAAAACCAGGAGAGCTTCACTTATGATTTGGACGGAAACTTGACCTCTGACGGCCGTTGGAACTACACTTGGGATGCCGAGAACAGGCTCGTGCGTATGGTGGCCAACACGGCAGTCGGTCCGCAAAACCGCATCGATTTCAGCTATGACTGGAAATCGCGGCGGATTACCAAGCGCGTTTGGCCAAATACCGAAGGCACCGGAACCCTTACCAGCGACGTGCGGTTTGCCTATGACGATTGGAATCTTGTCGCCACGTTGAACGCCACCAATAACAGCGTCATCCAGGCCTTCGTCTGGGGCATCGATCTCTCCGGCACTCCACAGGGCGCGGGAGGCGTTGGCGGTCTCATCGGGTTGAACGACAGCGCGAACGGCTTCTATTTTGCAGCATTCGACGGCAACGGCAACGTCGCTGGTTTCCTGAAAGGTGCTGACGGCTCGGTGCCAACGAAGTACGAATACGGCCCCTTTGGCGAGCTGTTGCGCATGACCAGCCCTATGGCCAAAGCCAATCCCTTCCGGTTCTCGACCAAGTATTTTGACGAGGAAGCAGACCTTGCGTACTATGGGTACAGATCTTACCAGCCGGTTACAGGCAGGTGGTTGAGCAGAGATCCGCTAGAGGAAGCAGGGGGCGCAGGGTTGTACTCGTTTGTTCTCAACCATCCGCTGCTCGCCATTGACAAGCTCGGTCTAACGGCGACGGACGAGCAACGGTGCTGCGTTTGCTGGATGTACAAACAGTTAGGACATAATGAAAACGCAGTACGCGATCAGCTCTCTAAGAAACTCCTAATCAGCACGACACATTCGTACTCAGTCCAGCCCGTTATGGATGACTTCATAACAATGGGCAAAACCGGCGGCACCGTAGGATTTGCCCTGCTCGCTAGGGCATTGTGTGGCCCCCCGACGAAGGTCAGGACCATTAATGACCCGAACGACCACAAGTTCTCCGCCGAATGGGAACCCGCCAGTCAGCAACTCGCTCTAAACCTCGCCTACGCATCGGAAGATGACCACCACTACGAGTGGCTGCCATATACCCTCCACGAATTTCTGGGTGATTCTCAGCAATCTGGTGCCATAACAATTGCGCACGAGTTAGGGCACGCTTACGTTGACCTCGATGATCCGTTCAATGTTTATCTCGTCGAAAATCCCGTCAGACGAGCGATGCATGTCCAGAGAAGAGATCGCTACAGTTACTATTCGCAAGATGCTCCGTACAGGAGAGGCAACCATACTGGACTCATCTGGAGTGGCACAATTCTTGGGTATATCCAAAAAGAAGTCTCCGAGAGTGAGTGGCAGCGGCGGTATACCGAGGCGGCCAAGGCCGTTGCGGATCTTATAAAGGACTGGGGTGGTAGCGGCTGTGACTCGTTTTTTTAATGTGACTATGCACAAAAGCTCTCTTTTTCTGGCTGGGATGCTAGCATTGGTCACCACCGTAATCATAAGCTGTCACGATGCCTCTTCGTCCTCGACAGCGGACAGCGTTTTCGTCATACCGAGCACAGCTGTTAAGACGAACGACACGGACTATGCGATCAATTCAACAGAACAACTTAGGCGCATTCGACAAGCCGATCCGGTAAAGGACGCTCAGCGAGCCTGCACAGTGAAGGATTATCGTTTCATCGCGGACCGGTTCGCACTCCCACGCTTTCAGGGCGCGCCCGACGATGACCTCGTCAGGAGGACCACGAAACGCTATGGTTACAAAATAATAGGTCTTTCAGAGAACCTTGCGACTAATCGAGAGTTCCTAGATCTAAAGTCTACTTATGAAGAAGAATTTAACCAAACTCTTTATCAGCTGTTGAAGCAACGCTGAGAAGTAAGTTGAGGACAGACATAATACCAGCGGCACGACCGTTGATAGTTGATAGGGTCAACCCAGAATGGCGCTTAGATAGCGGGCCCTTTTTTACGGCATTTGCTTCGGTGCAGCATTTCCTTCATCAGGTGGCGCGGGCGATTTAATTTCTGGAAAGGCTTAGGGCGACGCTTTATAGCGCGGGGCTCGCG
>DATDCV010000111.1:0-2722 GCA_036524155.1 Verrucomicrobiia bacterium
TACTGGACAAGCCGATAGAACCTCACCGGCCCAAGGACGGGCACCACGGCAATGTTATCCGCCCCCTGCACTTGCTGCGTGGCGGCGCTATTCGTCCATCCGCCTGGCAACGCCCCAGTTTCCTGAAGCGCGAAGCCCGCGGCCGAAGTTGGCCAGGAGCAACTGAAGGCTCCTCCGGCCGGGCGAATGCTTAGCCTGACTTTCGCAACTGGACCCGTTTTTGGGAAATTTTCGGCGCGAGATTTTTCAATTTCCGAGGAAAGTCAGCGATCGGGCGCCCCAAACGCTCTGTAGTGCAGACCTAGTCTCTTCCGCTGGCCGCCCAAGCTGGTAAAATCCTGATTGATGGCAATCTTCCTGCGAGGCCATGAACGGCGCAAAGATGGAAAGACCAACACGTATTGGAGTCTGGTGGAGAACCGTCGCTGCGCCGAGGGCCGGGTGGTCCAACGGCACGTGCTCTATCTGGGCAAGCTGACGCCGGCTCAGGAGTTGAGTTGGGAAAAGACCGCCGAACAGTTCGGCGACGGCCCGCAGCCCGGGGCGTCTTTGCCCGGGCTGGTCACCGAGCGCGAACTGCAGCGCAAAGAGGCGGCGGCAATCGCGGTTTACCTCAAGCACTTTCGGATCGAGCGACCGCGGCAGTGGGGCGCCTGCTGGGTGGCGCTGACGGTCTGGAATTTGTTGAAGCTCTCGCGGTTTTGGAGCAGCCGATTGCCGCCCAGCCGGGAAGGAACCCGCTGGCTTAACGTGCTCATCACGCTGGTGATTTACCGCCTGCTGGATCCGGGCAGCGAATGGCGGCTGCATCGACAATGGTATGAGCAGAGCGCGCTGGCCGATTTGTTGGGCGAGGATTTTGGGCTGGCGGCCAAAGATAATCTCTACCGCTGCCTGGACCGGTTGCTGAAGCATCGGGGGGAACTTTTCCAGTATTTGCGCGGCCGCTGGCAGGATGAGTTTGGCGCCCAGTTCGATGTGCTGCTTTATGATCTAACCAGCACCTATTTTGAGAGCGACCCGCCGTTTCCGGAAGGAGACAAGCGCCGGTTCGGTTACAGCCGGGACAAGCGGCCCGATTGTGTGCAGGTGGTCATTGCCTTGATTGTGACCCCCGAAGGCTATCCCCTGGCTTACGAGGTGCTCTCCGGCAACACCAGCGACAAGACCACCCTCCAGCAGTTTCTGGAGAGGATCGAGAAGCTCTACGGCCAAGCCAACCGGGTGTGGGTGATGGATCGGGGCATCCCCACCGAGGAGGTGATCCTGGAAATGCAGCAGGCCGAGCCGCAGATTCGTTACCTGGTGGGCACACCCAAAGGCCGGTTAACCAAGTTGGAAACCGAGCTGGTGAAATTGCCCTGGCAGCAGGCCCGGCCATCGGTGCGGGTCAAGTTGCTGCCCAAAGCCAAAGAGCTCTACGTCTTGGTCGAAAGCCAGGACCGGCTCAAGAAAGAGCGGGCGATGCGCCGGCGCAAGTTGCGGGCTTTGATTCAGCGACTGCGGGAACTGCAGAACTTCAAAAAGCCCCTCACCCGCGATGAGCTTCTGGTGGCCGTCGGCCAGGCCAAGGAGCAGGCGGGCCGCGCCTTTAAGCTGCTGGAGATTCAGTGGCCGCAGCCGGGCCAGGAGGTCAATGCCACCACGTTCACCTTCCGCCTGGCGCTGGGCCGTTACCGGCAATGGTATCGGCGCGAGGGCCGCTATTTGCTCCGCACCAATCTGACGGAGACCGATCCCAAGCTGCTCTGGGAATACTACCTGCAACTGGTGGCGATCGAGGCCGCGTTCAGGAACCTGAAAGACGATTTGCAGCTCCGCCCGATCTTTCACCAAAAGGAGGACCGGATCGAGGCGCATATCTTCGTGGCCTACCTGGCCTACTGCCTGCACGTGACGTTGCAGGCCAAGCTGCGGCAGGTCGCCGGCGGGCTCACCCCTCGTAGCCTTTTGGAAAAGTTCGCCACGATGCAGATGCTGGACGTGTTCTTCCCGACCGAAGAACCGGGCAAGGAGTTGCTGTTCCGGCGCTATACGCAACCCGCGAGGGATCACCAGATGCTCCTGGCACAATTGGGCTGGCAACTGCCCGAGCAACCGCCACCCCGAATCAGCGTCAAAGGCCAACTGCTGGACTAAGGAGGTGCCCCGACCAAACTCGACCTGTAGTGAAGACTTTCGCGAGCGATGCCCCGAAAATCAGGGGTTTCTGTAAAAACTATGGTCGAGTTGCGAAAGTCAGGTTAGAGTATCACCCCGGCGTCCAGCAGGACGTCGCGGAAGCGATGCGGCGCTACAAGGCTGTTTCCCAAAACTTGGTTGAGGACTTTCAGGCGGACCTGCGAGGCGTCATCGGCATGGCGCTCGCCAATCCCACACGGTTCCATCCCATCAAGCCAGGCTTCCACCGGGCCAATCTGAAACGATTTCCATACCACTTCATTTACCGCGAGATTCCAGAAGGCATCCGGGTGACTCTGCTGCGTCATCACCGGCGGCATCCGCAATTTGGGATGGAGCGGGAGTAGCGCCCAATCGCCGCCGAGAAGATCTCAATCCAGTAAATCGAGTTCGGCAGACCAGCTCAGGTCGGCACTACCCCGTTTGGGGATGGCCAAGGCAGCTCCTGGTGAGATCAAACCTCGATTCCGTGAGTAAGATGGGCAACAGGACTTTTGGCGCAATGAGTTCACTCTCGCCCCACGTACGGGTAACAGTTACT
>DATDCV010000112.1:0-7957 GCA_036524155.1 Verrucomicrobiia bacterium
GACTCCATGATGGTCCAGAACGCCATTAAGCGCGAAGGCCGTAGCGGCAGCAAATTCCGGAACGGCGACACTCTCTTGGCCCGGATAACGCCATGCCTCGAGAACGGCAAGACCGCGCTCGTGAACATCCTGGCAGATGGCGAAGCCGGCCGCGGGTCAACCGAGTTCATTGTCCTGCGATCAAAACGCCTCACCCCCGAATTCGTTTACTGCCTAGCACGCACCTACAACTTCAGGGAAAACGCCATCAAGAGCATGGTCGGCTCGTCCGGTCGGCAACGCGTGCAAGAGAGCTGCTTCGAGAAGTTCATGGTCCTGACGCCTCCCCGACGCCTCTTGAACGTGTTTACTGAAGCAGTAGAACCTATTTTCCGGCAGATCAAGGTCCTCCACACTCAGAACCAGAAGCTCCGCGCCGCCCGCGACCTGCTGCTGCCGCGGTTGATGAGCGGAGAGATTGCGGCCTGATGCGCTAGCTCTTTACAATCTGCCATGCTTCAGGAACGTCAACGACTGCTTCTCTGCCTGCTCAACGCTCTTGACGGCGAGGTGTCTCAAACGGATTTCCAGAAGTTGCTGTTCCTCTACACGCGGGAATTCCAGTCCGAGCCTTCTTACGATTTTGTGCCATATAAATTCGGCGGCTTCTCGTTCACCTCGTACGCGGACAAAGGCCGGCTGATTGACCATGGGTATCTGGAAGCTGACGAGGCCGCGTGGAGGCTAACCGCAGCAGGCCGTGCAAGGGCAAAGCCCGACCATCCTACCGCGGTAGCCTTGCACAAATTTTGCCGCACTTATTCCAAGCTGCGCGGCGAAGCGTTGCTCAAGCACGTTTACGCACGCTTCTCTTACTACGCCACAAGGAGCGAGGTGGCCGGGCAAATCATTCAGGACGCCGACACGCTGGCGCGCATCAGGCAATCAACACCGCAGAAGCGCACGCCTGGCCTGCTTACGATTGGTTACGAAGGCAAGACACTTGAAACGTTCCTGAACCAATTGCTGCGCGAGAGCGTTACGATGCTGTGCGATGTGCGCCGAAATCCAATCAGTCGAAAGTTTGGCTTTTCCAAATCGACGCTCAGCAGCGCATGTGAAAAAATTGATATCCGCTATGAACACGTGCCGGAGTTGGGCATTGCTTCAGGCGAGCGCCAGGAACTCCACACTCAGGCTGATTACGACGCACTCTTTGACGAATACGAACGCACACAGTTACCCAAACAGACCGCGGCGCTATCCAAGCTTATCGGTTGGCTAAAGGAAGGTCACCGGATGGCGCTCACCTGTTTTGAGTTGGACCCTCAGCAATGCCATCGGCATTGCGTTGCAGAAGCTCTTGCCGCCAGAATCGGAAAATCACTCACAGTCCGACACTTGGAGGAAGCATGCCCCGCGAACGCCTATTGATTATCGTCAAAACGTATCCAACTCTCTCGCGCAAGTACGGTGAAACCGTATGCACCGCCGCCCTGCGCGAGAACGGCTCCTGGGTCCGGCTCTATCCCATTCCGTTCCGGCTGATGGATTACACAAATCGATACGCGAAATTCGATTGGATTGAAACCACGCTGGCCAAAAGCAGCCGCGACCATAGACCTGAGACTTATCATCCGATTGACGTCAACGACATCACCCATCATGGGCACATGGATACGGAAGACAACTGGCGCGAACGCCGAAAACTCGTGCTCCGCAAATGCAAGATTGAGCACCGGCTTGCGCCGATAATCGAGGCGGCGCATAAGAATCAGTACACGCTCACGGTTTTCAAACCGACCAAGATTCTTGATTTCAGGTGGGAGTCGGATGACCGCGATTGGGACGAGATGAAAGTGCAGGAGATGCGCAATCGCAGCACGCAAGGCGACTTATTCGCGGGCGAACAGGACTGGCGACGGACCTTCCAGCTCATCCCCAAACTGCCTTGGAAGTTTTTTTATAAATTTCAGGACGCCGATGGACGAATCAGCGAGCTGACCGTACTCGATTGGGAAGTCGGCCAGCTTTACTGGAACTGTCTCAGGCGGGAGAGCAATCTCGAAAGTCTGGCGCTTGCGAAGGTCCGTCAGCAATACCTCGACAACTTCGTAAAAACCGATCTCCACTTTTCCCTCGGCACTACGCTCCAATACAGCGACTGGGCAGAAAACCCATGGCTCATCGTCGGCGTGTTCCCGATTCCGCACGAGCACCAGCCAGAACTGATTTAGCGAATGATCACCGACATCAACAGCGAAGACCGCCTGGTCCAGAAGACTTTCGCGGACCACCTGCACGATGTCCACGGCTGGGATTCCATCTACGCCCATCATGAAGAGACGTTTGGCCCGGCCGGTCTGCTCGGCCGCGCGAGCGAGCGCGAAGTCGTTCTGGCCCGCGACCTCCGCGCCGCCCTGAAACGCCTCAACCCAACTCTTCCGGACTGGGCCCGCGAGCAGGCCATCGAGAAACTCACCCGGGTGGACTTCGCCCGTTCCCTCCTCCAGCACAACCGGGAATTCTACGATTTCATCCGCAACGGTGTCCCCGTTGATTGGCGCGACGCCGCCGGCCAAACCCAATACGTCCGCGCCCAGGTTCTCGACTTCCAGAACCGCACCGGCGCCGACGGCACTCCCAACAACCGCTTTCTGGCCGTCCGCGAATTGAAGATTCAGGGCCTCCGGGTCCCGCATTACAACCGCCGCGCCGATCTGGTCTGTTTCGTGAATGGCCTGCCGCTGGTGTTCATCGAATTAAAAGCCGTCTATCTGAACATGCGGGCGGGCTATGACAACAACCTGACCGATTATCTCAGCGAGACGAGCATCAATCACGCCTTCTACCACAACGCTTTTCTCATCGTCAGCAACGGGGACCGCGCCCGCTACGGTTCCATCACCAGCAAATGGGAGCACTTCACCGAGTGGAAGCGCAACGAAGAAAAGGAAAAGGGCAGCGTCGAAGCCGAGGTCCTGCTCGACGGAATGCTCGCCAAGGACCGTCTGCTCGATCTGGTCGAGAATTTCATTCTGTTCGACGACAGCAAACCCGGCGGCACGCGGAAGGTGGTCGCGCGCAACCACCAGGTTCTGGGGGTGAACAATGCGGTAGCTTCGATGGAACGGCAGGAGGAATTGAAACGGGAGATTCCGCCGGAGCGGAGACTGAGATACCGGGTGGTGGAGGTGCGGTCTGAATCGTCGTTGGGTGAGGACGGGTCTGGGAAAACAGGCGGCATGGTAAAGGCCTCCTCTCCCCAACCCTCTCCTCCTGAGGAGGAGAGGGAGCCGCTTCCGCGTCAGGAGGAAAGCGAGCGGCACGCCGGGAAGCTGGCGATCATAGAGCGAGCGCATCCGGATTTGGGACGGCTGGGGGTGTTCTGGCACACCCAGGGCAGCGGCAAATCCTACTCCATGGTCATGTTTGTGGAGAAGGTCCGGCGTCACATCCCCGGCAACTTCACCTTTGTTATCGCAACCGACCGCGAGGACCTGGACGACCAGATCTTCCGCACTTTTGTCGGTTGCGGCATTGCCGACGAAAAAACGCCGCGTGCCAGCTCCGGAAAAGAGCTAAAGCAACTGCTAAAGGAGAATCATCGTTTTGTTTTCTGCCTCATCCACAAATTCAACCAGGACGTCAACCCGGATGAGCCCTACAGCACCCGGGACGACATCATCGTCATCTCCGATGAGGCGCATCGGACCCAGGCCGGCAAATTCGCCCGCAACATGCGCCTGGCTTTGCCGAACGCTTCGTTCATCGGCTTCACCGGTACGCCGCTGTTTAAGCACGACGAGCTGACCAAGCGCATTTTCGGCGGCTACGTCTCCCGCTACGATTTCAAGCGGTCGGAAGAGGACAATTCCACCGTCAAACTGGTCTATGAGAATCGCGGAGAAAAGCTCGGCATCGCCCGCCTCGACCTCAACGACCGCATCGCCGAGGCCATCGCCCGGGCCGAGCTCGACCCTGACAAGGAAGCCCTACTCGAGCGGCTGCTCGGCCAGGACTACGAGGTCATCACCGCCGGCGACGCGCTCGATAAACTTGCCGCCGATTTTGTCGAGCATTGCGCCACACGCTGGCAGTGTGGCAAGTCCATGCTGGTGTGCATTGATAAGGTCACCTGTGCCCGCATGTACCAGCGGATCATCCCGCTCTGGAAAGCGAAATTGGCCAAGGTCCGCGGCTATGCCCTCCTGAAAGAAGACGCCCTCAGCCGCGCCGTCGAGGAAAGCCGCCGGGAGGCGCTCACCAAGGAAATCGAGTGGCTCCGCGGCCAGGCGCAGTGGCTCGAATCCACGATCATCGAAATCATCATCAGCGAGGCTCAGAACGAAGTCCGCGATTTCGCCAAGTGGGATTTCGACATCATCCCCCACCGGGTCATCATGAAGAACGGCTTCCAGACGCCCGACGGCAGGCGCGTCAACGTCGAGGACGCCTTCAAAGAGCCCAACCACCCCTTCCGGGTGGCCATCGTTTGCGCCATGTGGCTGACCGGGTTCGATGTCGAGTGCCTCCAGACCCTCTACATTGATAAGCCGATGAAGGCCCACACCCTCATGCAGGCTATCGCCCGCGCCAACCGCGTCTATCCCGGCAAGACTGAAGGCCTCATTGTGGACTACAACGGCATGCTGAAAAGCCTCCGCGAAGCCCTCGCTCAATACGCGCTGGGCGACGACGAGGGCCAGCCGGGTGGGGGAGGTGACGGCGGCGGTGTCGTAACCCCCATCGAAGATTACCTGGCCGCCTTCCTTCAGGCCCTCGAAGCCGCCGAAAATCACGTGCGGGGCCTCGGGTTTGACCCGTCCCGCCTGCTCGGCGCCAAAGGCTTCACCCGCACCGCCGCGCTGCGTGATGCCGTGGACGCCCTGTACACGTCCGACGAAGCCAAACGCCGTTTCGAGATCATGGCCCGCGAGGTCTTCTCTCGCTTCAAAGCCATCCTCATGGAACCGTCGGCGCTTCGCTACGCCGTCCGCCACGACGACATCGAAACCATCTACAAAAAGCTCCAGGAACGGCGCGACACCGCTGATGTCACCGAAGTCCTGAAACAACTTCAGGAAATCGTGAGCGCAGCCATCCGCGCCCAGGAGCCCGGCGACGATCAGATGGACTCAAAGGTCTTCGATATGAGCCGCATCGACTTCGCCAAGCTCCGCGACGAGTTCGCCAAAAAGGTGAAGCGCAAGGCCACCGCCCTTCAGGACATCCGAGACGTGGTCGAGAAGAAGCTGGCCCAGATGCTGGCCCAAAATCCCCAGCGGATGGACTACTACAAAAAGTACCAGGAGATCGTCGCCGACTACAACCGGGAGAAGGACCGCGTCACCATCGAAGAAACCTTCGGCAGGCTGGTGGATTTCGCCGCGGGCCTGGATGCGGAGCAAAAACGGGCCGCCGAAGAAGGTCTCAGCCAGGACGAATTCGCCCTGTTCCAGATGCTGTTCAAAGACAACATCAGCAAAGCCGACCGCGAGCGCCTCAAGCTGGCGAGCCGGGGCCTCCTGGCCGCGCTCATCGCCCATCTCCGGCCGATGCCCAACTGGACCAAAAACACCCAGACCCAGGCCGATGTGAAAATGTTCATCCTGGACAGCCTCTACGCCTCGCTGCCGCGCCCGCAATTCTCCGAAGAAGAAACCGACACTCTGGCGGGGCGGATCTATGGCTTCGTATGGCAGCGGTGCGCCACGGGCGAGATGTTCGCCGCCGCAGGGTGAGTCTCTGCCTTGTCTTGACCGCGAACGGCTGTGACATATGCTGTTGGAGATGGCCAGTTGTACGAACGCCTCATTCTCCCGCCGAAGCTTTCTGAGCACGCTGATCTCCGGCGCGGCGGGCCTCTCGCTCCCGACGCCGCTCTCATCGCGTGGCGCCAACGAAGAATCCTTTGCGTTTGGGCTACTGGGTGATTTGCATTTTGACAGGCTCAAGCACCACGAGCTGGAATGGCTCGAGCGCGAGAAACCTGACGACCTCCGCCAGGTGCGCGATTACAGCCGGATCACGGCCGACATATTGCCACAGTTGTTCGCCCGGCTGCGCGAGACCCTCGCGGAACTTAGCTCCTCACCAAACCGCTTGGCCTTTTTGATTCAAGTCGGCGATTTGGTCGAGGGCCTCTGCGGGAACGAAAACCTGGCCCGGCAACAAAACACCGAGGCGGTTGAGTTTCTGCGCGCAACGGGCCCGGATGTTCCGCTCTTATTCACCAAGGGGAACCACGATGTGACCGGCGCGGGGGCACCGGAGGCCTTCAAGGCGGTGTTCCATCCTTTCTTGGGCGCACAGGCTGCCCAGTTGAAAGGACCGGAGAAGCTGACTTCGGCGCGGTATACGGTCCAACAGGGCGAGGCGCTGTTTTGCTTCTATGATGCGTACGACAAGGAAAGCCTGGGGTGGCTGGAAGCGGCGCTGGCGCGGCGCACCGCGCGGCATTGTTTCCTGGTAATACATCCCCCGGTGGTTCCTTACGGCGCGCGGTCCACCTGGCATATTTTTTCCGGCGAACGTGAAAAGGTCCAGCGCGGTCATCTGCTGGAATTGCTGGGGAAACACAACGTGTTGGTGCTGAGCGGCCACATTCATAAGTTCAACCTGCTGGCCCGCACGACGCCCGGCGGCGGGAAATTCCTCCAGGTGGCACTCAGCAGCGTCATCAGCAGCGCGCCAGTGCAACCGCGGAGTCTCCTCTCCGGCGTGAGCCAATACACCCCGGACCAGGTCAAGGTCGAAGCCGCTTTCTCACCCGCCACCGAACAAGCCCGGCGAGCGGTCTATGAAAGCGAACGCGACCTCGTGAGGTATTTCCAATACGCCGATCTGCCCGGCTACGCCATCGTGAAAGTCAACGGCCCGCACGTCACCCTCGACATGTATTCGGGGTTCACCAGCCAACTGTGGCGCACAGTGGACCTGACGCAAGTTTTGGCCGGATAGAGCGGGTTCAGCGGTTTGTGGCCGCGTTTGTTTGTGCGCCTGGGGGTGGGGCGGTCATGAAACGATGCTACATCGGAGACTTGTCAGGGAAATGCGAATCTGGGCGGGCCTTGGTGGGAACTCTCAATTCTCGACCCTCAACTCTCAACCCGCCCCGGCGGCGGCGGCGTCGCGGCGAACGCGCTTAGGTATTTGGTCGCGACGAGGGGGACGCTCAATTTCCCAAAGGAAATTGGGAAGGTTGCAGGGCCTAAAAGGAAGGTTGATTTGTCGGATGTGGCCCGGGTTGGGGAAGGGTGTTCCAGTTCGAGCGGGAGCTATTCGTGAGCGTAAGGGAAGCCTGCCATAAGCTGTTCACAGTATTAATGCGCTGGGCTCTGGTCTTGGCTGGGTAGTTAAACGCGGGGGTCAGGCAAAGCAGCAGGATCGCCAAAGCGGCTATTATCAAAACGGCCCAGAGAGATCGTTTCATACCACTTAATAGACACCGTTGCCGGGGATTCTGTATAGCCTCAATTTGCCTGGCTTGTTGACGAGGGGGCACTTTTGGAGTCGCCGAGCGGGTGGGCTGCGATATGATCCTGTGAATGAGACGCTGTGCAAGAACAGGCTACTGGGTAATCGCCGCCGTGCTATGCGCCGGAGGCTCGCGCGCTGCGGACTGGCCGCAGTGGCTGGGGGCGGATCGGTCGGCGGTGTGGCGGGAATCCGGGATCATCGAGAGTTTTCCGAAGGAGGGTCCCCCGGTGTTGTGGCGGACGCCGATTGGGGCGGGATACGCCGGGCCCATCGTGGTGAAGGGCCGTGTTTACGTGCTGGACCGCGCGGCGGGGAAGTCAGAGGCGAAATCAACGGATCGGCCGGAGGATGCGACCGCGAAGAAGGTCGAGCGGGTGACCTGTTTGAGCGAATCCGACGGGAAGGTGCTGTGGCGGTACGAGTATGAGTGCGATTACCGGATCAGCTATCCGGCCGGGCCGCGGGTGGCGCCGCTGTGGCACGAAGACAAGCTCTA
>DATDCV010000113.1:0-16466 GCA_036524155.1 Verrucomicrobiia bacterium
CCTGCTTTACAGTGAGCACACTTGGGGCGCCCACAACAGCATCAGCCAACCGGACATCCCGTTTGTCCGGGACCAGTGGAAGGTGAAACAGGCCTTCGCGCTCGACGCGGACAAGCAATCGCGCGACCTGCTGCAAAAAGCGCTCGAGAATGCTCGCGGAGCGGACGCGCGCCTCGGAGCCATCGAAGTCTTCAACACCGCATCCTGGAACCGAACGGACCTCGTCACTCTGACCGGCGACCTCGCCAAACCGGGTGACAGCGTTCTCGACGAGAAAGAACGACGTGTGCCTTCCCAGCGTCTGTCGAGTGGCGAGCTGGTTTTTCTCGCCCGGGACATCCCGCCGTTTTCCGCCAGGCGTTTCCGCGTCGCGGCCGGGACAACCGAGAACAACGGAAGGCTCCGGGTCGATCCCTACGGCGTGGAGTCCCGCGATTTTGTGCTCTGGATCGACCGCCAAACAGGCGCTATCAAAAGCCTGTTCAGCCGCCGGCTTAAACGCGAATTGGCAGACCAGAACGGGGCAACCGCGCTCAACGACTATTTCTATTTGCCCGGCTCCGACCTGAAAGAGCTCAAGCGAAACGCCTCGCCGCGCATCACCGTAAAGGAACGGGGGCCTTTGGTGGTCTCGCTGCTGATCGAGTCTGACGCGCCCGGCTGCAAAAAGCTGACGAGGGAAGTGCGGTTGATCGAAGGGCTGGATCGTGTCGAGATCATCAACACCGTTGACAAACTTCCGGTCCGCACGAAAGAGGGAGTCCATTTCGGCTTTGGCTTTGACGTGCCGGGCGGGATGCCGCGTTTTGATGTCGGGCTGGCGGCGGTGCGGCCCGAGCTGGACCAAATACCGGCGTCGTGCAAAAACTGGTTCAGCGTCCAGCGCTGGGTGGACATCTCGAACGACAAATTCGGCGTGACCTGGTCGCCTATCGATGCGCCGCTGGTGGAACTCGGAGCGATCACCGCCAACCTGGTTGGTTCTCAGACCGATTGGCGTGTTTGGGTGCAGCATCTGCGGCCCTCCGCTACCCTTTACTCGTGGGTGATGAACAACCACTGGCACACCAATTATCGGGCCGATCAGGAAGGGCCGACGGTATTCAGGTTTGCGATCCGCGCCCACCGCGAGTTCGAAGCGGAAGAGGCTGCGAAGTTCGGCGTCGATTGCTCGCAACCGTTAATCGCCACGGTTGCCTCCAGCGGCAAACTGGCGGCCTCGCGGTTGCGTCTCTCGTCTGACAAAGTCGTTGTGGCAGCCTGCAAACCCAGCGACGACGGCAAAGGCCAAATCGTCAGGCTCTTCGGAGCGTCAGGAAAGGTTCAAAAAGTCAAACTCGCGTGGTCGGACCCTGTTCCGCGGAGGGTGTGGATTAGCGACACGAGCGAGGCTCCGAAGCAGGCGATCGGCAATACGATTGAGGTGCCGGGCTGGGGCCTCGTAACATTGCGGGCGGAGTAACCACGACCGGCAAGAAGAAGGAGCCGTTCTCCTCCTCCTCGTCCTTTAAAGAGAGGGCGAGGACGGAAACGAGCCGACGCTCGTATCCTCAACTCGAACTCAGCTCGAGTATTCCCGCGGGTCGGTAATCTTTCCGGTAATCGCACTGGCCGCTACGGTCGCCGGCGAGGCAAGGAATACCTGCGAGTCCTTGTGGCCCATCCGGCCCGGAAAATTCCGGTTGGTGGCGCTGATGCACTTCAACGGCGCGTTCATGCGGCCGAAGGTATCCACCGGGCCGCCGAGACAGGCAGCGCAGCCGGCGTTCTCGGTCATCTGTACGCCGGCGTTCACCAGGATCTGCCATACGGTCTCATCACCCCAGCGCGCGGTCTGCAAGTCGTGGACAATCTCCGGGGTAGCCGGCACACCGAACGTATCGATGGCGACGCGCCTGCCCCGCAATACGCGGGCAAACTCCAGGAAGTCGCTCGTTTTGCCGCCCGTGCAGGAACCGATGTAGGCACGGTCAAGCTTGATATCGCCCAACTCCTTCGCCAGCTTCCTTTGACCAGGGTCGGGATGACACGCAACCGTGGGTTCCAGCTTCGAGAGATCCACGACCGATTCGTAGACAAACTTCTGCTTGCGATCGCGTTCGACGGGCTCGTAGCTGGTTTTTGTCCCGTTTAGTTTGCAGCGATAGTCAACCAGCGCCTGGGTCTTACCATCAAATTCGAAAATCCCATTCTTGCCGCCAGCCTCGATGGCCATGTTCGCGATGGTCATGCGGTCGTCCATGCTCAGGCTGGCCGCGCCCGGCCCGTCAAACTGCAAAGCACGATAGGTTGCGCCGTCAAAACCGATCTCACCGATGCAGTGCAGGATGATGTCTTTGGCCATTACTCCGGGCTGTAATTGCCCTTCGAGACGGAAATGCATGGTTTCCGGCACCTTGAGCAGCAGCTTGCCCGTACCCATAACGAAACCCGCGTCAGTATTGCCGATGCCGGTGGCGAACTCGTTGAAAGCGCCGGCCATGCAGGTGTGCGAGTCGGTCCCAAACAGGATTTCCCCGGGCCGGGTATGGCCTTTCTCCGGCAGCGCTGTGTGGCACACGCCGGCGTAGCGGGAACCATACTGGCGGTTCAACATCCCTTTGGAGGCATCAAACACCCAATGCCCATTGGGGTCGTCAATCACATCGTAAAAGTAGGTGATCCCCTGCTCTTTCACAAAGTCCCGCAGGATATCCACATTCCGATTGGACTTGGAATCGGACGTGAAAATGTAGTGGTCGGGAATGATCACGACCTTATTGCGGTCCCAAACCTTCGCTTCCTTTCCAAACTCGCGTTTGAAGACGCCAATCGTCCCGGGCCCGCACACATCGTGCGTCATCAACACATCCGCGTTCACCCAAACATTGTCCCCGGCCTGCACTCGGGCCTTCCCCGCCGCACGCGCCAGGATTTTCTCAGTCAGTGTCATAAGACTGCAACCAACGTAGCCGCCCCGCGGATCGAGTTCAAATCAATCCTGAATGAACCGATCGAACGCGCGGCCCAGGACCATGATTCCCAGGGCGGCTTCGCCTCCCAGCACGACCGTTGCGGCCACCGAAGCCAGGGGAATGGCGAGGGTCACCCCCACCACAAACTGCGTCAGGAAGAAAACCGCCGCCCCCGCGATCGCAGCCGGCACCAAAGCAACCAGAAAAACCAGGAGCTGACCGAGCATAAATATGAGGCGTTGCCCGGTGGCCTCAATGCCGTGAGCGGCGTCTTTGCCGGCCTGCGACCACGCCGGGAAAAGCAGCGCCGCTGCGTTGGGAATCTGGAGCGTGATGAGATCCAACACGGGCAGCATCATCGCAGCGCTGACACCGACCGCGAGGATGCCGCCACGTCCCAGTCCCGGGAGCGGAAACTGCAGCAGCAGAGTCAGCGCCAGGAGGATCAGCAGCCATTGGATGCCCGCCATAACCGCGGCGGGTGCAAGTAACTCGCCCAAGGCAACCTGCCAGCCCGGCAGTGGATATGTTTTCAGCACGTCGCTCACCGCGAGGTCTTGGCGAAAATCCTGCCGGAGGAACTGGGGCCCGAGCAGCAGCGACCACACGATGAACGTCGCCGCAATTATTCCAACTACCGGCGCAAGCCCCGAACGGGAAGAGGTTTGTCCGATTGAGAGCGCGACGCATACAACAAGGATTCCCAGAACGATCCAAAACCGCACCGAAAAGGCCTGGCCCGCGCTAATGAGGTTTTTCCAGAGGAACGCGATGGGCGCCGGGCCGGCGGGCCGCAGAGCAAACGGCGCCTTTTTCACCTTAAGGGACTTCCCTTGCGCCTGCCAGTTGCCGGCACGGGCCGCGGCAATCTTCTCCGCGAGCTTTTTCGAGGCTTCCACCGAAGCTTCTTCAAAGGCGACATTGCACCTCACGACCCAGAGGTAATGAAGTCCGAGCAGAATTAGCGCCGGCGCCAGGGCAGACAGCAAAGCGGTGCCACCGACGGAGAAATAGGGGCGCACCACGATTCGAAAGGGATAGAGCAGCCACGGGAGCGGCCCTGAGCCTAGCAGCGCTTTCCCGTACTCCTTCAAATCCTCCGGACGCTTGATGAGCGCAGGGTCAAAATTCGGGAATGCCTGCCTGAACCACCATAGCAGGGCTGCCGCCACACCGGCCAGCAACACCAGGATGGCCAACCGTCGCTGCCCGTTGGTTATGCCACGATCGAGAAGCATCGTGCGGACAAATGAGGCCCCCAGCAGGTGCAGGTTGAGCGTGGAAAGGATCAACCACCATCCGGCTGCATGAATCCACACCTTCCCCCCGAGGCGATTGCTGATCAGCACGAGGAAAAACGTGGTGAAAAGAATCGCCAACTGCGACCGCAGCAGTTTGTAGTGAATAAGTCCGCGACGGCTAATTGGTGCGGGAAACAGGAAAGCCACTTCGGCCTCGGAAAACGCCAGGGCAGCCCGCTCGCGGGGCAGCAGCCATCCCAGCAGCACCAATAAGAAGAACACGGCTGCTCCAATACCCTGGTATAACAGGACATCTCCCGCGTCCGCTCCGAACGGCGCTGGCCGCCGCCCCGAACCCACCCCAAAAAGATACCGAAAAAAGTAAAAGTAGAAATAAAGTCCGCCGACGATTGCGCCGAAGAGATATTTTGGCTGTTTCAGCCGTCTCAATCGCACCGTAGTGCGATTCTTTATCGTGTGATACTGAAGGTAGACGAGAGCGCTTAACATCGAAGGCGAATTGAGGCCGGAATATCTTCAATTCCGGCGCCGGCCGGGCAACCCAGGTGAGCATTCTAGATCCATGGCTTAACTATGTAGGCGCGCGCAAGTCTTTCGACAACTAAAACCCGTGTCCCCGATCCGCCTGATCAAGGTCATATTGACCCATGGTTTTCTCGTGCTTGGCCGCAAATGAATTCAAGCATGACTCTTGCTGTTACTGAAACGATTAAATAGGTTGATGAGGCGCAAAGCTCTGATGAGCTGGCACAAACAACTGCTCCTGGTCATGGCAGCTTTCGGCCTTCCCGGCTGGTCTGCCTCCAGCCAGGCGTTCCTCAACGAGATCCTGTTTGCCCCACCGGGGCCTGATTCACCGAACCAATACATCGAGATTCGAGGAACGCCCAACCACATCCTCCCTGCGGGCACGTATCTTCTCGCCGTTGCAGGAGACCTGGCGGCGGACCCAGGGACGATCGAGAACGTGTTCGACCTCTCCGGGCGGGCCATTGGCGGTAACGGCTTCCTCGCGTTGTTGGAGAAGACCAACAACTATTCGCCGAATCCCGCTGCATCGGCCCTCGTCAATACCGGCTCGGGCCCGGGCTTTGGCAGCGGCTCCACCAGTTCCATCGGACACCGCGGGCGCTCTGGCCGTACTGATCTGCCTCACGCGTCTGTGACCTTCTTTCTCATTCAAACAACCAACGCTCCGGATCCGGGCGCGGATATCGACGGCAACGACGACGGCACTCCGGGTGGGCAGCTTTATCGGAGCTGGGCCATTCTGGACTCGGTCGGCGTGGTGAAGGACGCCGGAGACATTGGTTATGGCGCCATAAACTTCCGGCAGAACGGCGCCGGCATCGCCTCGGGCGTGGTCGTCCCGGTCTCATTTACACCCACCTACCTGGGCCGGACTGGAAACACCACGAACTCAGAAGTGGGATCCTGGGTCGCCGGCGGCGGACTCGAAGGTTCAGCGCCGGATTGGCTCCTCAGCACCAATCGCACTCTCCCTTCGGAGTTTTCCGGCTTGCCTCTCAACCATATCGGGTCGCCGAATTTTGGAGCGCCGCCCTTGCCGGGCATCATTGTTCTCGAGTCAGGTCACCTGACCGAACTCCTTGAAGGGGGCGTGCCTGCCTCTTACCTCCTCGGTCTGACCACCACCCCTGCCGGCCCGGTGACGGTCCGTATCAGCGTCGAGGGACAAATCCAGGTCAGCGCCAACGCCGGTGCCACTTTTTCAAATTCCTGCGCCGTTGTTCTTACCAACGATGCCCTGCACGAAATAATAGCCCGTGCCCCGTTGGACAACGTGATCGATGCTTTTCCTCGGCTGGCGACGATTGGCCACAGCGTCCTCGCCACGGCTGATCCCATGCAGTATCCACTCGCCATGCTCGGACCAGAACTCCGGGTCAACATTTTCGAATCGGAATCGGTCCTCCTTAACGAGCTCAAGGTCAATCCCCCGGGCACGAACGATGCCCCTTGCGAGTTTATCGAACTCAAAGGACCGGCTGATGCGCTTCTCACCAACGTTTACCTGCTCGTGGTCGATGGAGACAGGGCTCGGAATCCGGGCGAGGTCAGGCTGGCGGTAAACCTGACCGGCTACCCGCTCGGCCGCAGCGGGTTGCTGGTGATCACGCCTCCTGACAGCCCCTACGTTATTCCAACCAATACCACCACTCTTGCCGACCCGCGGCTCAGTGTGGCCGGGGGCGCGATAAAAAACAGTGCCGGCTCCGCCCTGCTGGTCAGCAGTCCTTTGCCCATCAGCGAATGGATGGACCTCGATGCGGGAAACAACGGCATCCTTGAGGGTCTGCCACCAGGGGCTCTTGTTCTGGATGCGGTGGGTTGGACCGATGGCGCGAGCCACGACCTCATCTATGGGGGCGCCATACTCGACGGCGCGGGGAAACCGCCTGATGCAATGGGCCGCTTCCCCACTGATACCACCCCTCGCACGGCCGACGCCTGGTACTTCGGCGAACTCGCTGGCTCCGAATGTTCGTCGCTGGTGTTCGACAGCACTTTGCTCAGCAGCAATTTCCTCGGCGGTACGGTTCTTTCACCAGGCGCAGCGAACAACCTGTCCGTGCAAATCAACTCGCCGGGCCCGCTCTCGGGCGTCATCGGCGACCCGAGCAACCCCGGTGTGATGCTCCATGTATCGGCTGATGGGGCCGGGCCGGGAGATATAGTTGTCACCGCCTCGAGCAGCAATCCGAGCGTCGTGCCTGATCGTAATCTGGTTGTCGTGATCGGGGTTGATGGAGAACCTACGCTCTACGTGAGCCCGGTCGGGATAGGCTATGCCTCAATCACCGTCTCGGCGACCTCCACCAATGGCACCGGCCGGATCGCGTTCCCCTACGCCGCCTCAGCTATGGGACGGCCCAGTGGCAGGTGGCACACAGGGACCAGCGACGGGTCCACCGCCATTGCTCTCGACGCCGACTACATGCTCGTCGGGGACAACGAGAACAATATCCTCCGCCTCTATGACCGGAATCGGTCTGGTGCACCAATCCGAGAATTTGACTTCCAGAGCGACCTGGGCCTTACGCCTGAAGAACACGGCGAAGTCAACATCGAAGCCTCGACGCGTCAGGGAAACCGACTTTACTTCATCGGCGCGCATTCTAACGCCAATTCCGCCCAGAGCCGCACCAACCGCAACCGGCTCTTCGCGGCTGATCTTTCCGGCACCGGCACTAACACCGTGCTGACATTCGTCGGCCGCTACGATTACCTCAAAACCGACTTAATCCAGTGGGACAGCACCAACGATCACGGGAAGGGCACAAATTACTACGGCTTCGCCGCCTCCGCGGCGGACAATGTCAATCCGAAAGCGCCCGACGGCTTCAATATCGAGGGTCTTTCCATGGCGCCGGACAGCACGAACACCGCTTGGATCGGGTTCCGCGCGCCGATCGTCCCGGCGACAAACCGGACCTATGCCTTGATTGTGCCGGTGCTCAATTTTGCCGAACTCGCCGCCGGCGGATATCCGGCCGGCTCAGCCGTCTTCGGCGATCCCATCGAACTGGACCTTTATGGGCGCGGCTTCCGCAGCTTCGAGGGCACGACCAACGGCTATCTCATTTGCGGCGGTTCGCCCGGCGACACGGGAACCTATCCCAACGATTTCAGGCTCTACACGTGGACCGGCAACCCAGCGGACCAACCCCAGCAACGCACCACGGACCTCTCAGGCACTCAGCCCGAAGGCATCGCCGAATTGCCGCCTACCCCCTGGACCACAAATACGCAAGTCCAACTCATTTCGGATAATGGGACAATGGTGCTGTACAATGATGGGATTCAAAACAAGCATCTGCCCATCGCCGCTTTTAAGAAATTCCGCAGTGACTGGGTTACGCTGGGTCCCGCCGTAAAACCCGTGCCCGTCATCATCTACGCCGCCAGCACGTCACATAGCGTGAGCATCACCTGGCGCGCGCTCCAAGGGGAAGCCTACAGGGTGCAGTTCACGTCACGTCCGAGCGAACCCGCCTGGAGTGATGCCTCGGGCGACATCGTTGCGACCGGTCCCTACGCCACCGCCGTCCTTCCACGCCCGGTGCAAGCTGAGGCGTTCTACCGTGTGCAGTTGCTCAACCCTTAGGCCCCATGTTTCTCAGCGCGGCGAAGCCCCATTCGCTGCACCGCCGGGTCTGCGCTGTTTTGCACGCTCCTCGCCCACGCGATCCATGACGAAAAGTCAAGATCGTGTGACAACTCGACTCGCGCAGCAGCGTCAGCAGGGATCACCCATTTGTTTGCGCGACAATGGGCTACAAAGTCGTCCGGGAGCCGAACATCATGCCTCTCGACATAATGGTTAAGCCCTTCCGGCCAAACCCAAAGACCATCGGTAAAATCTCGGCAGCCCATTTCTCTGTTGTCCACCAAACACCGAAATCGGCAGTAAGACAGGCCTCGCCATGTCTCGTAGGTGGCACCGGCTTTCAAGTAGGCGATCAGTTTCTTGATCTCCTCGGCATGCACCCATCCAGGACATACCAGGGCGCTCGGATCGGGCAAAGCTTCTTCCCTGCCATACGGGTAATACCAGAAGCCGATTGGCCGCGCCGCATTCATGGCCGCACAGATCTCCTGCCTCACTCGGTCTCCAGCACGACAACGGATTTGGCCGGCAGGGCGGCCGTGAAGTTTCCTTCCGACACTTTGGAACCGCTGAACTCCGCAGGTTTGACCGCATCGGACTGCTCGAAGGTGTTATGCGCGGTAATCTCGGAAGCCGTCAGCACACGCCCCGACAACTTTTGCGCCTTCAACCCCTGAATTTCACAGGCGACCTCCACCGGTACATTGGGATTAAGGTTGCACAGGGTCACATGCAACCTGCCTTCCGCGTCGCGTGAAGCGGAGACATTGACCGCCGGAATCTTATCGGCTCCCAAGGTGTAATCCGGACTCTCCAGATCAACCGGAACCAGCTTGTCATCTTTATGAACCGTGTACATCTCGAACACGTGGTATGTCGGCGTCAGGATCATCTTCTCTTTGTCCGTCAAAATCATCGTCTGCAGGACGTTAATCATCTGGGCAATGTTAGCCATTTTGACGCGGTCGCAATGGTTGTTGAACGTGTTCAGAGTGCTGCCCGCCACCAGCGCATCACGCAACGAGTTTTGTTGGTAAAGGAAGCCCGGGTTCGTGCCGGGCTCGACGGCATGCCACGCGCCCCATTCGTCGACAATCAGAGCGATGCGCTTGTCCGGATCATACTTATCCATGATCTCGGAGTGTTTGCGGACCAACTCCTCCATTCGTAATGCGTTTCTCAATTGGAAGAACCAGTCCTCCTCGTTGAACTGAGTCGCGGAGCGGCTCCGCCGGCCCGTTCCGCAATAGTAATGCAACGCCAAACCGTTCATCCGCCGGCCGACATCGCGCATCAGTACTTCCGTCCATTTGTAGTCGCCCCCGTTCGGGCCGCACGCGATCTTGAAAACGCGGTTCGTCCCAAAGTTCCGCACGTAGGTCGCGTAGCGCTTAAACTGGTCGGCATAGAACTCGGGCGTCATGTTGCCGCCACAGCCCCAGTTTTCGTTGCCGACGCCAAAATAGCGCAGCCTCCATGGTTCCTCGCGCCCGTTCCTTTTGCGCTCGTCGGCCATCGGGCTGATGCCCGGGAACGTCATATACTCCACCCAGGACTGCATCTCCTGGACGCTGCCGCTGCCGACATTACCGCAAATGTAAGGTTCGCAACCCAGTTGGGCGCAAAAATCCAGGAATTCATGTGTTCCGAAGTGGTTGTTCTCGGTCACCCCGCCCCAATGCGTGTTGATCATCGTCGGCCGGTGCTCGCCCGGACCGATCCCGTCCCGCCAGTGGTACTCGTCGGCAAAACAGCCCCCGGGCCAACGCAACACCGGGATCTTGATTTTCTTAAGCGCCGCCACCACGTCATTCCGAATGCCCCGCGTATTAGGAATGGGACTGTTCTCTCCCACCCAAACACCCTCGTAGATGCACCGCCCCAGATGCTCGGAGAAATGCCCGTAAATATTGCGATTGATGGCTTCTTTCGCCTGGTCCGCGTGAATGACCAGCCTTCCGCTGGCTGCCTGGGCAGCCGGTTCCGCCGAGACGGCTGGAAAGATCTGGCAACCAAAAACCAGCAAAGCAGCCACTCGTTTCAGGTTCATCAGCCCAGTTCAGGCGAACCTTGGCAGGAACGCAAGCCTTTTGCCTGCCGCGCAGGCCGAATCATTCCTAGCCTTACGACCCCAACTCTCACTTGGCCTGCGAGACCGGGTTTCTTGTCGGGTGGCGTCATTGGACACCCGGGATGGACCCACGTACCGTAGGTCTTCATCTAGGATTTCCCCGCCAATGCCGCCTTGCCGAGATCTCGCGTGCAATCCATCGCTGCTCTGTTTACCGTCAGGCCGTGCGGACGGAACGCTCACTTTCCAGTCCTGAAGGGCTCGGAGGAGTCTTCGCCACCACGCATTGGAGCGTGGTCATGGCAGCGCGGGAGCAAGACACCGCCCAGGCCGCCGAGGCCCTGGAGAAGCTGTGCCGCACGTACTGGTATCCACTTTATGCGTATATCCGCCGGCGAGGTTACGGACATGAGGACGCCCAGGACCTGACCCAGGGGTTCCTCTTGCAGTTGCTGGAGCGCAAATCCTTGAACCGGGTCGACCAAAGCAAGGGGCTGTTCCGCTCTTATCTCCTGGCAGGTCTGAACTATTACCTGATCGACGCCCGCATCCATGCGGCCGCCCAGAAGCGGGGTGGATCCGCGACACTGTTGTCGCTCGATGCGCAAACGGCTGATCAAAGCTATGCCCTGGAGCTGGTCGATCAGCTCAGCCCGGACAAGCTTTTCGAGCGGCAGTGGGCGCTGGCGTTGCTCAACCGGGTTCTCGAGCGCTTGGAACAGGAGTTCCGCGATGCGGGGAAGGCTGAGCTGTTTGAGCGGTTGCGGCTGTTTCTCGTCGCCGGCGCAGCCGAGGAAACCTATGCGGATGCGGCGGCTGTTTTGGGCATGACTGGGGGCGCGGTCAAGAAAGCCGTGCACCGGATGCGAAATCGCTACCAGGAACTGTTCCGGGAAGAGGTTGCCCAAACCGTGGCTGGGCCCGCGGAGGTGGAGGGCGAGATGGGGCATCTCTGCGCCGTGCTTGGCGGCTGATTTTGCTTGCAGGCGGCAAATCGCAGGCTACAGGCCGGGATTCGGCGCGCCTGCCCAACCGGCAGGTCAGCGCAGCGGCGGAAAAGTCTGACATCGCGATGCTACGACCGCGTCCGGAGATAAAGCTAAGAAATTTGTGTCCCGCTTTGCCTGGTTTTTTCGGTGTATTCGGTGTTGGCTTCCGATCAGCAGACGGATATGGCGACCGACCACACGTGTCGAAAATGCGGTGGGCCTTTGACCTCTGGCTCGCGCCATGGGTTTTGCGCGAAGTGTCTCGTGCTCCAGGCTAAGGGCTGCCAGATGGCCTCTTTGGGCGACGGCAGCACTCAGGAGCCCTCCAAAAAGACTGATGCTTCCGGGCCGTCTACGTCGTCGGCACCGAACCGGCAGAGCGGGAGCGCAGATCACGTTGGGGATTACGAGCTGCTGGAGCAAATCGGCCGCGGCGGCATGGGCGTGGTCTATCGGGCCCGGCAGCGGAGTTTGAACCGCATCGTCGCGTTGAAGATGATGGCTTTCGGCCCCGGTTGCAGTCCGGAACTAATCAAGCGTTTCCGCGCCGAAGCGGTTTCGGCTGCCAGTTTGCACCATCCCAACATCGTCGCGATTCACGAGGTAGGTGTGCACGAGGATCGCCACTTCTTTGTGATGGACTACGTAGAGGGACAAAGCCTGGCGCGGTTGGCCGGCAATCAACCGCTGCCGGCTAAGAGGGCAGCCGCATATCTCGAAATCATCGCCGAAGCGGTGGACTACGCCCATGAGCGCGGCATTTTGCACCGGGATTTGAAGCCGTCCAACGTCCTCATCGACGATCAGGACCAGCCGCGCATCGTCGATTTCGGGCTTGCCAAGAGATTCGACGACTCTCAACTCTCAACTCTCAACTCTCAACTGACGGTGACCGGGCAGGTGCTGGGCTCGCCGCATTACTTGCCGCCCGAGCAGGCTACAGGGCAGCGAACGCGCATTTCCAGACGCACGGACGTTTACGCGCTGGGGGCGACGCTGTATCACCTGTTGACCGGGCGCCCGCCATTTCAGGCGGAATCGCTGGCCCAGACGCTGGATTTAGTGCGCCAGGCTGACCCCGTCTCCCCGCGCGCACTCAACCCGACCGTGCCGGTGGACCTCGAGACCATTTGCCTCAAGTGCCTGGAGAAAGAACCGGCGCGCCGTTATGCCAGCGCACGGGAACTCGCGGATGAACTGGCGCGGTTCCAGGCCGGTAAGCCCATCCGCGCCCGCCCACTTGGTGTGGTCGGCAAAACCTGGCGCTGCTGCCGGCGGAAACCGCAAGTGGCGAGCCTGGCCACAGTAGCGCTACTGGCGACGTGCCTCGGTATCGGTGGTCTGGTGTGGCAGCGGGAGCAGGCCAGGGCGGGCGAATTAAAGGCACGCCAAAACGGCTATGTGGTATCCGTCATGGCAGCGGAACAGGCCCTCAAGGCGAAGGAACCAGGTCAGGCGAAGGATCTGCTCGAGCGGCAACTGCCGGCCAGCAAGTCTGAAACCGATCTGCGCGGCTTCGAGTGGCGTTATCTCTGGCAGCAATGTCAAACTGACGCTGAGGCTGTAGTCGGCCGGCTTGCCAGTCCAGTTCGCTGCCTGGAAGTGTCACCTGATGGGCGTTGGCTCGCCGCTGGCGCGGACTCCGGCGGCTTGAAGCTTTGGGATCTCTCAACGGGTAAAGCGCTCACACTGTCTGCTGGACCCTCTGCACGGATCAGGACGTTCGCCGCGTTCTCACCCGACAGCCGCTTCCTGTTGTTTACTGAGCAAAGCGTCGATGCGCCTCCCCCGATCGGCACCGTCGTGGTCTGGGACCTTGGCGCACGGAAACGGCTGGCGCCGATCAAAGACTTGCGCCCTATCGGACCGATGGCCTTCTCGCCGGATGGCCGGTACTTTGGCCATGAGGCGGCGATACATTGGAAGGACCGTACAACCGCGGGTGGAGCTTTGGTTATTCGGGACTTCCCTGGCGGGAAATTTGTCGCCGAGATACTGGGCGAAACTGACCTGATGAGCAGCGTCCACGGGTACGACTGGGTCTTTACTCCGGATGGGCGACATTGCATCGCCACGTCTCCCGGCCCTCCCTGCCGATTTGCGTTGTGGGAGTTCGCCAGCGGGACTAATGCCCAAACTTTCCCCACCCGTGGCGAGCCAATCATAGCACTGGCGATTAACCCCGAGGGCAATCTGCTGGCTACCGGGTCCGGCTGGACGGAGAAGGTTATTCGGCTCTGGGAATTGCCGACCTTCCGTTTTTTGGGAGAACTCGCCGGTCACTCTGGCTGGGTGGCTGGCCTCAGGTTCTCGCCCGATGGCAAAACCCTTGCCTCGGCCAGCGCTGACCAGACCATCCGCCTTTGGGACGTTTCCACGCGCGGTCAAAAGCGGGTGGCGCACCAACTCCTCGACGGGGCCTGGCGTGTCTGCTTTTCCCCGGACGGACGGAAACTCTTTGGTGGCTCCGAGGACGGATACATCTACTGTTGGCCGGCCGACCCGCTTTCATCCGAGCCACGGTCCTGGGTGCGCGTCACGGACTTGGCGCCCGAAACCGTCGTGATTGCACCTGACGGCAGGAGTTTTGCCGGGATTCGCCAGGGTGTTGCCTGCCTCGCCCAAGCGCAAGGCGAGGCGCCCCCCAGCCCAGTCCCGGCGCTAGGGACAAACAACGCGGCCCTGCTGTTTTCGGCAGACGGGCAGTGCTTGTTTGCCGGGACTCAACAAGGCGAGCTCCAAGTGTGGCAGTTCAGCCAACAGCAGGTCCTGCGTCGGCTGCGCGGCTCCGATGCTCCGGTTCGCCACCTGGCGCAGGACGCAGAAGGGAGAACACTGGTCGTCGTGCAGTGGGCAGATCCGGTCCCTAAGGATGTCTCTGCCCACCCCGGAGTCGCGAGGTTGGCCCAGGGAAACAGGCAGTGGTTCTATGGTTTGCGGGTGGAACGGCCTACCCACGTTGGAGTCTGGAGCCTGTCCAAGTGGCGGGAAGAAATGTCTTTCACGATTCCCAGCACGGTTGAAACTTGCGCGGTCTCTCCCGACGGCAAGCTTCTGGCGACCGGCCACGCCGCAGATACCGTATGTCTCTGGAATCTCAAAGGCCGGCTCTCGACCAACCTTGTTTCTTGTCCCGGCGGGGCTGGCGTTCTCAGTTTTTCTCCCGATGGCCATTTCCTTGCCGCGGGCCGTTGGTCGCCGGGTATGATCAGAGTCTGGGAACTGCCTGCGCTGCAGTCGCGCATTGAATTTCCACAGGCGGAGGCAGTAAACGCAATCGCATTTTCGCCGGATTCCAAACGGTTGGCGACCGCGGGTGCTGGAGGAAGAGCCCTCCGGCTGTGGGACGTCGCCACGTGGCAGCAGTTGCTTACTCTGGAACATTCGCCGGACGGAGTTGCGAGCCTCAGTTTCAGCCGCGATGGCAACCAACTCAGCATAGTAGCAAAGGCAGAGGTGCGCTTCTGGCGCTCAGCACCACGCGCTGAGCTTCAAGCGAAAGACAAGGCCCAAGCCCGATAAAACGTGGGGAGAACCGATGGATAGGCCGGTTCAACTCCGCTCCTGCGCGCAAAAAGCCTGTCCCTTTTGGTGAACTTGTTCGGTGTATAGAATGATGAGTCCGTTGCTTTCGGCTTTCTCGGGCCGCGCTCGTTGGGTGGGAACCAATGCAGCGCCTCACCTCGGCCCTCGCCTCATTCCGCTGCACGAAAGGAATTTGTTATGACACCGAAGAACTCCGCGCTGCTCACGATCGCGTTGGGGACGTTTGTCTCGACCGCCTGTGCCTCGACCATCTTCAGGGATGAGTTCATCGATCCGCAGCTAACCAACTGGGTCTGGTTAATTGGTAACGCGACCAAAACCAATTTGAACCAGCAGTTCCTCCTGTCAGCCCGTTGCGGACGCATGGACACCAACAATATAATGGCCACTCACTTTGCTTATGGTCGCACGATACAGGTTCCAGAGCCGCTGGCGAACGATTGGACGCTCGAAGGGCGCGCGGATCTGATCAGTGCCAGTGAGACAAACGCCTGGGCCGACGTGCATTACCTGTGGAATAAGCTGGGCGGAGCCGGTCACCTCCTTTGGAAGGACAGCGACGAGCTGTACCTGGTGAAGTGGTGGAACGGCGGTGCCAGGATGGCGCTGTTTCTTGAAGAACGCCTGCCGCTCAAAAACACCAACGTCACCCTGGTTCTCGGCCTCACACGCCGCGATTCGAATTTGGAGATGAACGTGCGGGTCCTGGACAATGATGAAGGTAATGCTGTTTTGTACCAGCGCACCGTGACCGACACACCAAATGCCGACCCCGTTATTCTGAACCGGGTCGGGGCGGGCCCAGACATGCTTGGGGAGGCTTGGCATCTGATCGGAGGTTCCGGTTACTTCGAGCTCTGCCTCGATTGGGCGGACCAGGACCACGGGCCGGCGAACGGCATGGCCCAGATCACCTATGACAATGCAGAGGTGAATCTCTGCCCTTCGCCCCGGCCGTACGTTGTCGCCTGGGACCAGAGCGGCGGCGGAAACTCCGCTTCACCGTACCTCACGAACGTGGTTGCAGTGGCTTCTGGTGGGTGCCATAACCTCGCGCTGCGCGCCAATGGCACTCTGGCGCAATGGGATTCGTCAGGGAAGGAGTACGCGAACGGCCTCTCGAATGTCGTGGCGATCACGGCCAGCGCGGTCGGTATCGGTCCATTTCCGTCCCGATGTCACTTTCTGGCTTTGCGGGCCGATGGCACGGTCGTGGACTGGGACGACCTTATTGAGGTCTATCATGAGAGAGCTGTTCCGTCAGGGCTCAGTAATGTGGTCGCGGTGGCCGCCGGTACCCACAGCTTGGCCTTGCGCGCCGACGGCACCGTGGTCGCTTGGGGCGATTACGAACAGTCTGCAACCAATGTTCCACCCGGCTTGAGTAACGTGGTCGCTGTGGCCGCCAACAGCCTCCAAAGTCTGGTCCTGCGGGCCGATGGCACTGTGCTTGCCTGGGGCGACAGTGCGACCAACGTTCCATCCGGCCTGAGTAATGTGGTCGCTGTGGCA
>DATDCV010000114.1:0-14414 GCA_036524155.1 Verrucomicrobiia bacterium
GTTGGGCAATGGCTTTGAGCGGAAGAGTCGTTTCACGGCGTAACCTGGCCGCAATCTCCAGTTTCACCGGGTCATTCTTGCGCCGGGCCGCCAGGTCGGCTTCCGCCCAGCCGTTGCGTTTCAATTCTTCGGCCATGATCCGGTCGGCTTTGGCCTCCGCGCTGGCCCGGTGCAGTTCACCTGAGTGATGTTCTCCCAGGTTGCCTTCCATGTGTGCCAGCATCTGGCGGCGAAACCCTTCCCCGCCCAGGCACCAGCCCCGGCGTAAGGCTTTGAGCGCGTCCGGGTCGGTTTCCTCCCGCCGCCGCCGCTCCATGTAGTCCTCGAATTGCTGGCGACCAGACCCGTTGTCTTCCTGGATGCCGTGCTCTCCCAGCAACCGGTCGACCCGGATCCACGAGGGCCGATGTTGCGGCGCGGCCAGGTAAGCGCCGAAGCTGCTCCAGGGATACGCCAGCAATCTTTCCTCAGCCTCGAGCAACCGTGCCCGGACCGGATTCAGATGGACGTAATCGCAGGCCGTCCGCAGATAGCCGTTGCCGCTGCCTTCGACCAGTTGCGCCCGGTAGCGGCCGCTGAACACGTGGCCAAAAAGCTGGTGCCGATGGTTGAGCCGGATGGTGTAGGTGCTTTGCAGCCAGGCCATGCCGGCGACCAAGTTCGGTTCCGGGGTTTCCAGAACCGCATGATAGTGGTTGGGCATGAGACAGTAGGCATGCACTTGCCACCCGGTCTTTTGGCTAGCTTCGGCCAGAGTTTTCAAAAAGTCCTGCCGGTCGACATCGTCCAGGAAGATCTTTTCGCGACGATCCCCGCGACACATAACGTGGTAGGTGGCCCCGGGATATTGGATCCGCATTCGGCGAGGCATGTCGGTGTTTTACAACCGCTTGCCGGTCCAGGTCAAGTCAGAAAATGAACCATGCTATGGGTTGACCCCTTTTTAGCAAACCGACCATCATCAAAACGAGTAGCGCGAGCTTCATCTGGTCCAACGAAAAGTGCAGCCGCGCCGGGCCAAAGGCGACAGAAAACAAGCGACGCGTCCTCCCGGCGTCGGCTGCCACGCGAGGTTCGGCATTACCGGACCAGTTGGTAAATCATGCCTGAGGTAAACCATACGACATCCAAACTAAGAATGACGCCGGTGCCAATTTGAAACGCTCGACTGCCCCAAGTAAGCGGCTCACGCCTGCTCCGCCGCACCGAGATCCAGAATGGTAGGGACGCTACCGCGAAGAAAGCGAAGAACAGGATCAGCACTGTGCCATAACGGCCATCGCGCAGTCCTGGATACAAAACGCCGCCTTGGACGGGACCCAGGAGAAACAAAGCAAGAAAGAACGAACCAATGGCGAGGCGATCTCGTCGACCAACCGCTGATTTCATAGTGCCACTCATCGCACGCTACGCGCCGAACGCACAGTGCAGCCGCGCCGGGCCAAAGGCGATCGAAGACAAACGAAACGGAATCCCGGCGTCGGCTGCCACGACTCGTTAGGTTTTCCGTTCATGCCCTTTGATGCCTCCCCCACCAGAGCAATGCAAGCCACGGCAGCGCGGCACTGCCCGCTGTGAGGCCTAATGCCGCTGGCAGCGACACCGGCAACATATACCATTTGTCTGCGAGCAGCATGATGCCTTTAGACCCAGGGTTTCCCATCCATCCATAACCCACCGCGTAGAACCCGTAATGACCCCCTGGGCCTGGGAGCGTGTAGTCATGAACGCCAAAGCTCCCATACTGCGAATCCACCTTGCCGTATCGAGCGCCGACCTTGGATGCGCTCATAAGCAGGAGCGGCGGCAACACCAAGCTAATCGCTATGACGATGACAAATCGCATATTCGCAAAAACCTAACGTATGTTTGGGACAAAGTCATAGACCAAAGACAAAGACTTTACGCCCGGATTGTGACAAAACTGGATCAGGCATTGTTAACGCTAACGCTGATAAAATCGCGATATTTGGCGGGGGGAACTTTGTCTTTGCGCTGATAGGGACAAACTCGCGAAAAGACAAATACAGGCAGGACGATAAAGCCCCAGCTGGTGTATGGCCGTGAGCCGCGTTTTGCCTCAGGCTGCCCATAGGTAAAATGGTTATACGCCTGTCCCCTCGCACGTCAACTCCTGAAACGGGAGCAGAGGTTCTTCTCGCCACAAAGCGTCAGTAGTTTGTGATGTGCGGAGGTGGAACCTGGGCGGGAGCGGTCAACAATTTTGTGGGGGAAAAATGACAGCGCCTGACAGCGGGAGACAGCGGGGGACAGCGGAGGGCGGGACGGATGACGGGAGGTGGGCCGGGCGTGAAAAACCGGGGCTATTGTTCCGCCGAGGGCCGGTGAAGTAGTTGAGGGTTGAGAGTTGAGAGTTGAGAGCACAAAACGTCCGACGGGCTGGGGAGATTCGGAAAGCCCCGAAATGAGCCGGGGACTCAATGATGGAACCGCTTTCAGGGTTCCTGATCTTCTGGGATGGGTTACCCAGGGTAGCTCGTTCCTCGCAACCCTGGGCTGGTATGATTTCGACCCCGTTGGGGTCGGGCAAAAGGGCGTGAGCGCAGGGAGCAAGGAGTGAAAATCCTGGGATTCAATATTTCGGTCTCTCGCCTTCGCCAAGCCTATGGCGGACGAGGAGGCGGAGAGGGGAAACGAAGGCGGCTTGGGCTGTGTTGGGTTCCGGGGTCCGATACATACTAATTGGCTGGCCGGCGGGAATTCCCCTCACCCCGGCCCTCCCATTGGGAGAGGGAGAAGCTTCGGCCGTGCGTTGGCGAGTCGGAAGCGCTGGAATTACTCGGGCCAACTTACGCGGTTCAGTTGGCGATAGGCGCCATGAAGGTGCGGTTGAGGCTGAGAGCGGCCCTGGAGTTGTTGAGGGCGGTTTTCCTGAATTCCTGGAATTTTGTCAGATCATCCGCGGTAAGGAAGGAAGCGGCGTTGGCGGTGGCGCGCTGGTAGATGTCATCCAACAGTTTGAGACTGCGTTCGCCATCCTGTTCGGAGGCGATGTTGCGGAAATTGAGGATCGGCACGGTCTGATAGTCCGCCGGCAGGCCGGACTCGGCCAGCACGGCTCGGGAGGCCTCCTCGATTACGCGGGCGAATTGTTGAGATTTGAGCGCCTTCTCGTCGTCCGTGCCGGTCATCATGCCTTTGTATTGCTGCGCGGTGAGAGTGCCCACGAGGTTCCGGCTGTAATCCTGGTACTGCGCCAGGCCGTCCGCGCCAAGCAACGCCTCCACCTGCTCCTGCATAGCCTTGTCCTGCGAGGCGAACAGGCTGTTCACCTGGTCTGGCGCCGGTTTGTCCCGCAGAACTGTGGTCACCAGCCCCACGCTCTCCATAATGCCGTCAGCCAGCAAATCGTTGAACTTGTCGGTCTGCTCGGTGGTCAGTTTCAACCGCTGGGCCAGCTCCTTGTAAATCATCCCCATACCCGCTTTTTGCTGGTCCCGCAGGAGCTTTCTCGCCGCGGGATCGGCGGTGGCTTTGCTCAGCGCGTTGGTCGAGGCAATTTGGGCGTTCTCCATGCGGAGCCGGCCGACTTCACCGCGAAGCTTGAGCACTTCGGTCGGGCTCTTCTTTGCCGCGGACTCATTGGCAGCGAGTGCGGCCAGCGCATTAGTGGCCCGGTCATGTTCGCGCCGGAGCGCCTGCGCTTGATTGTTCAGGTCTGCCTGCTGTGCCTGTTTTTGCTCGAGAACCTGCACGCGATCACTGAGGACGGAGGCCCGACGCGTCTGGTAAATTGCGGTCCCAACGGCTGCGGTAATGACGACGGCAATAAGGGTCTTTTGAATGGTAGTCATAACAATAGTTTTGGCGGCGGTTACTGCGGTTGAAGTTGAAATGGCGGCGGAGGCCCCCAAACCCGCGCCGGCGACCACGGCGGCCCCGAGGCCGGCGGGAGCCGCCTGGACCGCGTTAGCGGAGATGGCCAGCACCAGCGCCCCGGTCCCAATGGCGACTTTTCGTTCGGCAAGAAGCTCGCGGAGACGCTCGACGGCCCGGCTGACGCGTTTCTGCGCCGCGTCCTCGCTGGCGCCAATGGCCTGGCCGACTTCCCGAAAGGATTTGTCCTCGAAATAGCGCAACAGGACGGCGGCGCGGTCGGTGTCCTCCAGAGACGCCATCGCCTCATCGAGGAGCGGCTCCACGTGCGTCCAGTCGTCGGAACCTGGAATTAGATCGCTCATTTGGTAGGCTATTTGTTCGCGGGCCTGACGCCGAGCTTCGCGGCGGACCACATCAATCGCCGCCCGGCGCGTCACTTGGTAAAGCCAGGCAGTCAGGATAGTATCCGGGTCGAGGTTGGCGGCGTGCCGCGCGAGCTGGGTGAACACCGATTGGGAGACCTCCTCCGCCAGTTGCGGTGAGCGGACCTGCCGGAGGGCGGCAGAATAGACGAGATTGAGGTGGCGGTTCACCAAGGCCGTGAAGGCGTCCTCTGACTGCTCGCGGGTAAACTGCCCGAGCAACTCCTGGTCATTCGCGCTCATGTCCACAAGCGTAACGCCGCCGCCTGGCAAATTCCGACAAAGATCTTTCGATTGGTTCTACGTTTCCGTGCTCTCCTTCTGATCCGCTCTGCATTCTCCTCTGCGTCCCGCTCAAATGATCACATGCATGCCTGGCGAAGGCGAGAGTGAGGACAAAAAATAAGTGCTGGTGAAGTGTAACTCCGGGGCCTTTTGCCGGGTATTAGGGAGTAAACTGGATATGAGCGCTTCGCCGATGCGGCACTTGGGCCTGTTCTGTTTCCTCGTCCTGGCGGCCGGTGAGACAGCCGGGGCTCCGAGCCCTGACAGAACTGAGCCGGCGCTGCTGGTCGTCCTCAGCGACACGGGCTCGGAACGCGAGGGGCTGCCAGTCTTCAAGCCGGCGGCGGACGGGCGGCGCTGGCTGGATGTGCTCGAGCGCGGATTTTCCGGGCGCGTACTGCGATTGTATCGTCTTGTGCAGGCAAGGCGGTTCGGTGGCGAGGCCGCGCTGATTGAGCCGGCCTATCTGGCGCTGACGGGTAACCAGGGTGGATTCCCGCGCTACGGCTTCTTTTTGGAGGGGACGGCAAAGCGCGGGGTAGCCTATATTGATCTTCACCGCAATTCAGACCTCAGCGGCCGGTTCGGAGCCACGGACCAGATCTTCCCGCACGAGCTCATGCACGTGATCGTCCGCCAGCTTGCAGGGGAGATGCCTGAAGGCGGCGCGAACCAGGTGCACGCGATCGGGGTCCGGACGGATCGGTCCACGGCGTTTAACGAGGGCTTCGCCGAAGCGGCCCAGGTGCTCGCAGCAGACGATCCGGACGCCGCTCCCGATACACGCGCGCTGGTTGCGGACGCCAAAGTCGCCCGGAGCGTGGAAGCGAATGTCGTCCAATACCGACGTGCGCTCATGGCCAGGTGGGCGCCGGTTCCGCGCATCCGCATGACCTTTCCCTTATGGTTCAGTCAAGGCGAGCAGGTATTGCGCTACCACGCGGTGAAAGCCAATCGTTTCGCCTTCGAGCTACCGATCCGGCCGCGCCTGCTCCGCGGGCCCGACGTGTATCGCGCCTACCTCCTCGAAAACGCAGTTCCCGGCGATTTGTCGGGCACGCGCAAACCCCCAGGTCGAATGCTGACGACAGAAGGCGTCGTGGCGGCCCTATTCTCGCGCTGGGTTGCCGACCAGGGCATTCAATCCAGCTACCGTGAGGAGTCGTTTTATGCGCGTTTCGGGGTGAAGCCAAAGGATGTCCCACCGTTGGAGAACGCCTATCTAAAGCTCTTTCACGCCCTCGAACGGGGCAAGCCGCAGGACGCCGCCGCGCTCTGGCGGACGTATCTCAGCGAGTTCCCGCAGGAAACCACTGCCGTTGAGGCTGTCTTGCGCTCGATCGGTTTTGACCCGCATTGGGAGCCGCCGGTTGAGATCTGGCTCGCCAACTCGGCATTCAAGACCGGGACAACCTTGTTCGATCAATTCCGGGGGCTGCCACGGGAACACACTTTCGACCTGAACGCGGCGTCGCTGGCGGACCTGATGAGCATCAAAGGCATGACGCTGGCAACCGTGGAAGCGATCCGGCGGGAGGCTCCCTACACCAAGCTCTCCGACCTGCAACGAGTCCCGGCGGTTAACGTTGCTCTGGCCGAAAAATTCGCCGGCATGGAAGGCGCCATGCACCGCCTGCGGGCTGAAGCGGTCGAGCAAACTGCCTCGTTGAGCCTCTCGCGAATTTTGATGCCGTACGGATATCGCGCCGCACTCTGGCTGGTGCTGAGCGCGGTGCTGGCGGGTTTGCTCTATGTCCGGGTGCGGTCCATCCGTTGGTGGCGCGCGATCCTCAACGGTTTTTCCGCGGCGCTGCTCGGGCTGGGCGCGGCGTGGGCCAGCGATGCCTTCGGAGGCGCAGTTTCGTGGCTGGTCCCGGTTGCGGTCTGTGGCTTGCCGGGTGCTCTCTGGCAACTCGCGTGGCGCAAGTCAGCCCCATCGACGGGTCGAGTGCTCGCCGCGTGGGGACTGGCCGCGCTGGCGCCCTTCCTGGTGACCCGTGCCTGGTAAGATTGGGAGCAGTTCCTTTTGCGCCTTCTCGCGGCAGAAACGACCTCGAGCGCGAGCGAGGACAGCGGCACCAAGAACCTGTTCGCCAGTTCCTGGTGCGACACGGCAGGTTAGCTGGGCGTCAATCCTCACTTTTGACACTCGCACCTGTTTCTCGCGGGCGGCGGTTTGAATCACGCAGCTATAGCCCGATTGCTGCGGTCCGTTCCTGCTCTCCTTCGATCGGTTTGCGGCTGCGCTCATGAACCCGCGCACCTCCGCCCAAGATCCTGCTTGATGGGTGAATTCCTGCAGCTAAGCTCGCGGCAGGATGCAAACCAGGGCTCCCCTGTTCCGCCGGTTGCTTTTGTGCGCCACGGTTGGCGGTTTAACCTCATCGGCAGCCACACGCTACGTTTGGCAGGCCAGCCCGCACCCCGGAACGCCCTACGCTTCCTGGGAGTCTGCCGCGCACGTTATCCAAGACGCGGCGGATTCAGCTCAGCCGGGCGATACGGTTCTGGTGACCAATGGGGTCTATGCCACGGGCGGCCGCGCCGTGTACGGGACCATAACCAATCGGGTCGCCATCCCGCCAGGCGTCACAGTGCAGAGCATAATGGGGCCGGCGCAGACCCTGATTGTGGGAGCGTTTGGGCCGGGCACGACCAATAATGGCGCGGGTGCCATCCGCTGTGCATACGTTGGCACCAACGCGGTGCTGAGCGGGTTTACCCTCACCAACGGGCATACGCTGATGAGTGGCCACGCGAGCAAGGAACTGAGCGGCGGCGGAGCTTGGTGCGAGCTATCGGGGACAGTTACTAACAGCACTCTTATCCGCAACTCGGCCTATTACCAAGGCGGCGGCGCCTATTCCGGCATTCTCAACAACTGCACATTGATGACGAATTCAACCACAGGCAGCGGCGCTGGGGCGACGGGGAGCACCCTCAACAACTGTGTCTTGACTGCAAACTCCGCCACCGAGTTTGACGGCTATGGCGGCGGGGCATTTTCTGCAAGCCTTAATGACTGCACCTTGACTGCGAATTATGCCTGGAGCGGCGGCGGCGTGCATTCCGCGAACTTGAGCAATTGTACTGTGACTGGAAACTTCGCGTTCTTTCTAGGCGGCGGCGCCAGTTCCAGCGCGCTCAGCAATTGCACCCTGACTGATAATTCGGCGAGAGTTCGTGGCGGTGGCGCGGACGAGAGCACGTTGAGCCATTGTACCATCACTGGCAATTCGGCTACGCTGCCCGACGGGTTCGGCGGAGGTGCGTGTTATTGCACCCTCAGCAACTGCACCGTGACCGGCAACTCGGCGCCGGGGCTCGGCGGTTATGCGGGGGGCGCCTACTCTTCCGTACTGAATAACTGTATCGTTTTCTACAACACAGCCCAGTTCGCCCCCAACTACGATGGCGGGACTTTCGCCTATTCCTGCACCACGCCCCTGCCCCCCGGACCGGGAAATCTGGATGCCGAGCCGCTACTTGCCTCGGCGACTCACCTTTCGGCTCAGTCGCCTTGCATCAGTCGTGGCAGCCCGGTCTACGCCAGTGGCGTGGACATTGATGGAGAGACCTGGTTGTCCCCTCCTTGCATTGGCGCCGACCAGCTCGTGGCCGGGGCAGCTACCGGCGTGCTAACGATGGCTATCATGGCAGACCACACCAATGTGGCAACCGGGTATCCTGTTTCGTTGGTGGCCCGGAACGCTGGGCGAATTTCCGCCAGCATTTGGAATTTTGGCGACGGCGTGGTCATGAGCAACCGCCCATTTGCGAGCCATGTTTGGGACACGCCCGGCTCCTTTCCGGTGCACTTGACCGGCTACAATGACACGTTCCCGGGCGGGACCAGCGCCATGCTGACTGTGCAGATCAATGCGCGCGAGGTCTATTACGTGAATGCCGCCAACGCCACACCGCTGTATCCGTACACGAACTGGGCCGCAGCGGCCACGAACATCCAACAGGCCATCGACGCAGGAACCCAGCTCGGCCGGCTGGTGCGAGTCACCAATGGGATCTATGCCAGCGGCGGTCGCGCCATATTTGGGACCATGACCAATCGCGTGGTGGTGCCGGAGGGCGTGGAGCTACGCAGCGAGAACGGCCCGCTGGTAACGGTGATCGAGGGCCGCCCGGCATCGGAAACAAATAGCATCGGTGATGGCGCCGTCCGGTGCGTCTATATTGGTACCAACGCGATCGTGAGCGGATTCACCCTGACGAACGGGCACACGCAGGTTTTTGGCGACTCGACCAGAGACCCAAACGGCGGGGCAGCCTGGTGCGAGCTCTCGGGAGTGATCACCAACTGCATCCTGATTGGCAACTCCGCGGCCTCGGACGGCGGCGGCGCGTTACGTGGCACACTCAACAATTGCACGCTGACCGGCAACTCGGCATATGGAGGGGGCGGGGCGTCCCTTTCCACGCTCAACCAGTGCACCTTGAGTGGCAATTCGGCTTCCCGAGGGGGCGCGACATTTTCTGCCACGCTCAATTACTGCACCTTGCGCGACAATTCTGCATATGAAGGCGGCGGGGCGCATTTTGGCGGGCTCAACAGCTGCACTTTACTCACCAATTCTGCCCAACTGGGCGGCGCGGCTTTCATGGGCTTTTTGAACGACTGCAACCTGGCCGGCAATTCGGCGTCTGTCTTTGGCGGCGGAACATACGGTTCTACGCTCAACAACTGCGCGCTGGCCGGCAACTCGGCCCTCGAAGGTGGTGGGGCATATCATTCCGCCCTCAACGGCTGCACTGTGACCAGCAATTCCGTTATCTACCATGGAGGCGGGACGGCCTGGTTCAGCGTGCTCAACAACTGCACTGCCAAAAACAATTCCGCTGGCTGGAATGGCGGCGGCGCCTACTATGACATACTGAACAATTGCATTTTGTCCGGCAATTCGGCCGCTCAAGGCGGCGCGGCGGATTCCGCCACGCTTAACAATTGTACGGTGAGCGGCAATTCAGCCTCCCTTGGTGGCGGCGTGAGTTATAGCACGCTCACCAATTGTATCGTGTACTACAACAACGCTTGGCGAGAATCGAACTACTTCCAGGCCACTTTCGCCTACTCGTGCACCATGCCGCTGCCTGCGGGACCGCGCAACCTCGCCAATGAACCAGGGTTTGTCGATTACGCCGGCGAGGACCTGCACCTTAGATCCAATTCGCCCTGTATCAACGCCGGGCTAAATGCCGGGGCTTCCGGTCTCACCGACTTCGACGGCAACCCGCGCATCGTCAGCGGCACCGTGGACCTCGGCGTTTATGAGTTCCAGGGGCCCGGCTCGCTAATGTCTTATGCGTGGCTCCAGTACTACGGCCTGCCCATCGACGGCTCGGCTGATTATGCCGACCCGGATGCCGATGGCATGAACAATTGGCAGGAGTGGGTTTGCGGCACCTCACCCACTAACGCGCTCTCCGCCTTGCGCCTGCTCTCGGCCGCGCCTATCGGCACGAACGTCTGCGTAACCTGGCAAAGCACCGCTGGTGTGAGCTATTTTCTCGAGGGCAGCACGAACCTTGCCGAAATCCCGCCTTTCGCCCGCCTTGCCACCGGTCTCCCTGGCTTGGTCGGCTCGACCACCTTCATTGATACCAACGCCGTTGGTCCTCCACCCCGCTTTTATCGCGTGGGCGTGGGCAATTAATGAAATCGGACTGACGCGCTCTTTTCCTGGTTCGTTTCCTTGCTTTCCTTTTGTTCTGCTCTGCGCGTCCCTTGGCGACGCCTCCGCGTTCTCAGTGCACGCTCCCGCGACGACCTTGACCTGGGGGTCGCGCCTGGTGACCCGCGACGAAGCTTTCCGCCGCGTCCCCCGGCTCAACGTGCTCAGCGACTGGCCTGGGACCGGGCGTTAGGCTTGTATCGGGGAAGCTGTCTCGGATAGTGCCTGACCTCCGGCACCAGAGGAAAGCTCCATAGGTCAGTTATTCGTGGCCGCTCGTTGCGTGGCCGGCGGTTGAGCAATCGCCACAAGCTGCTGTTCGGTCCATCCGCCGCCGAGGGCTTTGATCAGTTGAACGGCGGCGATTTGTCGTTGGCCGGCGAGTTGGGCGTTGCCGCGCTGAGCTTGCAGCGCTTCGCGGCTGGCATCGACGACTTCGAGGTAACTGACAATCCCCGAGCGGTAACGATCGGTGGCGAGAGCGGCGGCGCGACGCGAATTGGCTACCGCTCGTTGCTGCGCGGCGGATTCGGCCGCCAGGTGCCGAATGCCGGCGAGGCTGTTCTCCACCTCGCCAAACGCGACGAGGATTTGCTGGCGGAACTTCGCGACGGCTTCATCGTAGGCGGACTGCGAGCGACGGTAGTTCGCAAGGTTGCGGCCGCCGGCAAAAATCGGCAACGAAACGCTCGGCCCGATCGACCAAACCCGGCTTTCCCAGTTGAAGAGGCTTTCCACATCGCCGCTCAGATAACCGCCTGAGCCCGTAAGGCGCACCACGGGAAAGAAGGCAGCTTTGGCGACGCCGATACGGGCGTTGGCCGCGGCGAGCTGGCGTTCCGCTTCACTGACATCCGGCCGGCGTTCCAGCAGATCCCCCGGCAATCCGGCGGGGACGGCGGGCGTCTGCGGATTCCAGTGCGCGTTCGTGCCGTGGAGGGCAACGAGCTGAAACGCGGAAGGATTTGTGCCGACAAGAATCGCCAGCGCGTTCTCCAGTTCGGCGCGCCGTTGAGCGAGCGAGGCAGCCTCCACTTCGGTCGTGGCCAGCTCGGTCTCCGCACGCGCGACGTCCAGGTCGCTGCCGATGCCGCCTTCGAAGCGGCTGCGGACCAGCCGCACCTGTTCTTTCCGCAAGTCCACCGTGCCTGCGACCGTGGCGATCTCGTCGTCAAGGGCGCGCAAGGCAAAGTAGTTTTGGGCAACATCCGAATGCAGCGTGAGCAGCACGTTGTGGAACGCGGCGAGTGAAGCTTGCGCGTCGGCGCGGGCGCCTTCGAAGCCGCGCCGGACGCGTCCCCACAAATCAATTTCATAACTGAGGTCGAGAGGAGCGCTGAATGTGTTGGCAGTCAGATTGCCGAAACTGGGCACCTGGTTGGGGGAAATGCGCTGCCGGGTGTAGCGCGGATCAAGATCCAGGCTCGGCAACAGCTCACTCCGGGCGACTCGCGCTTCGGCACGCGCCTGATCGACGCGGGCTATGGCCGCTTTCAATCCCTGGTTCGCGTCAGCCGCGCGGCGTTCAAGCTCGTTCAACATGGGGTCATCGAACACTTCCCACCAATCGCCTTTGGGCAGGTTGTCCAAAGGCTTGCCTTCCTTCCAGGCGCCGAGTGCCTCGGCCTTGTAGCGGGGGGCGGAGGTTTCCTCCGCCGGGCGCTGGTAGTTTGGACCCAATGCGCAGCCCGAAGGGAAGAGGACAAGGACCAGTCCGGTCATGGCGAGAAGGATCTGCGATTTTATGACAGCATAATTTTTCATAGCAACCTCACTTCCTGGAAGATGATCAAGCCCGGGCAGCGTCGAGTCTGCCGGCGGGCAAACTTCCAGCCGGGGGTTCCGGTGTTGGCGTTGGTACGGGCGCGTGCACCCTGCGCCAGCCGAGCTTCATCAGCACGGAGTAGAACACGGGCGTGAGAAACAGGCCGAAGAGCGTCACGCCGATCATGCCGGAGAACACCGCGATGCCCATTGCCTGGCGCATCTCCGCGCCCGCGCCGTGCGACTTCACGAGAGGGAACACACCGGCAATGAACGCGATGGAGGTCATCAGGATCGGGCGCAAACGCAATCGGCTGGCCTCGATGGCGGCTTCGACAGGCGACTTGCCTTCGTCCTGTTTGTTCTTCGCAAACTCGACAATCAGAATCGCGTTCTTGCAGGCCAGGCCGACGAGCACAATGAGGCCAATCTGCGTGAAGATGTTGTTATCGCCGCCCTTGAGCCACACGCCGGAGATGGCGAAGAGCAGGCACATCGGCACGATGAGAATGATGGCCAGGGGCAGGCGGAAGCTCTCGTATTGGGCGGCGAGCACCAGGAACACCAGCAGCAGACAGAGCGGATACACATACACGGCGGTGTTCCCAGCGAGGATCCGCTGATAGGTCAGCTCGGTCCATTCGAACGCCGCGCCCCTGGGCAGCGTTTCGTTGGCCAGTTTGGCGATGAGGGCTTCGGCCTGGCCGGAACTGAAGCCGGGCGCAGGACCCCCGTTGATCTCAGCGGCGGGATAGCCATTGTAACGCATCGCGCGGTCGGGTCCGTGGGTTTCGGTCACCTTCACCAGCGTGCCCAGCGACACCATTTGGCCTTTGGTATTGCGCGTCTTGAGCCGGGTGATGTCCTCCGCCCGATCGCGGAAAGGCGCGTCCGCCTGGGCGATGACCTGGTAGGTGCGGCCAAAGCGGTTGAAGTCATTCACATAAAGCGAGCCGAGATAAACCTGCATTGTCTCGAACAGGTTTTGCAGCGGCACGCCCTGCTGCTTGGCCTTCACCCGGTCAATATTGGCGTCGAGCTGCGGCACGTTCACGGTAAAGGTCGAAAACACGCCGGCGAGGCCGGGCGTTTGATAGCTCTTGCCAATGATTTGCTGCAGGTTTCGCGCGAGCGTGTCGTAGCCGAGATCCGACCGGTCTTCGACGAATAGTTTGAAACCGCCGATGGTGCCGAGGCCCATCACGGGCGGCGGCGGCACGGTAAGGACGAACGCGTCCTGGATGGAGGCGAACTTTTGGTTCAACTGGCCGGCGATGGCCGGGCCGCTGAGGTCCGCCGTTTTGCGCTCTTCAAACGGATCGAGGCAGAAGAAGACAATGCCCGCGTTCGGCGCGACGCTGAAACCGCTGATGCTCAGGCCGGGAAACGCAACCGCGCTTTGCACACCGGGCTGTTTCAGGCCGAGGTCGGACATGCGTCGAATGACCGCTTCCGTGCGGTCCAGGGAAGCGCCGTCCGGCAATTGCGCGAACGCGACCAGATACTGCTTGTCCTGTGTCGGCACGAAACCGGTGGGAACTTTGTTGAAGCTCCAGCCGGTGAGGAACACGAGCCCGCCATAGACCAGCAGGGCGACGGCGCTCTTGCGCAGGACGGCCCCGACCCCGGCGGCGTATTTGCCGCCGGACCAGGCGAACACGCGGTTGAACGGACGGAAAAACCAGCCGAACGCTTTTTCCATCGAGCGCGCGAACCAGTCCTTCGGCGCGTGATGATCCCGGAGCAGCACGGCGCAAAGCGCCGGCGACAAGGTCAGGGAATTAAATGCCGAGATCACGGTCGAGATGGCGATCGTGATTGCGAATTGACGGTAGAACTGGCCGGTGAGCCCGCTGATGAAAGCAGTCGGCACGAACACCGCGCACAACACCAGCGCCGTCGCGATAATCGGGCTGGTGACCTCGCTCATCGCGCGCCTGGAGGCATCGACGGGGGACAAACCCAGGGCGATATTGCGCTCCACGTTTTCAACCACCACGATCGCATCATCCACCACAATCCCAATCGCCAGCACCAGGCCGAACAGCGACAGGTTGTTGATCGAAAAACCCAGGGCCAGCATCACGGCAAACGTGCCGACGAGCGAGACGGGCACCGCCGCCAGCGGGATGATCGAGGCGCGCCACGTCTGGAGAAAAATGATCACGACGAGGACCACCAGCAGGATCGCCTCGACCAGAGTGTGCACCACTGCTTCGATAGAATGCCGCACAAACACGGTCGGGTCGTAAACCACCGAATAATCCACGCCATCAGGGAAATTCTGCTTCAGCGTCTGCATGGTCTGGCGAACTTGCTTGGAGAGTTCGAGGGCGTTGGCACCCGGCAACTGAAAGATGGGCAGCGCGACAGCCGTCTTATTGTTCAGCAGCGAGCGCAGCGCATAGCTGTCGGC
>DATDCV010000115.1:0-28849 GCA_036524155.1 Verrucomicrobiia bacterium
TTGCTGATACCCCCTCCGATGTAGGCTGCCTGTGCGTTGGGGATTGCGCCCGCAGCGATGTAGTCCCCGTTGGTCCGGATAAAATTGAAGAACCCGCCGCCAATCGCAGAAAGATGGCCTTCGAAGCCGATGCGGTTCTGCAAACCGCCAGCGACCACGGCCATATTCCCCATCACACCGTTGCCGACTCCGCCTCCGACCGAGCCGGCTTGGCTTCCGACCGAGTTGTTACCGCCGCCAGCGATCGTTGAGCCAGCGCAGTTGGGTGTCCAGCTCCGGATCCAGTTTTGCTCGCCGCCGCTCACCGTTGAGCCATACCCTTCGACTATGTTGCCGAGACCCCCGGCAATTGTCGTAAAGGATGCCGAGACGCGTTGTGGCAAGGGCACACCGTAATGGGCCGCGGAACATGGGGAACCTCCTCCGGCAATCGTGGCGCCAATGGCTCCCCCGTCCACGATGTTGTTGCTCGCCCCGGCGATGACATTGGGACTATTCGTGGTTGGCGCCAACCACAGCGCACGCTGGCCGTTGACCCTGAGTTCCAACGGCTGGTTGTCGGTGGTGCCTAGAAAGTTCGTGGCCGGGCTGGTACCGGCGTTGCCCGTTGTGGTCCAGCCGCCGGAAACACCGGCTCCAGCAGCCGAAAGCGTCAGGGTGTTGCCGTTGGTGGCCACGAACACATTGGCCCCGGCCACCAGCGTTACGGAATCGGTCAGCCCGTTCAACGACTTGACCACCTGCCCGCTGGCGATGTTGAGAGCGGTGATCGAATTGCCAGCCACGCTACTGGCCACCGCGGCCGTGCCCGCATTGGCGGCGAAGAGTGCGTAGGGCGTCGCCGTCAACGCTTGACGCGTCGGAAAGGTTTCGAACGCGCCGGTTCCGTTGGTGCGCACTCCGACCTCCAGCCAGCGGGCGTCACTGGCGAACACGCTACTGCCAAAGTCGAGCGTGACGGTAAACAGGCCGTTGGACACACTGGTTGCCGTGTTGGTCAGTGGGCCGCCCACCACGATGCCGTCAACCAGGGCGTCGTAGATCGTAAATCGGAGGTCATAAATGCCGTTGGCGGGCTGTCCGCTGTCGGTCAGTCTCCCTTGGTAGGTGAAGGCCATGCCTAACGGCGCGGCCAATATGGGGGGGCAGGAGCACGCCAGGAATGCGAATGCGGCGGCTACAGATTTCAATTTCATGGTGTAGAAGCGGCTTCTCTCAGGAGAAACAAGAAATCCGTGTCGCGGTTACAGGCAAAAAGGGCTGATTCGACCTTGAATCCACAGAAGCACCCGCGAAAAAACAGAATGGCCAGAAACGGTGGGAATTTGTATGCTCCGGGCAGGCGTGCGGGCGCGAGTGGACCGAGGCATGGAAAACGAGCATCACGATTGTTGTGCGAAGACCCCCGCAAACAGCGGGGCAACGGTGGTGGTTTCCCCTCGCGGCCAGGATTTTGAGGGCCTCCACCAGGGGTGGTTCGATACAACCCATTGGAGCGTGCTGCGGGAAGCAGGCCAGGAGGATGCAGATCGGCGAACAGCAGCGCTAGAGAAGTTGTGCGAGACCTATTGGCAGCCGGTGTACGCTTTTGCCCGTCGAAGTGGTTACGCGGTCCATGACGCGCAGGACTTGACCCAGGGGTTCTTTGCTCAACTCCTTGAGGGGGACGCGCTGCGAAACCTCGATCCGCGGAAAGGCAAATTTCGCTCGTTCCTCTTAGTGCTGCTGCGGCATTTCTTGACCAACGAAGCCAAACGCGCGGGGGCCGCCAAACGCGGGGGCGGCCGAGTTCCGCTGCCACTTGAGGCGGGGGCGGCCGAAGACCGGTTTCTCGCCGTGGCCGACAGCGAGTTAACGGCAGAGCAGCAGTTCGACCGCCACTGGGCACTGGCGGTCATGGAACGCACGTTTGCGGCGTTGCGTTCCGAGTGTGAGCAGGCCCGCGAGGCGGCAAGGTTCGAGCAGCTGAAGATCTTCCTCTCAAGAGAAGGCGGCAAAGAAGAGTATGGCAGAGCGGGCGCCCCGCTTGGCCTGACGCCGGCGGCGGTGAAAGTGGCAGTCCACCGGCTGAGGCATCGTTACGGCGAGTTGCTGAGGCGGGAAGTGGCCCGGACGGTCGAGAGCCCCTTTGAGACTGAGGCGGAGATGCGGTATTTGCTGGACTTACTGGTCTAGTAGGCAGGGGCCTGCGGCGGGTGAAAGTACTGCGTAACCGCGGCGTCGTGACGTTGTTCTGTACTATAGCGTGGATCAGTAACTATTAGCGCGCCGAGATTGGAGGGCCATCGCCGTTGCGGGCTCCAGATGAGGCGCCGTTTTCTCCAAGCATGGCGGTCCAGGAATGTTGCCCTCGATGCCGGCGGCCGCTGCCGGCGACGGTTTTGGGCGGGCTTTGTGCCCGGTGCCTGGCGGAGACAATTTCGGCGTCGTTGCCGCCGGCTGACCAGCAGCGCACTCTTGGTGATTACGAGGTGTTGGAAGAGGTCGGCCGGGGCGGCATGGGGGTGGTCTATAAAGCGCGACAGGTCAGTCTGAACCGTGTCGTCGCGATCAAGGTGATGCTGGGGGGGCACCTGGCCAACGATGCCGAGATCGAACGCTTCCACACTGAGGCCGAGGCCGTCGCACGCCTGGAGCATCCGAATATTGTCGGCATTTACGAGGTCGGGGCATGTGAGGGGCAGCCTTATTTTAGCATGCAGTGGATCAACGGTCGCAGCCTCGAGGCCCACTTTGCGAATCTCCCCTCACCGATCCCCTGTCGGCACGCCTCCGAACTGCTCGTGAAGGTGGCTCGCGCCGTTCATCACGCTCATCAACGCGGCGTGCTGCACCGCGATCTCAAACCGGCCAACATCCTGCTGGACGAGCAGAACGAACCGCACGTGACCGATTTCGGTCTCGCTCGCGACCTGGCCATGGGGAGCCATGTCACCATCGCAGGCGCAGTGCTGGGCAGCCCCAGTTTCATGGCACCGGAACAGGCCGCGGGCAACACCAGCCAACTCACCACGGCCGTAGATATCTACAGCCTGGGCGCCATCCTGTATTATCTGCTGACCGGTCGTCCTCCGTTCTCCGAGGTCACTCAGTTGCAGACCCTCCGGTCCGTTATGGAAGAAGAGCCGGTTCGGCCAAGGTCCATCGACCCGGGATTGGATCGCGATCTGCAGACCATTTGCCTCAAGTGCCTGGAAAAGGATCCGCAACGGCGCTATTCCTCTGCCGACGCTTTGGCCGACGACCTGGAGCGCTGGCTGCGGCAGGAGCCGATTCACGCCCGGCCTGCGAATTCCGCGGAGCATGTGGTGAAGTGGGCCCGTCGGAAACCTGCGGTGGCGGCGTTGGCAGGCACGGTGCTGCTGGTCGCTGCCCTTGGGTTTGCCGCGGTGCTGTGGGAATGGCGCCAGGCCGAGGCGGCTCACCGAAGGGCGGCGCGCGCCGAGTCGGACGCGGTGGAGAAACTCTATGTTTCCTATCTGGCCCAGGCGCGGGCCAACCGGTGGAGCGGCCGGGCCGGTCGCCGTTTCGACAGCCTTGAAGCCCTGAGCAAGGCGGCGGAAATTCGATCCTCCCTCGAACTGCGCAACGAAGCAATTGCCTGTTTGGCGCTGCCGGACGTGCGCGTCGAGCGCCGGCTCAACGGCGCGATAACCATGGCGCCCGGTGGGCTGGCCTTTGATCAGGAATTGAACCGCTATGCGCAGGCGCTGGCGGATGGCACTATCGTGATCCGTCAAACGGCTGACGACCGGGAACTGCTCCGCCTCACAGGCCCGGGCAAGCCGTCCTGGGCCGGTTTGTGTTTCAGCGCTGATGGAACTTACCTGGCGGAGAAATACGTCGGCCCGGAAACAAATCGGGTCGTGGTTTGGGATCTGCCAACCCGGAAAAGGGTCCTATCCGAACTAATTAGCGTCCATTCCTTCTGCTTCAGGCCTGACAGTCGAGAATTCACGATCTCAGAGGAAAGCGGCCAGGTCATTACCTACGGTCTTCCGTTGGGCAAAGAAGTGAGGCGCCTGGAGTTGCTCCCCCTCCTCCAGGCCGTCAGCTACGACCCGGCCGGCCGGCGTTTGGCCGTAACGCGCCGGGAGAATCCCACAGTGCTCATCATCGACGTGGACTCGGGTCAGATCGAGAATCGCTTCGATCACCCGACCAGCCTGGGAGTGGCCGCATGGAACCCGGCAGGCACCATGCTGGCTTGCCCAGGAGGAGATGGGCGCACTTATTTGAGGCAGGCGAGCACCGGAGAACTCGAAGCGGTGCTGGAGGGTCATATTGGCGTCGTGACCGCCGCGCTGTTCAACCCGGGTGGCGATATCCTGGTGACGACGGGGTGGGATGGAATGACCAGGTTCTGGGACCCGATCGCCAAAGGGTCCTTGTTCAGCATACCGGGCGGATGGGCACCGATCGGCTTCGGGCCCGGCGAACGATTGGGTTATGGAATCGGAGCTTACGAGGTGGGCATCTGGAGGGTGGAACCGGCGCGTGAGTGTCGTCGAATGGGGCACACCGGCGTCATTTGGGGCGCTCAGTTCAGTCCCGACGCGCGCTTCCTGGCAGCCGCCTGTAGCGACGGCGTCAGGCTCTGGCGGGTGGAAACCAGCCGGGCGCTGACCCTGCTCCCGGTGCAGGAGTGCAGATCCGTCCTCTTCGCTCCCGACGGCCGCAACTTGCTCGCCAGTGGACTGTCCGGCCTCCACCGGTGGCCGCTCCAATTCTCCGGGCCTGACAACGATCTCCAGGTAGGCGACGCGACCGTCCTTTCCTCCTCAGCCCTGGAAGCGAGCTGTCTCGGCCCGGACGGGCACACGCTTATCGCCGCGTGCCTGGATGGGTCTGATCTGCTGCAGTTGGACCTGCGAAATCCCGGGAACCCAAGCCCGATTACGGGTCATCGCATGGCCTCATCGGTTGCGATGAGCCCAGATGGAAAATGGCTCGCCACCGGAACCTGGAAGGGGGCCAACGTCAAGGTTTGGGAGGCGGCGACTCGCCAGCCGGTCCGAGAGCTGGAGGTCAAAGGCAACGCGGTTGGCCGATTCAGTCCGGACGGCCGGTGGCTGGTCACCGGCTCAGAGCAGGAATATCGCTTTTGGGCCGTGCCTTCCTGGGCACCTGATTTGGCTATCCCCCGTGACCGCGCAGGGGATATGTACGGGGCGATGGCGTTTTCTCCAGACGGTCTTATCCTGGCGCTGCTTCGCGGACGCAATAGCAGTGTGCAACTCATCTCGATTCCGGGCGGGAAAGAACTGGCCACTTTGGACACCGGTCAGCCCTTGTGCTTTTCTCACGACGGCCGCTTTCTGGCCACAGCCGGAGAGGACATGCAATCGGTATTCGTGTGGGATTTTAGGTTGATCCGCCAGCAACTCGCGGCTTTGAAACTGGACTGGTGATCATGGGACGAGATATGCGGCCCTGGGGGCTTGCCACCCGCCACCCAAGGCAGGGATGAGGCTGTTCCTTGGGCAGCCGCCTGCAGTCCTCGGAAGGCTAAATTCGCAAACCACTGGAGAGCCGCTTGTCGAGTCTGTCCGCGAGGGCCTGGATGAGGATATCGCGGCGGCGGCTGGCGTGCGGGTTCAGTCTCAGCAGGCGGGGATTCCAGGCAAGGCTGTAGCCGAAATGAACATTCTGCAGCTCCGGAATAGGGACTTTGAAGAATTTACGGGGAACGTCCTCCGGAGAGAGAAAAGCAGGGAGGTAGCCGGAAAGGTTTGCACTGACCATCGCACGTCGAGCCTGGACGAAATCATCGCAAGCTAGAGCCGGCTCAAAGTGCTCGCTGAGCCCGAGTCCGGCGGGGTCGAGTTCGTTGACCGGCCAAACGAGCGGCAGACGGTTGGCCCGGAATGCGCGCGTGGCCAGCGCCGCGTTTTTGCAGAGGGCCCTCGGCGCCCACAAGCATAGTTGCCAGTTCCCGAGTCCCTTCATTTGGAGCGGCCGGCTGAGGGCGCGTTGTCGCACGATGCCGAAATCGAGCGTCAGGTCGTGGAGACGGCGTTCCACTTCGGCGTCGTTCACGGTTTCGTGGCGGAACCGGATTCCCGGCTGCATTTGGGATTCCGAGAGCAGAGGGAGGAGAAAGCAATGGTTGAAGGTTGCATCAGCGCCGAGGCGGTAGGATTGGCCCTCGGCGAGGCAACCCCGCTGAAAATTGGAGAGGCCCATGAGGAAGAATCGCGAGATGCGAGCCAACTCCCGGCCGGATGACGTCAGGCGCACCCCTTTGCCGTGGCGTTCGACAAGGGTGGCGCGAAAGAAGCTCTCGAGCTCTTTGAGCTGTCGGCTGTAAAGACTCTGCCGGGCAGGATCTCCATCGGCAGCTTTGACGATGCTGCCGTAGGCGCCCACCTCCACCAGGGAGCGCAGGCGCTCGAGGGAGAGGCCGGACTCCGCAAACAGGCGCGTAAACATAACTATACAGTAATGTTATATGCAATAAAAGCACTGGCAAGATAATTTATCGGATTTAGGGTGCCGGCATGAAACAACCAATTAATTCACTTATGAACGACTTGCTGACCGAACAAGAGATCGCCGGGGTGCAGGAGATCCTGGCGCGGGAGCTGGGCGTCAAACCGGAACAACTCACGCCGGAGGCGGTTTTGGACGCGGACCTGGGCGCCGACTCACTGACCAAGGTGGAGATTATTATGGCGCTGGAGGAGCGGTTCCAGGTGACGGTGCCGGACGAACTGGCCGAGCGGGTACAAACCGTCGAAGACGTTTATGAAGCCTTGGGGAAGGTGCTGGGGAGGTAGAGCGGGGGGTGCTTAACCGGACAGCGCCCGCGAGGTCGGTTAGGAAGAAGTGTGCGCCAGAGCCGCAGGCAAGGGCGTTGGCTGGGGGCGTTTAGAGGAAAAGTATTTTTCGATGGTTTGGCGGCTCGGGGCGCGCGTCAGCAAAGAGAAGGCGAGCATGCAGAATGCGGAGCCGAAGACCATGGGCACGACGGTCATGAAGCCGTTCCAAAAACTGACATCGCCGCGAGGGTTAATAAAAAGCACCTTGATGGCTTCCTTGCCGTGACCGATCTGCCAGATGACATCGCCGGGGCGGTGGTAGTGTTGAAGCAAGGCGAAGCAGATCAAGCAGCCGGCGGTGAAGAGGGTGGAGGCCAGGGCGCCCCATTTGGTGCTGCGTTTCCAGAACAGCGCCGCGACCATCACCGGAGCCAGCGCGGCGAAGCCGGAAAAGGCGTAGCGGATGGCGATTTCGAAGATTCCCTGTTTGGCTTTGAGTTCGAGAGCGACGACGTAGGCGGCGAGGGTAATGACGACGATAAAAGCGCGGGCGAAATAGACCGCGCCCTTCTCGCCATATCTTTCGCGTCCGCCGTAATGCTGGTAGACGTCCTTGGTGAACATGGTGCTCAAGGCAAGCACCTGGTGCGCGTCGGAGCCCATCACAGCGGAGATGATGCCCGCACCCAGGATGCCTGCCAGCCACTCGGGCGCGTATTTCTCCAGCATCAACAGGAGGATGCCGTCAGGGTCACCGACCTTGCCGAGGGTCGCCACGCCGAGGACGCCGAGGAATACGCAAGGCAGCCAAATCAGGAGGATTGCGAGGGGATAGAGGATGACCGTGCGTTTGAAGGCGGTGACGCGGCGCGCAGAGAAGCACATGATAGCCATGTGGGGGAACATGATGCTCGAGAGCGGAATCAGCGTATAGCTCCAGAAGGCTTGCGGCGGCATTCGCTCGCGCGTAACCAGGAACCGCGTTTGGGGATCGCCGCCGAGCTTGCTGACGTACTCACCGAAACCGCCGGGCAAGGCATGGCTGATCGTCAGCACGGCCACCAGGCCGAAGCAAAGGAATAGCGTGGTCTGCAGAATGTTGACCCATACGGTTCCGCGCATGCCGCCGAGGAACACACCGAGGGTTACCACCAGCGCGACGATTGCGCAACCCAGCCAATAGGGGATGAACGGGGCGGACGTGCCGCGGACGTCCGAGATATGAGCCAGGACGGTCCCGCCGCCCATGATGCTGATGATCATATAAGGCACGAGCATGAGCGCGCTGACAGCGAAGATGACCGTGCCAATGCGATCGCACTCCCATCGATCCCGGAAAAAAGCGACCTGGGTCTGATGGCCAAACCTTTTGCCGAGCGCCCAAAGGCGGGTGCCGATGAGGAAGATGGTCAGCGGGATTACGAGGCCCGAAGAGGAGGCCATGAGCCCGTAAATGCCGATGCCTTGGCGGTAGGCCTGGCCGGAGCTGCCCAGGATGGCGAAGGCGGTCATATTGGTAGCGAAGAGCGACAGAAAGAAGACCATCTCGCCGACCGAACGGTTGGCGAGGAAGAAGTCCTCGGTGTTGCTCTTGCCGCGGCGGAAGGCGACTCCGCCGACCAACGCAACCACTGCCAGGTAGAGAAGAATGATCAGGACCGGGATCATGAATGCGGGTCAGGCGGCCCGGGCTTCTTCGGGTCGTAGGGCAGAGTATCTTCGAGATGGACAGGCCAGGCGAACTTCACCAGCACTGCCATCGTGGCGGAGGCGAGCAGGGAATAGCCGGCGTGGTACGCCAGCCCGACGGGGAGAAATCCCAGGACCAGCGGCTCGAATTTTCGCCAATTCCAGAAGTCCTGGTGGAGGACATAAACGACGGCGACCAGCAGAGTAAGGAGAGCGGGTTTGATCCACCTCATGGCGTGCTCGCGCTCGTGTGCAGCTTCACCAGGTCGCGTGCAAACGCAAAGAGGTGGGTGTTGGAAGCGACGTAAAGAACGCCATTGGCGACCACGGGGGTTGAATAGACCGGCGCACCAAGGTTGGTCAGGCTAAGCAACTTCTTTTCCTTGCTGGCGGCGAAGACGGCGAGGTCACCGTCCTCGGTCCCGATAAAGACTTTGCCATCGGCGACGAGCGTGGAACCCCAGATGTGGGCCTTCAAATCGTGTCGCCAGTAGAGTTGGCCGGTGTCGGCGTCGAAGCAATGCAGGTAGCCGCTGAAGTCGCCGATGAACAGCAGGCCATCGGGTGTGATGGAGACGGTGGAGAGGCTGCGGTGGATCTTGTCATAGGACCAGATTTTGCCCGAGGCGGTGATATCACCCGTCTTCGTGGCATCGATGCAAGTGAGAATGCCGACGCCTTCGCCGTGTTCGGGGTCCTGTCCGACTGCGGTGTAGACGCGGTTTTTCCAAAACACAGGAGTGGCATTAATCTCACTGGGTCCTTCGGCAGCGGGATACTTGAATTTCTTTCTTTCCGGAGGATTACAGTCGTACCACCAGACACGCTTCAGGTAATTAGCGTCATCCTCCTTCACCGGTTTGGGGTCGAAGGCATAGCACACGCCGTCGCCGCCGCCGTAGAAGATGAGTTGCCGGCCGTTGACGGTGCCGCTGGAGGGCGAACTCCAAAGGCCGTGGAGGATTCGCGGGCCGATTTTGGCATCATCCTCGCCGACGAGCTCGCCGGTGCGTTTGTTTAAGGCGATGAGGCTGGGAGCGTTGGGGGAAGGGATGTTGGAGTGAGTCCAGTCCTGGCCGTTGGACGTATTGACATAGATGAAATCGCCGACGATCAATGGCGAGCCATCGGAGGCATTGTGGGGGAAGACCCCCAGCTCATCGATGAGGTCATAGCGCCAGATTATGTCTCCGTCCTTCGGTCCGGGTTCGAGGGGCGGCGCCGGTCGTTCAGCGGTTTTGCCCTTGTCCAGTATGACATCTTTGACGACATATTTTGCCTCGTCTTTGAAGGGCCCGTCATTGCCGTTGGCCATGCCGTTGATGTCGAGGCAGAGGGCTTCGCAGCGGCTGCTGATAATGTAGACCCGGTCGCCCTCGATGGTGGGCGACGAGAGCAAGCCGAGACTCTCCCAGTCGTTCACCTTGCCGGAGGCGAGCTTGCTAATGACCTGTTGCCAGAGCAGTTCCCCGGTCTGCTCATTGAGACACAGCAGAATGCTGCGATCGCCCGGGTGGCGCGGGTCGCGTGGTGGTTCATTGTTCGTGCCGATGAACACCCGGCCGCGGGCAACCGTGACATTGCCGTAGCTTTGGGAGCCGATCTTGGCGACCCATTTTATGTTCTGGAGGTTGGAGCGGTCCACTTCCTCGGTACCGGATTTGAATTTGATCGCGGTCGAAGCGCCTCTGGTGAATTGGTGCGGTAAATCCGAGGCGGGTGAATACATATTCCGTTCGGGGGTGCCGCCCCACTGCGACCAGTCCTGGGCGTTGACGGAAAGGGCGAAGGTCAGAAGGCCGAGGATGGTGAGTCCGAAGGGAGCTGGATGCAAAGGGCCGATCTCCGAAACCGGTTTGTGGTCCGAGTGCTGGTTCATTTGAAGAGGGTGATGTTGTCGATGTAAATCTTCATTTCCTGAGGGGAAAAACCGAACAGACCGGGCGAGCCGGACTTGTGGCCGGTCTTATGCGGCACTTCCAGGGTCCAGTTGACGGGCTCGGTTTCGTCACGTTTCCAGGCTTTGGCGCGCACGACGGCGGAACCGTCTGGGTTCTGATCCACACGCGCCTTGAGGCGGTACCAGGTGTTGGGTGACCATTTGAAGTCCTCAGAGACGCGCAGCCGTTCCTGGTTGGAGTTGATTTCAAGTTTTTGTTCGTTGCCTTTGAGGACGATAAGGTAGCGCTGGTTGATAAGGCCCACCTCGGACATCTTGCGCCGATTGCCTTCGCTCATCACATCGGCCTGAATGGTGTATTGGTTCATCTCAGGTGTCCCGATAAAGACCGTGGCCCGCTGGAAGAAACGATTGTCGACGGTTTTGGCGAGCACCTTGTTGCCGTCTTTTTCGCGAACGTCGAATTTGAATCGGGCGCCAATCCAGGGCAGGGGAGGGTAAGCAAAGTGGACGCCCTCGGCATTCGTTTCGGTCAATGTGAAGGACTCGAAATCCTGTTGCTCGGGCAAGCCGGGCATGACACGGCCGCGCAAGTAGCCCTTCAGTCCGCCCGAGCTGACTTCAAACGCTCCCGCGGACGGCATGCGATCCGGGGCGGCCACCAACGCCCCCGCGCCGTTGAACGCACCTCGCAAGGTAGCTCTGACCTTCGCCGCGGCCGGAACGTAAGGTGTCCAGGAGACCTGGCTTGAGGGAATTGATTCCTGCACAGTGAAACCATTGGCGTCTAGCGAGCGGACGCGGAAACTGGCGCTCTCGCCCGGGTGCAGCAACACCTCGGAGGGAACCACCTGGAGCTGGGCCGGCGCGCCCGGGGCCGGCCATCGCGTCTCCGGCGTTACCGGCGGGCAACCGTCGTTGTCGCCCGGTTTGCCCCAGCAATACAAGCGGCGGGTAGTTTGCAGGTAGAGTTTTCCATTATAGGCGACCGGTGTGCCGAAACAGCGGCCGTCGAGCACAGCGTGGCACAGTTCAGTGGCTTCTTTTTCCTCAGGCTTGATGATGTAGAAGGCGCCCTTGGTGCCTGCTTCGCCGTCCCCGGCGGCTTTCGAAGCCGGGTCGTCGAGCATTGGCACGTAAAGTTTGCCATCAGCGAAAAGAGGGCAGGAATTCCGCTGCTCAATCCCGAGCTTGCGCTTCCATTTGATGCTACCGGTGTTGGCATCAACGGCAAAAAGGTCGCCCTTTTCGGCAACGGCAAAGATGGTATCGCCGACCAGGATGGGGGAACTAGTCGAGGAGGAGATATCGTCCGCCCACAGTTCGAGACCTTTGCGCTCGAGCACGGCCGGCGCGGCTGCGCCGCCGGCGGGGAGAACATCGGGCATTTTAAGCGCGACCATCTGGCCTAACTCGTAGGGGGTGCCGTAGATGGCGATGACCTTATTGTTGTCGTGGACCAGGACGGTGGCATTGATGCCGGCCCGGAAGAGCGGCACGCGCCAGAGCGGCTCGCCGGTGCGGGCGTTGACGCAGGCGATGCTGCCGTCACCGATCGCGGCGAAAAACACGGGCCGGCCGTGATACCAACCGAATTGGGGGTGAGAGAAAGAATTGTCCTTGGGCTGGGCGCCTGGACTGGAAGCCCAAACGAGGTCGCCGGTCTTTTTGTCGAAGGCGTAGAACCGGTCGGCGGCCGGGCCCTGCGCACCCCAGTTGGCTGTAATGCCGCGGGTGATCACCAGGTCACCGTCGATGGCCGGCGATGCGGTGCGGCTATTCGGGAAGGTAAGCCGTCCGAACTCCTCCATCAGGGAGTGGTGCCAGAGGGGCTGCCCATCCGCCGTAAAGGCAGCCAGGATGCCTTGCGTCCCTTGGAAATAGACGTTGGCGGTTTCAGGGTCGATCGCGGGGCTGGCCGTGGCATACCGGAGGTAGATGGTGTCGCTCAAGTAGTCGTTATAGAGATGTTGCCAGAGCTTCTTCCCCGTCTCGGCGTCGAAGCAGGTCACCCCTTCCTGCAAATCGGGACCTTGCCCGAGGTAGCCCAGGGCATAAAGCCTGCCGCCCGCCAATACCGGCGCAGACTGGCCGGGATAGTCCGCCACCCACAAGGCTGTGGACACGGAGACGCGATCAGGGAGGCCCGTCTCCCGCGACACCCCGGTTTGCTCCGGCCCCCGCCAGCTCAGCCACCCGCGAACCCCCGCCGGGGACGGGAGGGCAGCGAAGCCCGGCGCCAGCCAAAGGGCGGCGAACACAGCAAAGGAAAAGCGGGAGAATGTGGTTTTGTTCGGAAAAACGTCGGCCTGCATTTTACATACTCCAGGAACAAGAGACAGGGGCACCATCGATGACGATTAGTGATTTGGCAAATGTATATTCCTAATAGACGGCGGCGCGGCGGGGACCGGGGGATCAGTCACTGACGCGGACCCAGCGCTGCGCTTTCATTTCGCACCGCGGAAGCGATCCGGGAGGAAGGAGGCGGACGGGGATCCGCAGGTTGAGGGCGGTTTGGCAGGCTTCGGCGAGGCGGCCGGAGAGCGTGGCCGTGTCGGGAGTGCCGGGCGCGGGTTCCACGTCCAGGGACAGTTCAGGCAGGGCGCGGCGGCGATCGAGTTGGACACGGTACTCGGCGACTTCGGGGCAGGTGCGAACGATTTCTTCGATCAGGCTGGGGTAAACATTGACGCCGCGGACGACCACCATGTCATCGCTCCGGCCGAGGATGCCGCCTTCGAGCGCCAGTTCGGATCGGCCGCAACAGCAGACCAAACGGGGGCGTGCTTTTACGAGGTCACCGGTCCGGTAGCGGAGGAGAGGCGATCCGATTCGATCCAGCGTGGTGAGCACCAACTCACCCGGCTCGCCCGGCGGTGCCGGCCCGCCGGTCGCGGGGTCAACCACTTCGGGAAGGTAGGCGGATTCCAAAATATGAAGCAGGCCCGGCTCCCGGGGGCATTGGTAGCTGACAGGCCCGACCTCGGTCATTCCGTGATGGTCGAAGACCGATGCTCCGGGCCAAAGCCTTTCGATGCGCGCGCGGGTGGCCGGAATGCTGCCGCCGCCTTCACCGGCAACAATGATAAGTCGCAGACAGCTCCTGGAGAGGTCGATCTTCTTTTCAGTGGCGATTTCCCCAAGGTACTGGGCGTAGGTTGGGGTGCAACAGAGCACGGTGATGTGATTGTCAAGGATGGCTTCCAGGCGGGCCAGGCTGGTCATGGAGCCGCCGGTGAAGCAGAAACAACCCAGCCGCAGGACCGCCTCCAGCCCAGACCAAAAGCCGAGAAACGGGCCGAAAGAAAAAGCGAAGAAAAACCGGTCACGGCGGTCAATGCCGGCCGCGGCGAGGATGTGCGTCCAATTGTCGACGATATGGTCCCAGCTCTCGGGCGTGTCGAGCCAGCGGATGGGGAGGGTAGTCGTGCCGCTGGTCTGGTGACAGCGCACATAGGCTTCCACCGGATAGGTGAGGTTCGTTCCGTAGGGAGGATGATCGATCCGGTCTCGGACCAACTCGTGCCGTGAAGTTACCGGGATCAAACGGGTATAATCTTCGAGGCTGGCAAACCGACGCGGGAGAGAGCAGGTGGTGAGCTTTCGGGCATAGAATAGATTGTGGGGAAGGATAGCCGCAAGGAGGCGGTCGAGTTTGCCGAGCTGTAGCTGCCGAATGGACGCCAGGTCGGGCAGGCCGGATGCGGAGGAGTCGACGACGCGAGGGGACAATCGCGAGGCGAGTTCTGGCTCGTTGATCGGGCGGCAGGCGATGGCGATATCAGTAAACATCAAGCCGGCTGGTCTGAACTAAGTCCGGCCACTGGGCCCGCAGTGCGCTCCCCGGGGGATGCAGGAGGCGCGGTAACAGCAGGCCTGAGTGGCACCGGGCCGGGTGCGGGTTTATACAGAGTGACAAGACAGCCGCCGACGGCGGCCAGGAACAGGCCGAGGACGAACGGCCAAGGCAGTCCGCGCCAGCCACCGGCGGGGGGATGGAGGGTTAGCGAGTAAAGCGCGTTGAGGACCGGGGCCCCGGCAAAAACGATCGACATGACCACAGCAGGGGTGCCCTTTGCGCCAAAGGCCAGCAGGACTCCGAAGGCTCCCGCGGCGCCGACGATACCGGCGAGAACCGACCAGGCGACGCCCCCCGGCGTGAGATTCAAGGAGGCGCCTTTCCATAGCAGAAACGCCAGGGGGGCGACTACCGCGGTGAGGAAGTAGGCGACCCCAACACAGAGGAACGCTTTATAGCGCCCGTTGACGGGGTCGTTCATGGCGGACTGGCCGGAGTGCAGGAAGGCGCCGTACAACCCCCAGCAAACCACCGTCATCAAAGAAAAGACAAGCCAGGTCTGGGTCTGCGAATCGGCTGTGTGGCGCACGAGATCGTTCATAATCTGTGGATACGGGTGAACATGGGGAGTGCTATAAGAGCGGGAGGACAATAGAGTGGTTGGTTCCGCGCAGGCGGCGAGGCGTCGCGGTTGTGGAGGCGGTGGGATTGGCGGCTCCGCCGGGCGAGCCGGAATTGGCGCCAACCGATCCCACGCGGGAAGAAATCAAGCCAGCGGCCAGCAGTTGCGGCGGGGCAGGCTGAATCTTTCCGGCCAGCGCGCCGGGCAGCGGCACAGATTTGAGAATACCGTTGCCCTGGCGGGTAGCGCACGCCAGGACCAGGCGACCGCGAGCGACTTGTCGGCGGTCGGGGCTGCCGAGACGGTAGAACCGGAATTGGTAGGTGAGGCTGCGCGCACCTTTTCGTTCGACCAGCAGATGAATCAGGACTTCGTCTTCGAAATGGAGAGGGGCAAGGTAATCACACTCCGCGTGGACGCGCGGGAGGCAAACCTCGAGGCCGCAGCGCGAGAGCAGGACGGAGAGACCGAGCGAACGCAGGAAAGCGGTCTCGGCTGCTTCCATGAACCGGAAGAAATTCGAGAAGTGCATGATGCCGGCCATGTCAGTGTCGCAGAACTCAACCCGGCGGGTGATTTGAAAATCAGACGTCCTGGTTTCTTCGTGATGGCGAGCAGGGGAGGCGTTCATGCGCAAGCGGCCTCGGCTGGCTTGCCGGGTAGCGGCAGCCCGTAGGGCAGGGGAGCGGGGACTTCGACGGTTTCGGCGACCGCACGATAGAGTTCGGAGAAATCCTTGTTGACATCGCCGGAGAGGCAATCGGTTATGTCGTCCGCCAGGTTGGGGTATTTATTGGTGAGTTTGCGGAAGCTGAAGGCGGGATCATAAAATGCGTAAACGAGTTTGCGCATGTTTTCGATGCCCTCTCGCATGAGCCGGCCATAGTCAGCGAACCGATCGGAGGAGAAATCCCCGGCGGCAAAAGCGTCGCGGATGGCGTCAGCGGCGAGGGAGCCGCTCTTAAGTGCGAGCATCACTCCCGAGGAGAAGACCGGATCGAGGAAACCAAACGCATCGCCGGCCAGCAGCAGGCCGTCGGCCGCACAGTAGCGGGAGCGCCAGGAGAACTCGCTGGTCAGATGGTACGGGCCCTCCTGTTTGCCGGGGGCGAGGTGCGCTTTGATCCAGGCGTTCTGGCCGACCTCCCGGTGGAAGATGTCCCGAGGTTCGCGCACCGCCCCGCGAGTGAGGTATTTGCCTTCGGCGACAACGCCGACGCTGACCATGTCACGGTGCTGGGGGATGTACCAGAACCAGCCTTTCTCGGGGACATAGGCGACGGTGGTGGCGCCGGCTTCGAGGCCGGGGTCGCGTTGCGCGCCGCGGTAGTAGGTCCAAACCGCGACTTTATTGAGCTTGGGCTCGCGGATGCGCCAGTTGAGGCGCGTGGGAGCGAAGGCGTCGCGACCCGAGCAATCGAGAGTCATCGGCGCCCGGAAATCACGCGGCGGGCCGGATTTGGCCTGGGCGCGGATCCCGACGGTGGTGCCATTTTCGTGGAGCAATCTGGTTACGGTGGTTTCTTCCAGGACTTCGGCGCCCTTCTCGCGGGCGTTTTCCAGCAGCAGGGAATCGAATTCGGAGCGGAGGACCTGCCAGGTTTGGGCCACGTCGGGAGCGTATCGGGTTGAGAAATAGAACGGCTGAGAGGCTTTGCCGGAGGGAGAAACGAACTGAACACTGTGCTTTTGGACAAAGGCGGACCGGCGCATCTTGTCGAGCAGGCCCAACCGCTTGAGGGGGTAGTGGGTGAAAGGGAGCAAAGACTCGCCGATATGATAGCGCGGGAATTTCTCGCGTTCGAGCACGAGCACGCGAAGCCCGTGCTCAGCCAGCAGGGCGGCGGCGGCTGAGCCCGCCGGGCCCGCGCCAATCACAATAGTGTCATAGCCGTGTGGATTCATCATTCCTCGGGGTGGCGATCCGCGGTGTTGCGGACTGGGGATAAAGCCCGGCCGCGGCTCCTCTTTGTTACGTGCCCGGCGACCGGGGCGAGCAACTCAACAACCTCAGCCAGGAGCCGGCGAGATCCGTCGAGCAACACGTTACGGCGGCCGTAAACGCCGGCGTTCCGGCGCAACCCCAGCATGGAGCGCAGGTGCGGATCCGGTTCCGCGCGGAAGAAGTCCTGGGGCCAGCTCAGATGAGGGATGCCGTCGGCTTGCAGAATGCTTCCGAATGGCACCTGTTCCGCCAGCACTCGCGCGGCTGAGGCTGGCGGCAGATGGCGAAGCTCGATGCGAATCGCGCCATAGCCAACCCGTTGCCAGTCGCCGGCGAGTCGCAATATGACCTCGCGGCGGTAAGTGTCGCCGTCGCGCCAGCGGTGGAGCACGAAGATCCCGAGTGTCCGGTGATAGAACGACTCGAGGGTGGGGGTCAAATCCATCGAGTGGACCAGCAGCTTGCGATAGGGCTGCGGGATCTGTTCTTCCCCGACCTTTTCGAGGCACGGCAGAGGCAGACCCACGCGCGCGTAACAGAGCTCCAGTAAAGCGGCCCAGGGTTGCGGGCGCCTATTCCGCGTGCGGAAGCCTGGGTCGGCGGCCTCCGATCGAGCCGAGCTGTTCAGAAGTTCGATCGCGAAGTCACGCATAGCGGGCGGTGCGGTGTTGGGGCAGAAAGAACTCGTGCACCAGACGGTCGACTTCGAGCAGGCCGCTCCGGGTAAGGCGCAGCCAGTCGCCGTTGACGACGAGCGCGTCCCAGGCCTCCAGGCGAGATATCGCCTCAGCGAAATGGACCAGGACATCGACCCCGAATTTGCGCTGGAAGTAGGCCCGGCTGATTCGCCCCAACTTGAACTGCAGCACCAACTCACGGATGAGCCGCTCCTCGCCGGTAGGGGTTAACGCGCGGTGAAGGGGCAGTTCGCCGCGGCGCAACATACTGACATAGGGCTCAAAATCGTGCTGATTCTGAAAATGCGTGCCGCCGACGTGCGAAAAGGAAGCCACCCCAAGACCGATCAGATCAGCCCCTTGCCAAAGGCTGTCGCGGTAAACGAACCGCGTGCGCGCGGGATCCCTTACGGCGGCGTAGCCGCTGGTGACGGTATAGCCCGCGTTCTCCAGTTGCTCGAACGCGTATCCCACCCAGTGACGTTTGGTCTGCCAATCGGCGACCGGCGCCGTGAGCCTGCCCTGGGCTTTCATCTCCTGGTAGATCCTGGTGTTGTAAGGGATCTCCATCTGGTAAATCGTCACGCTGTCGGGTGCGAGCGCGATCGTTTGCCGGACGCATTCTCGCCAGTTATTCTCGGTTTCCTCCACCATGCCCGCGATCAGGTCGACGTTTATTTGCGGAAAGCCGAGCTCACGGGCAAAGTGATAGGCGCGGAGAATCTCGCGGGAACGATGCGCGCGGCCGTTGATGTCCAGGATGTGATCGTCGAAATTCTCGACCCCCAAGCTCAGCCGCGTTACGCCCAGGCCCCGGATGACCTTGAGTTTGTGGTCGGACAAGGTGCCCGGCTCGCACTCGAAAGTGACCTCGAGGGCTTGGTTCCAGGGCAGGATCGCCTGCATCCGTCGCGCAAGACTCTCGAGCTGAGGCTCCGAAAGGTAGGAGGGTGTTCCGCCGCCGAAATAGACGAACTGCGGCGCGCGTCCCGAGATGAAGGGCCTGGAGGCATATAACTCCAACTCGCGGACCGCAAGGTCCAGGTAACGTTTGATGGCGGTGGAATCTTTATCAGTGTAGACGCGAAAGTAGCAGAAGTGGCAGCGTTTCCGGCAAAACGGGATGTGCAGATAGAGCCCCAGCGGTGTCCCAGGCGGGGCGGGCCGGTCCAAGGCCGCGGTGACATCTTCGAGGTGTTCGGGCGTCCAGAATGAAAACGGCGGGTAGTTCGAGACGAAATAGTTGCCCACCGTGGTTTCCTTTTCCACGGGCTCGGCCACCGGCGGCGCCGGCAAAATGTTCGTGCTCATTGCTGAATTCTGCCGGCCAGCGCGGGCTGGTCCGGGCGACACGTTGGTCAACAGGACAAGCCAATATGAAGTAGGTTCACGTAATATTCAAATGAGAAGAGCTCATATGTCTAGTGCCACGGGGCGAATTCATGGCGTCATTTCTATGAACGGCCTGGGCCGTCTGTCCCGGCGCGCGGACTTCAGTCCGCAGCAATGCCCGACCGCCTGTTCGGCTCGGAATGCCAAAGCCCCCAGTTGACGAGTGTTGCTGCGGACTGAAGTCCGCGCGCCGGCGGTCGGTCGTTGACCAGCGGGAAGACCCGGGTCAGGCGGCGGCGGACAGGTTCACCCACTCGAGACCGAGTTTGCGCGCGGCGAAGCCGATTTCGCGGAGGTATTCGCCATAGACCATGATCCAGTGGGAGTCGCGCGCTTCGCTGCGAAGTTTTTGCCAGTCGCCCTGGATTTCGACGTCCTGCTGCGACCGGCAGATGTCGTAAAACGGGTTGGCCTTGACGATGCCTTTGAAGCCGACCCAGCGCGCGGAGCTGTATTCGGGGTCAATGAACGTGACTTCCTGGCCGATCGGCATGCTCACTTTTGGCGCGGCGCCGTAATCAGACTCGTAGTGTGTCACTATTTTGGCGGGGGCATATTTCCGTCCATCCAGCCGGCGGGGCGATGTGCAGTGGGCGCACGTGACTGTCCGTTGGTGCGGATAAGTGGAATTGTGCAGGAAGACCGGTTTGCCCGCGATGTGGCGCAGCAGAAGGCCCGCGGGAATGATCACGAAGTCTGACTCGCAAAAGGCGATCAGGCCTTCATCATTGAGGAGTCCTAACGGCAGGCAGGCCGTGGTCTCGGACATCGGGATAATCGTTCCCATGCAACTCTTGACCGTGAACGCGGTGGCCCGGTGTTCTTGCATCAGGTCCTTGAAAACCTGGTACAAAACAAAGGCGTTGACGACGGCCTGGCGGTCGGCCGACAGCCTGGTTTTTGGCAGGGCCAGATACTGCGCGGTCGCTTTTTCCGCCGCGGAAACGAGTGCCCGGTCAGCTCGCGCCCGGCGCAGACGCGGGGCGAAGGCCTCGTAGCTTACGTCGACGATCTCAAGCTGAAATCGCTCTTTGGCTTTTTGCGGGGCGTCCGGCGCGTATTTTCCCCACGGTCCGCCCAGCGCGACGATGCGCGTGCCGAGGAAATTTTTTGCGGCGCAAAGCGCCCGCAATCGCCAGAGCAGTTCGCCGCAGTCATCCACTACGACGTCATCCACGTGCGCCTTCAGGATATTTCCGTCGTCGGCAGATGCCGGCTGGGCGCCTTCTTTTTGCAGGTATTGGGTGCTCAGCGCTTCATACCAGTAATAGACGGGACCGCTACGGTGCCGGACGAAGATCAGTGCATGGGATTTCCCTCGCAAGCAAGCCCGCAAGAGGCTGGCGCTGCCGGTGCAGGCGTAGAGGAGCGTCAAGTCGTGGTCTCGGGTCGCTATCTGGTCAGCGGCTTCAGGCGAGGTGACCTTCGCCACCGGGAGCAATTCGAGGCCAAATTCGGCTTTGGCGGCGATCCGGGCGAGTTCGTTGGTGATGCGGGCTACCTCCTGGCTGACCGCGCTTTCGGTTTGCACACCGCCCCACGAACGCCAGGAACTCTGCTCCCGTCTTTGGGGCAGGGCATACATGAAAACGGGCTGCACCTTGAGAACCCTTCCCAGGACTCGAAATGGCGCGCGCGGATCCCAATCGAGTGGGGAGGTGCCTGCCAGGAGTGTTGGGGTCCACGCCAGCAGCGCCCCCGCTGAACCCCGGGCGGCGAGGCCAAGAAAAGCGCGCCGACACAGTGTTTCGCCGGCGGACGAAGTGGCGTTACTGTTCTGGGGGCATTGGGCTCGCGAAACCGGCGTGTTCATAGCGGGTGACCGGAGTTTGGCGCCATGTCTCGCGACAATCAAGCCGTCACATTTGCAGGCTGGCTGGCGATGGTTCGATGCGCTTCGCTACCATCGGCACCTGCGCCACAGTTCCCGACGCGTGTTCCGTCAGAAGTGGCCCAAGGATGGCGAAACGCAGCAGCCAGTGCGGACGGAACAGAGCCCGGCGGAATGGCGTCACTATCAGAATCGTCCTCGAGTGGAGCTTAGTCCAGCGTGTTGTGAAAGTAGTCCAGGTGGGCCGCGCAGCGGCACTTTTTGTCCCAGGGACGGCAGCATTTACGGATGAGATCCACTCGCTTGTCCCCTTCGGGCTTTGGCAGCGGACCGGAGAGGCTCGTGGTTTCCTCGCCGGTGAAATTGTCCCACCACTTGGCGACGGTGTAGACCCCGCACACCGGGCAGAAGAAATATGAGTCGGTGTGTTCATCGCCCATGATGCTGCCGGAAATAGACGCCAGCCGGTCTTTGCTCTCAAGGGTGCGGTTGCACTGTTGGCATAGGACCATGCTAATGCGCGCGTCCGTTGTGGTGACTACTGGTCGCGTCGAGCCGCCCACCGGATGGAATTCGCCAGGAGTTTGCGGAAATTCGGGTTCTCGTAAGCCCGATGATCGTGCCCGAGCTGGATAAAGACCACGCGCGACTTGCGTTCCGTTCGTGCCCAGGCAAGGGGCTTGCCGCTTTTGGGGTGGGTGGTGCTCAGGAGCGGTGTGACGTCCGAGCCCACGCGGAAGCCCCAATAGATCTCGTCATGGATGGTGAAATCCTGAAGGTCCGCCGTGATCGGGTGGTTGGTGCCCACGACCGTGACAGGGACGTCCACGTCGTGCTCATAGCCAACCTGGGCCGTAATGACTCCGCTCGTTCCGTCCGCTTCGGGGTATCGGCCCCCGACGATGCGCTCGTAGTCGGGCCAGTGCTGGAACGAGACGAGCGCATGGTGCAGCACCACCAGTCCGATGCCGCGGTCGAAAAGCGACAGGAATTTCGTTTTCTGCGTTTCCGTGATTCCCTTTGGCATATCATAGAGCACCACTACATCATAATTAAGGAGATCAGCGCGTTGGTAAGCGGCGGCGTTAGTGGTGCCATGCGCCGCGTGAACAAAGGTGATGGGCGGATTCTCCTCGAACATTTTCAGGAAGGGCCCTTTTTCAAACCCGTGGCCGCCGGTAACCACCAAAACCTTCGGCATCGCATAGGTGACTGCAGGCGACGCGGACCCGGTGAGAAAGGCGGCCAAGAGTCCAGTCAGGAGCAGAACGCCAGTCAGGGTGGATGATCCGAGGATCGCGTGGCTTTTGCGGGAAGGTTTATTCATGGCCAATTTCCTTTTGGTGGATGTGGCTGCGGACTGAAGTCCGCGCGCCGATCGCCAGGGGCAGGTTCTTCATTTTGGCACTAAGGTCTCGCTTCGTTGATTGCCGCGGCGCAGGCGCGGCGCAGGTATTCTTCAAACGCCCACTCGCCGCTGCTGCCGGTTTGGCGGGTGATGACCAGGTCGAGGCTTGGCACGAAGGCGAGCAGTTGGCCGCCGGAACCGGGTTTACTGCGGGCATCAGCGGGAATCCCCTCGCCACTGCGGCCGCTCTCACCGCGGTGGCGGGCCGGCAGCTCCCAGGCATGGGAGAAGACCTGGGGATTGAGTTTCCATCGCATTTCGGGCGTCGTTACATCGTGCGTGGGAGCGGCGGTTTGGTCCACAAACCATTTGGGGATGATTTGTTGCTCACCCCAGCGTCCTTCACGCGACAGGCAGTAACCGATACGCGCCAGGTCACGCGCCGGCATGCCCAGGCCGTGCGACGGATGGCGGCCGATCTTCTCCCCGCCGTCGTAATACTGGAACCACCAGTGTTCGATGCCGAGCGGTTTGAACAGCGCCTCGATGGCAAACTGATCGTAGGGTTTGCCGGTGACCGTCTCGCACACGAGCGCGGCGTGAGCCAAAGCGTGGCTTGAGTAGCCGCAGCCCTTGCCCGGGTCGAAGGCCAGTTTTGCCGTCCGGGGATCGCCTGTGAGGCCGAGGATGTATTCCCACGAACCGTCGTTGGGCGCGCCAGTTGCCTCGGGGCAAATGCCGGAGGTGTGATTGAGGAGTTCCTTGACAGTGATTCTTGCTTTGCGCGGGTCACTCAAGGGCTGCGCCCATGGGATGAAGTCGAAGGCCGGGTCGTCGAACGTCATCCGACGCGGCGTGCGGCCCTCTCGGCTCTGTTCGGAGGCAATGGCCAGGACCGTGGCGCAGACCGCTTTCGACACGGAAGCCACGCGGCGGGCGTCGGTTTTGGCGCTGTTCCCGCGTTCGACTTCGAGGGCGATATATCCGTGGCGAATCACAACGGCGGCGAAGTTGCGGTCGTCGGATTTGAGGAGCCAATCGCGCAAATCATCGAGCTTTGCGGAATCCAAGGCGGCGAGCCGTCGAATATCGTCGGGAGTTTCCAGTTTGCGCCAGCCCCCTTGGGATTCCGGCGGCGGAAAGTACGGGCGCGCGTCCGCGGCAGGTTTTGGAGTTTCCGCGGCGAACCCGCCGCAAAGGGACATCAGGAGCAGGGAGAGCATACCATTGAATGCATTTATGGGCGGAGTGATAAGTCCGACACTTTGCCTCCGAGGCGGCGAGCACGGCCGGCGTCGGTGCTGAGACCCTAGTCCTGGGTGAGCCTGTGGCAGGTGCCGAACCTCGTCAAAGCGCCTCGGCATAAGTTTTGAGATTAGAGGTCCAGACGCTGCTGACAGCGGCTTGGGCTTTTGGTGTTGACCCGGCTCATTTGGTGCCATAGTACGCCCGGAAGAGGCTGTTTTATTTGCGGCCCAGATTTGCTTAACGTTTCTGTCTTGCAGCGGGTGCCGTCAAGTCTTTTAAGAGTTCATGAAGGCTGAGCGAGGGATTTCCGGTATGACGAGAGAAGGTTTCGATCTCAGGTCGACGCTGCCCACGCTGAGGGCCAGGCGTGTGCGACTACGCTGGATGACTGAGAGCGATGTGCCGTCGCTATTCTCGATATTCGGCGATCGAGAGGTGACTCGCTATTGGGGCCATGCGGTACTGCCTGACCCCGGGGCGGCGAGGGTGTTGTTGGAGGAGATTCACACAAGGTTTGCCCATCGGAGTTTGTTGCAGTGGGGTGTGGCTTTGCTCGCCACGGATGTCGTCATCGGAACCTGCACCCTGGCCGCGTTGGACGCGGAGAACCGTCGAGCCGAGCTTGGATTTGCCCTGGCCAGGGCTTACTGGGGCCAGGGTTATATGTCTGAAGCGTTGCCCGTCCTTCTCCGATTCGGTTTTAGCGAACTTCGGTTGCATCGCGTTTGGGCGGACACGGACCCGCGGAACGCGGCGTCGATCCGGGCCTTAGAGCGGCACGGGTTTCGCCGGGAAGGATTCCTGCGGGAGCACTACCTCGTCCAAGGTGAACCACAGCATGCTGTCGTGTATGGTTTGCTGCGGTCGGAATGGCAGCGCGCCAATGGGGCGGCGGCACACGGGACTCAGAGCTGAGTTTTGTCGTTGTGGCCTCAGGCGTGCAAATCCCGGTATGGCAGAACATAGATGGTTAACGCGGGCCTCGATGTGACGATGGAACTCGTCAAGGATCGGCTTCGGCCTATCCAGAGGCGATTGGGTGAGAACTGGCTCGGCCTCGCTGTGGTGACGCCCGAGATACAAAGCATCTTCCATTTGTTGGAACACACAGCCCACAATGATTATGACACGACCGAAAATGAGCTTGTTGGTTCAATGGCTGATTGGGTGCTTCCTGGTGATGTCGCTGGAGGCAGCCCCTGCGGCTGGGAGACGGATTATCTCGCTGGATGGCATGTGGCAACTCGCGGAAGGGCAGGCTGACCAGAAACCGGTCCAGTTCGACCGCAAGGTCCCGGTGCCCGGCCTGGTCGACTTGGCTCAACCCGCGTTTGCTCCGGACACCTTCAAAAATACCAAACGCCGGTTTGGGCCGGAGGATGCTGCCCTGGCGCAGCGCTCCTACTGGTATCGGCGCGAGTTCGTCATCGAGGGGGAGGTGCCGGCGGTAGCCACTCTGCTCGTGCGCAAGGTGGCCTTCGGCTCGACGGTGTACCTGAACGGAACCAAGGTCGGTGAGAGCCTGGCCAGCTTTACGGCCAATCGTTATGACGTGCGCGGCGCCGTGCGGGGCGGCGGCGCGACGAATGAACTCCTCATCCGTGTAGGCGCCTCACGCGCTTCATTGCCGCCGTCGGTGCCAACAGGCTGGGATTTTGAAAAGAAAAGCTACATCCCGGGATTGTTCGACAGCGTTGAGCTGGCGCTGTCCGGCACGCCGAACATTATCGATGTCCAGGTGGCGCCCGAGATCAGGACGAAACAGGCGCGAGTGGCGGCACAGGTGCGCAATGCGGGAAGCACCACGGGCGCCAGGGTGAAATTCGTAGTGCGCGAGGCAAAGTCCGCCAAGGTCGTGGGACGGACGGAGAGCGAGATGCCGTGGCTCCCTGCCGGCTCGGAGAAGACGGTTGAGGTTCGCATTTCCATCGCCGATTGCCAGCTCTGGTGGCCGGAAAGGCCGTTTCTTTACACGTTGGAGGTGAGCACTGACGCGGATACGTTCGACACCCGTTTTGGCATGAGGGAATTCCGGCTCGAGCCACGCCAAGACGGCACGCCCGGACGGGCTTATTTGAACGGCAAGGTCTACTTTCTGCGCGGCAGCAACGTGACGTTATATCGGTTCCTGGAAGACCCGGCGCGGGCCGAGCTGCCCTGGCAGGCGGATTGGGTGCGCCTGCTCCATCGGCGGTTCAAGGAGATGCACTGGAATTCGCTGCGTTACTGCATTGGGTTGTCGCCGGAACTTTGGTATCGCATTGCAGACGAGGAGGGATTTCTGATTCAAGATGAGTTTCCGGTCTGGGAAGGGGGCAGAGACTGGCCTCCCGAGCTGAAGCGGGATGAGTTAGCCCGGCAGTACACCGCCTGGATGCAAGAGCGGTGGAACCATCCGTGTGTTGTCATTTGGGACGCGCAAAACGAAAGCGTGACCGGCGAAACCGGCGCGGCCCTCACGCAGGTGCGCGGTCTGGATTGGTCGAATCGGCCCTGGGACAACGGGTGGAGTCCATCGATGGCCCCCACCGACGTGTGCGAAAGCCATCCGTACCACTTTGGCGACCCTCACATGACGCTCGCCAAAGCTGTAGCCGACCCGGTGGGCATGCCCTCGGCTTACGGGGATTCCAACCCGGATAATAGAAACGCCTATATCATCAACGAATATGGCTGGCTTTGGCTGAACCGCGACGGCACGCCCACCACCCTGACGAAGAATCTGTACGCCAACTTGGCCGGGAAAGAGGCGTCGCCGGCGAAACTGTTTTCCCTGGCCGCCCGCTTGCTGGCCGCGGAAACCGAGTTCTGGCGTTGCCGCCGGCAGGCGGCGGGCGTGTTGCACTTCTGCGGACTTGGCTACTCACGGCCGGATGGCCCGACCAGCGACCACTGGCTGGACGTGAAGCGTCTCATCTGGGAGCCGGAGTTCTACCGTTACGTTCGGGACGCTTTTGCGCCGGTTGGCTTGATGGTGGATTTCGCCAAGGAGCGCGTCCTCGCGGGTTCGAAGCCGGCCCTGATCTCCGTGGTGGTGATCAACGATTTGGAGGAGCCGTGGCACGGTCCGGTGATTCTCCGCCTGAAAAGCGGCGGGCATTTGGAAGCGGAAATGAAACAGGAATGCCGCCTGGAGCGCTGGGGCCAACGCACTCTGAACTTCGAGATGAAGTGGCCGACGCAAACCGGGCCCTGCACGCTCGAAGCGGAACTGGCCGGAGTGGATGGAAAACCGGTGCGGAGCCTGCGGGACACCGAGGTTGTGGATGCTCGTTCGTTCGGCCTGGCCTTCCAGAAGACGGCCACGGCATCGTCCATGCACACGTCCGCCTACGCGCCCGCTTACGCCGTCGATGGTGACCCCTCCACCTATTGGTCTTCGGCATTCGCCGACCCAGCCTGGCTGGCCGTCGATCTCGGCGCCGTTCACAAGGTGGGCCTTGTCCGCATTCTTTGGGAAACGGCTTTCTCGAAGGCGTTTTCCGTGCAGGTTTCGACTGATGGCCAGGCCTGGATCGAGGTTTACCACACAGCCGAAGGCAGAGGCGGCACCACTGAGATCAAGTTCGCGCCGGTGGAAGCTCGACATGTCCGCGTCCTGGGCACCGAGCGCGGCACCCAATGGGGGCACGCCATTCGCGAGCTCGAGGTGTTCGAGTGAGATCGGTTGCGGCGGCAGGCGAGGCGCATTATTGGGCGGCCGATGCCGGCGGGGGGCGGCTGATTACGCCGCAGGTGGCCGCGGTTGCTTTGAGGTAATCCTGAGGCGCGAGGAGGATCTGGGTGCCGCGGACACCGGCGGAGATGGAAACGCAGTCGTGGAGAAGGGCGGTTTCGTGCAGGTAAACCGGGTAATTCTTTTTGCAGGCCAGCGCCGTCACTCCGCCGCGAACATAGCCTGTGAGCTGGGCGAGCTGGCTGACCGGGACGAGCTCCATTTTCCGGTTGCCCGAGACCCGTGCCAGGGCCTTGAGATCCAGCTCGTGATCGCCGGGAACGACCGCCAGCAGGATCCCGTGCAGGTCACCTTTTACCACAAGCGTTTTGAAAACCTGGCTGGCGGGCAGCGCGATCTGGTTCGCGACCTTGACCGCGCTTAGGTCATCGGGATCGACTTCGTATTCGCGGAGCTGGTACGGAATGCCGAGGTTGTCGAGTTGACGCGTGGCGTTAGTCTTCATGCGAGTGATCCCGGCCCATTATTTGAGCAGGTTCGCGAAGTCGGGCAGCAATCCGTATTTCTTTTGCCAGGGGGTGTACATGAACCCGCGGACTCCCCGTGTCGTTCGGGCCAGGTCCATCCAGCCTTTCACGTCTTTTAGGTCATCTGCATCGTAATAGCAGGCTACGAGTGTTGCGAAGCCTTCCTGAGCGAAGAAATTCAGACTCTTTTCCCGAGGTTCGCCGCCCCAGACCGCCACGACTAAATCCTTGGGCACATGTTTCCAGGACCCGGCGTAGTCGCCTTCGACGAGGTAATAGTTGCCGTGGGCGTTGTGGTTCGGGTCGAGCATGTCGGACCAGATGTAGATCTGCACGCCGGGGATGTGTTTTCGCAGGATTTGGCACTGGCGTGTGATGCACTCCCCCAGGAGTTCGGCCATGTTGCGGCCGGCGCAGGCCTGACAAGTGCCGCCCATGCGGATCTCGTCCATGTTCAATAGCACCCGGCGCGGGTGCAGCTTGTCGGCCAGCAGTTTGGCTTCATGATCATAAATCTCATAGAGCGCCGGTTCGGCCATGCATGCGCCTACCTGTGAATCATGAATGATCATGGAGTGATACCAGCTCACGCGGAGCTTTTGCCCGTCGCGGATGCGTCCGCCCGCGAGCAGTTTGAGCGGCTGAGCTTCCTTGTCGTCGTGATAGGGCTGCAGGGCCGGGTCGCGCAAGGGGGCGTAATCCTGCCCCTCGACATAGGTCACGCTCCCATCTTCGCTCTGCACGGTGGCCCTCGTGCCGGGCCGATATAACACGTTCACAGGGCCGGTTTCCTCGACGCTCCAGTCGTCAATCCAAACCTTTCCTCCTTTGCCGCCCCAAAGGCCGCCGTAAATGCGGACCTTGTCGAATTTCAGGCTGTTGAACAGAAGAGAGATTTTTCGCCAATCCGTGGTGGCGGGGACATTAAACTCGCGCGGGGCGAGATTGCGTTCGCCCGCCAGGACGGTGACGCGGAAGTCTCCGGTCAGTTGCTCTGTTTTCACCCACAAGGTCATGCGGTAGCATCGTTCGGGGTGGACTGTCACCTCCTGCATCACGCGGCCATGCCCGTGCGGATTGGCGGTGAAGTTCTCCAGCCGCAGCGAAGCGCTTCCGCTGTGTTTCACCTGTTCATCCACGAAACTGATCTCACCGGGCTGATCGTGGAATGCGTAGCCCTTGAGCTTGTTCCCGGTATGCTCCTCGAAACCGCCGTTGACGAACAGCGGAGTGCGGTCAGGGATAAAGCGCGCCTCGTCGCCTTTCACAAGGAATGGCGCGTTTCTCACGAGCAACCCTTCCGCCAGGTTCCGGTCGTGCGACAACGCACCTCCGCCGTAGCCGACTGAGAAGATAGCGGGGATAAGCTCCACCTTGTTTCGCTCGCAAACCTGCCGGACCTGCTCCAGGCGCCGGAAGTAATCGGGGGAC
>DATDCV010000116.1:0-12928 GCA_036524155.1 Verrucomicrobiia bacterium
GAGCTTGCCCGGCGCTATGATGTGGCGACCGCCTGTGTCAAGCCTTATGCGGTGGGCATGGCGCGCCGTTTGCTGGAAGGTTCGGCGGTGGGCGTGTGTGCGGTGATCGGTTTTCCACACGGCAACAGCACGCCCGCCATCAAGGTCGCCGAGACGGTGCAGGCGATGGCGGATGGCAGCATTGAGATTGATATGGTGATCAATATCGGCAAGGCGCTCAGCGGGGATTGGGAGTATGTGCGGCGCGACATCAAAGCCGTGTGCGACGAGGCGCACCAGCGCGGCGCGAAGGTGAAGGTGATCATCGAAAACGATTATCTTGGCAACGGCGGGGCCGGGTTGAGCGGCGACGATCTGAAGCGAAAGCTCTGCGGGATTTGCGAGCAGGCCGGGGCCGATTGGGTCAAGACGTCGACGGGCTACGGCTTCGTCAAAGGACCGGATGGGAAATACAGCTACCAGGGCGCAACCGAACCGGACGTGAAGCTGATGAAAGCGAGCGTGTCAGACCGGGTGCAGGTTAAAGCCGCGGGCGGCGTACGGGACTTGAACGGGCTGATCCTCGTGCGCGACGCGGGGGCCTCGCGCTGCGGTGCCAGCGCGACCGTCGCGATTCTTGACGAATACAAGAAACGCGCTGCGGCGGAGCACTAAGCGGGGCGGCTCAAAGGTCCATCCATCCGGCAGGCAGGCAACCGCCGTGGCCCCGTGGCTGCGCGAATGGCTGAGTCCCCCCCAGTCCTGGCCCGGAACGCCGAGTTGCACTCGGCTTGGCACCCGGCTTGGCACTTGGCTTGGCACTCGGCTTACATGCGGCCGTCGGCTGGCTTAAGCCGATTAAAAATCGGCGCTCCCACCCATGGCTGAGGCGGCACGAATTGCTCCTTCAATTGCCTTGCCGCCGGGCGATTCTTCGGATTAACTAATGGCCTTATGAGGGAGCCTCTGGCAGGCCCGGCGTCGCCTGCGTCTCCGAGCCCCTTGCCGTTCAGGAGCCCGGCTGGGCAAACTGTAGACCTCGCGCGCCCTCCTCCCCAAGTCCCCGACCACGAACTGCTCCGGCTGATTGGCCACGGCGCCTACGGGGAAGTCTGGCTGGCGCGCAGCGTCGTCGGCACACTCCGGGCCGTCAAGGTGGTGCACCGACACGACTTTGAAGAGGAGCATCCGTTCGACCGCGAGTTCAAAGGCATCCAGAAATTCGAGCCGATCTCCCGCTCCCACCCCGGCGTGGTGAACATCCTCCAAATCGGGCGCAACGAGGCAGAGGGGTATTTCTACTACGTGATGGAGCTGGCGGACGACGCAGGAAATCCGAAATCCGAAATCCGAGATCCGAAAGAAACCCGAAATCCGAAGGCCGAAGCAACCCCGGAGAGCACTCAGGTTCGGGCTTCGGACTTCGGACTTCTTTCGGGTTTCGGCCTTCGGTCTTCGGATTTGTACACCCCCCGCACCCTCCGCAGTGATCTGAAACTCCGCGGTCGCCTGCCGTTCGACGAGTGCCTGCAAATCGGACTCTCCCTTACGAGTGCGCTGGAGCACTTGCACCAGCACGGCCTCGTCCATCGCGACGTGAAACCGTCGAACATCATCTTCGTGGACGGCCAGCCCAAGCTCGCCGACATCGGGTTGGTGGCGGGTGTGGATGAAGCGCGGTCGTTCGTCGGCACAGCGGGCTTCATCCCGCCGGAAGGGCCGGGCAGACCGCAGGCGGACCTCTACAGCCTGGGTATCGTGCTTTACGTAATGAGCACGGGAAAGCGGCACGATGCGTACCCGGAGCCGCTTTCGGACTTGGATTCCGACCCGGACCATCAGCGGTGGCTGGAGTTGAACGCCGTTATTCACACAGCCTGCCATGCCGACCCGCGCGAGCGGTATCAGACTGCCGGAGACATGCACAGCGACCTGCTCCGATTGCAGGCGGGGAAGCCGGTGCGGAGGCGGGTGACTTTGCGCCGGGCCGCCGAGCGGACGAAACGTGTGTGGCCAGTCCTGGCCGCCGCGGTGTTGCTGCTGTTGGCCCTTCCCTGGCTGGCGCGCCGGCAGGGTCTCGCGCCGCCGCCCGTCCCGACGGAGAAGGCGTCGGTGTTCGTTCTGCCTTTTCGCAGTGAAGGCAGCAACGCAGTCCCTAACGACCTCTGCGGGCGGATCACGGATGCGTTCATTGATTCGCTGGCATTGATCGAGGGCGTCCGGCGCAGTCCCCGGAAATCAGGGTGGGTGCATCAGGATGAGTCCATGCTATGCCAGTCGTTGGCCAAAACGAACGACATGCGGTACATCTTGACAGGACGGATCAGCGGCTCGGGAGATGATTTGAACCTCACGCTGCATCTCAACAAAAGAGGAGAGGCCGCGCCGGTCTGGAGCCAGAGCTTTTCTGGAAATACGAACCAGGTTGTAGCGCTCGAGCAGCGGGCTCTGGTGTGCCTGGCCGAAGTCCTGGGACTCAGGATTACGGGGAATGAGCAGCAGAAGATTGACCGGTTGTTGGCTAGCAACCAGGAGGCGCTAAAGTGGATGCGCCAGGCTGATGCCGCCTACCAGAACCAAGCCGGCACACAAGTCGGCTTCCTCGAGATCCAGCGCCTTGCCCAGAAGGCCAAAGAACTCGACCCAAATTACGTGGATGCGGATTTCCAGGATGTTTTGGTATTGCGCGACGTGGCGCTGAACCGGGCTTCGAGGGAGTCTTGGCCCAGTATCGGCGTGCGGCTGGAGAAGATTTTAGGGCAAGATGACACGCACGCGGGCGCGTTGGATCAAATGTGCGGGTACACGCTGTTTTACAGCCGTGACTGGGCGGCGTTGTGGCCCTGGGTGGAGCGGTTGCTCGCAGCCAGCGAACCGCAGCGGCGTGAGTGGCTCGCAGCCATGTACTATCGCGTGCACGGGTGGTCTGAGGAAGCGTGGATGCACCAAAGGCGGTCCGAGAACCCGGAGCCGATCGACTTCGTTCAGTTGTTCCACCTAGCTGGTTCGCGACGAGTTGACCGCCTTTGGGCCGAAAGCGTGCAGGCGGCGCGCCGCGTTATGGATCTTTATCCCAGCAACAGCTTTGGGTATCACGCGCTTGCTTACGGCCTAATCGGTGGAGGAGACTTTGAACAAGGTATTGAAGCGACCTGGAAAGTCGCGGGGGCCTACCAGCAGGAGATGACCGCCTTACGAGGCTATGCCTTTGCGAAAATGGGGCAGCCGGATAAAGCACGGGAGATCTTGAGCGAGTTCACAGAACTGAGCCGGAAACGCGCTTACGTCCAACCGTACGTCGTGGCCCGTATTCAAGCGGCCCTGGGGGAAAATGAAGCGGCGCTTGAGTGGCTGGAAAAGGCGGAACTCGAAAAATCGGAATACCTCATGTTCCCAGATGTGGGGGGCCTGCGGACCGATCCCGCCTGGGATGGTCTGCAAAACGAACCGCGTTACCGGCAGCTTTGCGACCGCTTGGGCCTTGGCAAGAACCAGTGGCCACGGCCCAAACCCGAACGAATGCCGTAATTAAGAAGGAGGCGACAGGGACAATGTGTCCGATCGGCAGCACTGAAACCGCACGAACCGTCAATGAAAGTGTCGGTGCTGAGGGGAGACCAACCGGGGTTGTATCTCCTCGGCCTCAGGTAGGGCCGCCTCGCCGAGGGGGCCGCGATTCCGGCGAAATGCCCGAAAGAATCAACAGAAACGGCCGCCTCGGCGAGGCGGCCCTACCGTGTAGTAAGGCATTACACCGGGTTTGCGATTGGTGGTGCCCTCGAAGACTTGTACACTCTCATTGGTGACTATTTTGCTTTCAAAGTGTCAACCATGGTGGCGAGCAGGACTCTTTCAGAAAACAGAGCGAAGCGGCCCTTACACCTTCCGCTTCGCTCTCGCCCCCAAACCCCCATGTCCGAGGGGCAAACTAGTCACTTCATTCGATAGTACCGGGATGAGCCGACGGCTGGGGCCGCCGGGTCCACATACTCGATGGGCTCGCAGGAGCCCGACCCTGTGCAGTTGGTCAACACCGTCCAGTTCACGAAGTCGGTCGTGGCCTGGAGCTGATAGACACGGTTGGTGCTCATCGTCATCGCGACGTGGAACTTGCCGTCTGTCCCCAAGTGACCTTTCAGGCTGGGCTCCACGATCGTCAGGATCTGCTTCGGAGCCACATTCGTGAATTCCTCGAAGATGCCCGAGGGCCACTCGATTCGGAGCAGGGGAACGTTAATAGCGTCACCAAGCCCAAAATGTGGGATAACACCGTTATCTGTGCCGAAACCACCGGCAGCGACCTGTTGGGTTTGGCGAACATCTCGCCCAAAAATCCTTGCTGTGGCCCTGATCTTGGCACCAACGCCCGAGCGGTTGGAGGCTTGGCCTATGAGTCTGACTTTGAGCCAACTGTTGGAATTCCCATTGTTGTGGTACAATAGGTTCGGCTCGGGACTTGCATCTCCGCAAGCGATGAACAGGTCCAGGTGCCCATCGTTGTCATAGTCCACCCAGTTCACACCGCAGTCCCTGTTGCCGTCGTGGACCGGGCTGCCAATATCGAGGGCACTGAACGTGCCATCTCCGTTGTTTCGGTAAAATGTGTTGGTGCGGTTGTATTCGTTGACGACAAACAAATCGACGTTGCCGTCGTTATCCCAGTCACCCCAGGCTGAGCCATAGGACTCAGTTGTATAGCCGAGACCTGCGGTTGAAGCCACGTTGACAAAGTTGGTGCCTCCCAGGTTTCTATGAAGCGCGATTCTCCGCGTGATACCTACCACGGAAGCATCCAGCCAGCCGTCATTATCATAGTCCACCCACTGGACGATGAACCCGCCGGTGTCAGTGGCCAGGCTGCCCAAAAGGACGCGCGCGAACTTTCCCCTTCCATCGTTCCGATAAAGGAAGGTGCCGTTTACCGTACCGACCAGGAGATCAGCGTCTCCGTCGTTGTTATAGTCCCCCCATGAAGGAACGTAGGAGGTGCCAGAATAGGTGGCGATGTCACCGACCTCGCTCGCAGCCAGGCGGCGGTATGTGCCGTTCCCCTGGTTCCGATATACGAGATTCTGACCAGACCAGTTGCTGAAAAAAATATCCAGCCATCCGTCTCCGTCTATGTCCGCCAACGCAGGAGACTGGAACTGGCCAGTCTCCGCAAATCGGTAGGAAGTAAACACTCCACCACCCTGATTGAACAGAATCTCATTCGGCCCCGAAAAGACGCGAGGTACGACCAGGTCCACATCGCCGTCGTTGTCCATGTCCGCCCAGGCAGCGTCCGCACCCGTCCCGAGAGTGGCGAGAAAGGCGTTGGTCGTCATCTTGGTGAAGGATCCGTCCCCATTATTGCGATAGAGTGAGTTGCGCACATCGGTACTGAATGAACTGTTGGCTACGTAGAGGTCCAGGTAACCGTCCCCGTTGTAGTCCCCCCAAGCGCCGGAAATAGAGCCCTCCTGGTCTGTCACAATGCTGCCTGCATTGATCTTGGTGAAGGTTGTATCCACGAACAGGTACACGAAGTTCGTGTAGGAAGTGTCACCGGACGTCGCCACCACGCTGTAGCGGCCGCCATCGGCGAGCTGGATATTGGCAAGGTTCAGGGTCGCGTTGGTTTGACCATCCAGAGCCACGCCCTCGTGATACCACTGCCGGGTGCCAACGCGTAGCGATGTCAGGGTGATGCTGCCCCCGAGGCTGTCGGTGGGGCGCGCCGGTGCAACAAAGACCTGCTCCGTCAGGGTGACTATCCGGTCTGGCTGTACCGGGCTGTACTCGTTCACATTTCCCGACGGCCACTCGATGCGGACCTTGTCAACAACCGTGGCGTCCCCCAGGCCGAAGTTCAGCCGGGTGTCATTCTGCATCGCGTAACCGCCGTTGACTTCCTGCATTTGCCAAACTGACTGGCCGGCGATGGTGGCCTGAATGCGCACCTTGGCGCCAATGGCGTCCCGGTTCGAAGCCGCGCCGACCAGCTTGAACTTGACCCAGTGATTGGTGTTGCCAACAGTCTTGCCGAGGTTGCGATAGAGCCGGTGCTGGTCGTACTGGTGGGTCAGGATCACATCCATGAAACCGTCGTTGTCATAATCACCCCAGGGGCAAGCGAGCGAGTTGTCCGCCACTTCCGTAAACACGTCGACCGCGCGGCTGAAACTGCCATCACCGTTGTTGTGGAACAATCCCGGCTTGCTGGGGGTGTCCTGGCCTCCAACGATCAGCAGATCCAAGTTGCCGTCGTTGTCGTAATCCGCCCAGGTGGCACCAGCCCCGGCATTGAGAATGGCCACGAGGGCGAATCCGTCAATTCCATCATTCAGGTAGAGGCGCGTCTGGGAGAAACTGGAAAGGGCAATATCCAAGTCCCCGTCCCGGTCGTAGTCCGCCCATGCTGCGTGCACCGTCTGCGCGTTTGACGGCAAGCCGTTAGCGACGGGAGTAAAGTTGCCTCCGCCGTCGTTACGCCACAAAGTGCTCGCGCTCGTATAGCCGCAGATAAACAAATCCGGGTCGCCATCGTTATCATAGTCGCCCCAGACGGCGTCGTTGGCGTAGGCAACTGTCGGCCCGAGGTTGGTGGAAGTGAAGGTGCCGTGCGGCGAGGCGTGATAAAGACGGCGGGAGCACGGGGCGGAGGAATAGGAGTCTGCCTCCGTGACATAGATATCGACCCATCCATCACGATCGTAATCAGCGGCTGCGGACCAGCTCCTGAATTGGGAACGCTGCGTCAAATCACCCGCCATGCCGCTGCGAAAGGTGCCGTCGCCGTTGTTCCAATACAGAGCATTGCGCGTACCTGTAGTACTTAGATTGAGCACCAGCAGGTCGCGGTACCCATCGTTGTTGAAGTCGAGCCACGCGCAACCGTGAGAAGGGTGGTAATCCGTCGTGATCGGGCCGGCCGTCGAACCCACGCGAGTGAAGGTGCCGTTGCCGTTGTTTCGGAAGAAGGCGTTGGTGGTTGGCGTGGTAAAGCCGATGGCCAGGTAAAGGTCGATGTCCAGGTCGTTGTCGTAGTCGCCCCAGCCCGCAGCAATGGAGTAGCCGGGAGCGTTAGTCACCCCAGCCGCGGCAGTCACATCCGCAAAGTGCGCAGCGGATGCCCGAAGATAGAGCAACGTCAGGGAGACCGTTACGAGGGTGCATATCGTACTGCTTACTGTAGTGAGTGAGTTTTTTGTGGTTTTCATAATCTCAACTGGTGTTCATGTTTTGTTCTGTTGGCGTTTCTCTGCTCTGGTAAGGCGGCCCCGTTCCAGCAAGGAAACAGGCCGAAATGCCTTCACCCTTCGGGGTCATCTATTGGCTACTAATGAACATCCCGAAAAAGGTTGGCCGAGGCCCGTGCTGACACTTGCCAGGGACATCCCGGCAATCAGTATGTAAGTCCTTGTATTCATATTGTTTTGGTTGTTAAACGGCTTGGTTTCATCAGGCAGTTTTCCGTGTTCCGAGAATCAACCGCGGCGGCCGGTCCTGATCTTTCACGATCTTTCAAAAATCTTTCACAAATCTCTTGCGACTAGAGTTTCCTGGGGTTGGCTTCTCGCACGGCGACCTTTTGGTGGCGGGAGTGCCAGGGGGCGCTATACTGGACGTCATAAACGCTTGCGCCGCGTGAGGGCACGCGGCCTACAGTCCCTTGTAGGCCGCGTGCCCTCACGCGGCGCGACTTATGTCGGTGCGTATAGAGCAGCAGCAAGCTGCGCGCACTCCACGCGCTTCGCGACCATGGGTGCACAACGAACCGCGCGCCAGCGTTTGGAGTGCGTGCAGCTTGCTGCCGCTTTCGGTTCGGTAAACAGACGCAACGAATCTCCCCCTTCCTGCTGAGGAGGGCCGGGGCGAGAAGACCGATATGGTTACCTATTGTAGGGACACTACGCTGGGTCAGGAATCCGTCGCAGGCATGAGCCGGTCGGACGTGGTCCAGGTTCGGATGGCCAGCCGGGAAAAGCACTACCGGCTCAAACAGGATTGCTGACCTGACCGTTCAGGTTTCGGCGAGGCGACGAATGAACTCTGCCGGCGTGACGATCACGATGCCAAAAGGCTTGCCGAGTGAGAGCAGGTCACGGTCCGAGGCAACGACGTATCTGGCTTGGGCGGCCAGGGCACAGGCCAGGAACGGATCATCGGTCGCATCGCGGCTGCGCTGCTTTCCGAGCGGCGCGGGCAGACAGTGCAGCGCCTTTTGGTGAATCCAGCCCAGGAAAGGCAACGGCGACCGATCCGGAAAACGACTGCGCTGGAACTCCAGACAGGTCCGGCGATACTCCGTCTCGATTTCTGGCGTAACGCAGGGTTGCACCTGTCGGCGGGCCACGAGCGTCCAGGCGTGCCGCGCCGTGCTCCGTGGCCAGAAAATCGCGGCTACCAGTGTGCTGGTGTCGAAGACCGCGCGGGTCATTTCCGGCGATGTTTTCGAGCGAGCGCGGCGATCTCACACAGGTCCGCATCGGTCGGCTCACCTGTGCCGCCGGGATGCCGGTCGAGCTCGCGGACGATGCTGACATAATCCGGGTCGAAGTCCTCGCCCTCCAGCTTTTGCTTCAGAGCGAAAATGCCGGCGCGGAAAGCCTCGCTGCGGTTCGCAAAACGGCCTTCCTTGATCCACGTATCGACAATGGCGTCGATCCGATCGGTTGTCGCAATGTTCTGCGCCATGTCGAAAACCTACCTGGGCGACATTAGATGTCAATAGATATCCGCCGTGGCCTTCCCCGGTGGATGAAACAACGCGACCCCTCCACAGACAGATTCATGGCCGACAAAATCATGCACCCCAAAAACTGGTTTTGTCTTTAATGATTTTGTCACCTCCTGATTCCTTCCTTGAAAGAAACCGGCGTGGACCTGCGGTTGATTGGCAGATGAGCACCACGACCTGCTCACGAACAGCCTGCAGGGCGCCGTTCCGCGGGACAAAGGGCTTTGCGGCCCAGATAATTTCGTGGTTCAATAGGCCCGCACCTCCAACTATGGCGGACACCGAGCCCATCCCAACCCGGGCAAGCCTGCTGCATCGGTTGAAGGATCCCGCTGACCAGGCCACCTGGGAAGAGTTCCATCGGACCTACCGTGGGCTGATCCACGGCACTGCCCGGCGGGCTGGCCTCAACGAGAGCGAGGCGGACGAGGTGGTCCAGGAGACGCTCATCGCGGTGGCGAAGAAGATGCCGGAATTCCACTACGATCCCGCGAAGGACTCCTTCAAAGGCTGGTTGCTGCAGATCACGAGCTGGCGCATTGCCGACCAGTTCCGGAAGCGGCCAATGGTTAGAGCGGGAACCGCGACCGGCTCCAGCCCTGGCGCAGAGCACGCTGCGCCGGCGAGCACCCTTGGTTCGGTCGTTGGCCTATCGCATGGCGACGATGACGCGACCGGCACAGCCACGGCGAACTGGATTGCCGACCCGGCGGGGCCGGCGCTGACGGCCATCTGGGATGAGGAATGGGAGAAGCACCTGCTGAACGCGGCCCTGAACCGAATCAAGCGCCAGGTAAACCCGGCTCACTACGAGATCTATTATCTGCATGTGATTGCCGGCAAATCGGTGCGTGAGGTGAAACGGGCCCTGGGCGTAAACGTGGGACAGATCTACCTCGCCAAGCACCGCGTCGGAAGGCTGCTGAGGGCGGAGATCCGAAAGCTGGAAGCCGCCCTGCTGTAGCCGACACTCAGGGAGTGTCATTTCTCGGAAAAACCCTGGCGATAGTGGATTCCCAGGGCGTCCAGCCGGCGGGTATGGATCTGGAGGCGCCGCACAAAATCATCCCAGTTCCGCGTGGCCTGAGGCGACCAAGTGACCTCAGCCAGGGCGCAGAGACGCGGGAACGTCATGTATTCGACGTGTTGGAGCGAGGCGATAAACTCCGTCCAAACATTTCCCTGCGCGCCAAGAATGCGGGGGCGGTACTTGGGCTCGAGGGCGGCCGGGACCGGCTCGAATGAATAGACCATTTGTAGCGGGATGAAACCGCCGATGGCGACCGGCTCATTGGTGGTGTTGCGCGATTGGTAGTAATCGAGGTAGCAGTGGGTGGTCGGCGTCATGATGACGTCGTGGCCGGCGGTGGCGGCCTCGACGGCGCCGCCGATCCAATCCATCACCGTGGCATTTTGCGCGAGGCCTCCCTCGCGAATCTCGCTCCAACCGATCAGGCGTTTGGCGTTGGCGTTCAGAATCTTTTCCGCGCGGCGGACGAAATAGCTCTGCAGCTCGTGCTCGGTTTTGAGGTTTTCCTGACGCATCCGCGCCTGGCAGCGGGCACAGTTATGCCAATTGTCCTTGTTGACCTCATCGCCGCCGATATGGACATAAGGACCCGGGAAGAGTTGGGAGATTTCTCCCAGCACATCGCGGATGAAAGTGAAGGTCTCCTCGTTGCCCGGGCAATAGACGGCGGGCGGAGAGCCGGCAGGCGTGTCGGTGGAATAAGGCCCGCCCAAGCAACTGAGCTGGGGGTAGGCCGCCAGGGCGGCGCCGGCGTGGCCGGGCATTTCGAGTTCCGGGAGGATGGTGATGTGGCGCGACCTCGCATACGCGATGATTTCGCGCATTTCAGCCTGCGTATAGAAACCGCCGTAGCGACCGTCGGCACCATAGGTCCGGCTGCTTTTGGGATCGAGGTTGAACCCGATGGACTTGCGCCACGCGCCGATCTCGGTCAGCCGCGGGTATTTCTTGATTTCGATGCGCCAGCCCTGGTCGTCGGTGAGATGCAACTGCAGGGTGTTGATTTTATGAAAGGCAAGCTCGTCAACATACCGCTTGAGTTCGTCCTTGGTGAAGAAGTGCCTCGCGACATCCAGCAACGCGCCGCGATACGGGAACCGGGGAGCATCCTCGATCCGAACGCAGGGCACAGTCGGCGGCACCTTCCCCGCGGCGCCCGGAGCCAGGGCCTCCGGCGGCAGCAATTGCAGCAGGGATTGAACGCCGTAGAACAAGCCGGCGTCGGACGACGCCCGGATAACGACGGAGCGGGGCGCGACTTCGAGCTGGTAGCCTTCCGCGCTCATGACGGGCCAGCTCTGGCTGGTCGTCAGCAGGATCGAGTTTCGGGCCGGCTTTCGGGCGTTGGCTTGCGTGCGAACGGGCACTGGAAACCCGGTTGTTTTGCGCAGCCGCTCCGCCAGGTATTCGCCGGTTGCGGCCCCCGCTTTGTCGGCCACAATCCGAGTTTTAGGGCCGAGCACGAACGTTCCGTCAAACTGCTCTATCTTTTGCGGCCGAGGTACGAGACTTGGGCTCTCACCCGGGACGGCCAATCCGGATATCGTCAGGAGCGGCACGGCCAGGGCAACATTCCAGCAAAGAGACAGCAGCGGGGTGTTGTGCTTCATAGGCGCAAGCAAACCTGAAACGAACAACCAAAGCAAACCTGGAGATCTTTAGGAGCTACCGCCACTGGTGCTTGGGATATTTGCGTTGCAGCTCTTGTTTCACCTTCGGGTAGTGCTCGCGCCAGAAACCGGCGAGGTCCTGGGTGATTTGCACCGGGCGCATATTCGGCGCGAGAATATGGACCAGTACCGGCACCCCGCCGCGGGCGATTCTTGGTGTGGTGTTGACGTCGTACAGGTCCTGGATTTTGATGGCGATATGAGGCGGCGCACCGGTTTCATAGACGACCTTCGGCGTGCGCCCGTTAGCCAGTGTCAGCCGCTCGGGCGCGTGCTTCTCCACCAACTCCTGTTGGGCCGGGCTGAGCCAGCTTTTTGCGATCGGCTTGACCGGCTTGTCTTTGATGTCTTTGTACCCGAAGGCCCCGAGACAAAGCTGCTCGACCAAGTGCCGCCGCTCGGAGTCGCCAATCGGCGGCAATTGGAGCTCGGGACACCACTGGCTGAGCAGGTTCAGCCGCAGGATCCATTGCTCGACAGCGTGGTCCCACTCTTTGAGGACAAGGCGTCCGGCCAGCACTTCCTCCGTGAGCAAACGCGCGGCGTCATCAGCCGGGGGCGGCTCCACCCGCCGCGTGCCAATCGCCAGGTCGCGAAACCGCAATTGTTCCTCGGCATAAACGCGCTTGGTGGCGGGATCGTAGAAGACCCGCGGCACGGTGCCGATGTCCCCGGGAAACAGTTCGCGAAGCCACGGCTCTTCGATTGCCGTCGCCAGGCTCAGCAGCGTGCTGACGGTTTTGTCTTTACCTTCCACCTCGCGCACTTCGGCGGCGACCAGCAGCGCCGCCTTGTGAACGGCGCTTTCCCGCGCCAGCACGCCACGCCGTCCGTGCACCAGGTCGCACCGCAGGGTGCCGGAATCGATTCGCCGGCCGACGCGATCGCTGAAACCGATCAGGATGCATTTTTGCAGCGCTTCATCCGGCACCTGGCGCAGGGCGGTGTCCAGGCCCTCGCGTTTGGCGATGTCCAGGAATTGCTGCAGCAACGGCCCGACCTGCCGGGCGGTGACCATGTGAATGCCCAGGCGGCGGCACGCGTCGAGCCGGAAATCATTCTTCGCCGCGTAGTTCCACGCGCGCATCAGCAGCCAAAAATCGCTGGCCGCGTGCTCCCCGAGCAAGTCTTCGCGCCACCGGCTGGTGTCGCGGTCGATGTTGCGTAGCAGCAGGTCGCGGCCCTGAGTGAGCGCGGCGACCAGGCAGGCCTGGTACACGCAGCCAAAGTCCTGCGCCGCCAGCAACATCCGCGCATACCGAGGATGCAGCGGAAACGCCAGCATCTTCCGGCCGACCGGCGTGATTGCCAGCGTTTCCGTGCGTTGAGATTTGAGATTAGCGATCGGAGGTCCTGGAGCTGCGGTCGCCACAACCCCGGCTGCCGCTTGGGGCGAGGCGGCTTTGTTCGACGCTCTGAAGGATCCCGGACTTGAGCTCTCGTTACCAATGTTCGAAGCATGAACGCTCAAAGTTTTTCGGACATCCCGTTCCCCCTCACCCCGGCCCTCTCCCCGAGGAGAGGGGG
>DATDCV010000117.1:0-10786 GCA_036524155.1 Verrucomicrobiia bacterium
GTAAGCGTCACGCCAAGCACCTCTAGTTAAGCCTCTCAGCGGTGTCGTAGCATATACGCTATGACGACTCTGACTTCTGAGAACGGGGCGATTCTTAAAGTGGATGCCAAGGGCCGTGTGCAAACGCCGCCCGAGCGTCGCGAGCAACTTCTCGACGAATTTGAAAAGAGCGGACTCAGTGGCGCGAAATTCGCCGCTCTTTCCGGTATCAAGTATCAGACGTTCGCTGCCTGGGCAACACGTCGAAGGCAACAACGGGGGCTGCCTCTGCCCACTCCGAGCAAAAAGACTGACCCGGTGTGCTGGCTCGAAGCGGTGGTCAGCGAAGCCGCTACCACACCGGCCAATGCTCTGGGCCCGGTGAAGGTGGGGTTGGGCACTGGCGCCTGGGTCGAGTTCAGCCAACTCAGCCAGGTCAACCTGGTGGCCGCGCTGATTCGAGCTCTGCAAAAGTCTTCCACCTCATGCTGAGCTTTTCGGGTAGCCTTAAAGTGTTTGTCGCCGTGGAAGCCTGTGACATGCGCAAGGGTTTCAATGGCCTGCACGCGCTGGCTTCCGAGCGACTCGGCGAGGACCCGCGTCAGGGGGCGCTGTTTGTGTTCAGCAATCGCCGGCACACACGGATCAAGATTTTGTACTGGGACGGAAGCGGTTTGTGGGTACTGAGCAAGCGCTTGGAGAAAGGAACCTTTTCTTGGCCTAAGACGATCGAGCCTGGAACCACCAAACTGTGTCTGCGCGCCGAAGCCTTGGCGATGCTGACCGATGGTGTGGATTTGCGCGGCGCCAAACTGCGTCCGTGGTACGAACGAGAGGAGTGAAAAGGACAGCGGAAAAATATTTGAAAAAAGGTTGAACATTTTTGCGCGACCGAGGATCGGATCACGCAACGAATGACAGCGCGCGAAGCTCAACTGGAAAAGCAACTGGCGGAATGTCAGGAAGCTTTAGCGGTGGCTTTGCGCGAGAACCAACTGCTGCGGCAAAAGGTCGATCTGCTGGTGAAGCGAATTTTTGGTTCGAGCAGCGAGAAGCTCGACTCCGCTCAACTGGAGCTGCTGCAACTCTCCGAGCATGCCGCGGCGCCGCAACCGCCGCCCACGCCGCAGGTGAAGACGGAGCGCGCACCACGCGTGCGCCAGCCCAAGGCGCCGCGGCTGCCGGACAACCTGCCGGTGGTCGAGGAGGTCATTGATCCGGAGCCGGTCAAAGCGCAGCCCGAAAACTGGCGCCAGATTGGCCAGGAAGTGACCGAGCAATTGGACTACGAACCTGGCAGATTTTTGAAGCGGCGGACCGTGCGCCGCACCTACGTGCATCGCACCGAGCAGGACAGCGCTCCGGTGACGGCGCCTTTGCCGCCCTGCTTACAGGAGCGTGGGTTGGCAGCTCCGGGCCTTTTGGCGCACGTGCTGGTGAGCAAATACTGCGACCATCTGCCACTCTATCGGCAAGAGCAAATTTTTGTGCAACGACACGGCGTGAACCTGCCGCGCCAAACCTTGGCACGCTGGGTGGAGTTGGCCGCCGACTGGCTCACCCCGATCTACGACCAAATCCGCACGGGGGTCCTGGCCGGGGGCTACGTGCAGATCGACGAAACGCCGATCGAGTACTTAGAGCCGGGTTTCGGCAAGACCAAGCAGGGTTACCTCTGGACTCTCTGCCGTCCAAGAGAGGACGTGTTCTATTGGTGGAATACCAGCCGGGCTGCTGCCTGTTTGGACGAGTTTGTCCCGAAGGACTTCAAGGGCACGGTGCAGTGTGACGGCTACGCGGCTTACCCGTGTTTTGCCAACGGTCGCCATGGCGCCATTATCCTGGCCGGGTGCTGGGCTCACGCTCGACGCGCGTTCTACGAAGCGCGCGCAGAATCCCCCAAGATTAGCGGCTGGTTCCTACGCCAGATACAAAACCTCTACCGTGTTGAATCGGTTCTGCGGGAGAAGAAGGCTGGCCCCGCTTTGCGCGAGGCGGTGCGTGCGCATCAAAGCCGCCCGATTGTGGAGCGGATCGGACGGGCACTGTCTCGGTTCAAAACCAAGGCGCGTTTCCTGCCCAAGAGCCTCCTGGGCCAAGCCATCGACTTCGCCTTGGGACAATGGTCCGCGCTCCAGGTGTACCTGGGCGATGGTCGCGTGGAGATCGACAACAATCTGGTCGAGAACGCCATTCGCCCCACCGCGCTCGGGAAGAAGAACTGGTTATTCGTGGGCGAAGCCGGAGCCGGTCAACGGGGCGCAATTATCTACACCCTTATCGAGTGCTGTCGTCGTCGCGGTCTGGATCCCTATACCTATCTGCGCGATGTCCTCACACGTTTGCCTTACATGACCAACCGGCAGATCCCGGAAGTCATGCCTCAAGCCTGGGCCAAGGCACGTCGGAGACTCCAACGCGCAGCATAAACGTCAGAGGCTATATGCTCTGATGTCTCCGCTTACTCTGACCACCCTCCTTCTGAAAGCGTCAAGTGGTGCTTGGCATGACGCTTACCCAAAACCCGCCCTCTGGCCCGGTTGAGCCCCACCTCGCCACCCAGCAGGCCTCACCGCCCACCGCCCAGCTCCCCAACGAGCCTTCCGACGCCCACCAGGCCTTCCTGCTCTTTACCAGGACCCGCAGCATCCGTGCGGTCGCCAGGACCCTTAGCCTTGGTCGCGACAAAGTCGCCGGCTGGTCTCAGAAATACCGTTGGCGCGGCAGGCTCGCCGCCCTTCACGCCTCCAGGAGCCCTGGCCTCATCAATTATCAATCCCCTTATATGGAATGATACTTGATAAGGCACCATGGCAGCCTGCGAAGGGCCAACCTCGCTGGCGTTCCGTTGGCCCCTCCCCTCGCACTGCCTCCGCTACCTCCTCGCCACCAAGCCCCGGACGGTCACCCAACGCAAGCTCAGCGGTCTTTAGCTTCCCAGACAAATCACACCATTACAAACCGGGGGTACTAATGGAATCGACAATCGGAACGGTGTTTGACACCCTCATGGCCGTGAAGAAAGCTGGCAATCACGCCAGGCGCCTTTGGCGTCAGCGCTGGCTCCTAAGCCGGGACAGGCGGGACTTTCTTCGCCGGAGCCGCAAGCGCCGCGCCGGCCCCGGAGGATTAGACCCCTCGAGATGGGTAGCGCTGAACAGCCATACGAAGGGAAGCGTGCGCGTTACCAGTGACCGAAAGCTGGTTTTGGACCTTCCAGAGCGACTGAATTTTGATGCTGACTATGAGGCCACCGCCAGCCACTTCCAGATGTTGCGCCACGCGGTTCGGGGCTCGGGGAAGGTCAGCGAGCTGCGTTTCAACGACATCAAATACATCTCACCGTCCGCAGCACTGGTGCTGGCGAGCGAGGTTGACCGATGGAACCAACGGGAGGCACGCCAGTTGAGAGCCGACATAGAGTCCTGGGACAAGAATATCGAGCGCCTTCTTTGCCAGATGGGTTATTTCGAGCTCCTCGGAATTCCCTGCCCAGCGGACATCGGCAAACCAGCGAGGGTAACTTTTCTTCGGTTCAAGCGCGGAACGGTTGGAGCCAAGGATCTGGGAAAGCTGGCCCAGCAGTTGCGCGTGGAGATCGAAGCCCTGCTGGGTTTCCCCATAAAAAAACACTTTCTATTTGAAGGGCTCTCAGAAGCGATTACGAATGTCTCACAGCACGCCTATCCCGACACAGAGGGCTACTGTCTGAAGCAATGGTGGCTTTCGGCATCGTACGACAGCGGGGCGGGCGAGCTGTGCGTGATGTTTTATGACCAGGGGGCCGGAATCCCAGGGACGCTCCCGAAATGGAAATTATTCGAAAGGGTGAAAGACATGTTTGGCACCTGGGGCGACTCGCAGAAAATCGAGGCGGCGATGGAGGTCGGAAGAAGCTCCTCGCGACTCAAGGAGCGCGGCAAGGGTCTGCAAAACCTGCTTGAATTCGCGCGAGCTCACCGGGAGGGGCGCCTTTCGATTTACAGCTCACGGGGAATGTATAGAATGACATCCAAGCGCAACGGCGAAGAAACTGGCCCTCTCACGACCACTCAGCGGCAGGACTTCGAGAATTCGGTCGGGGGCACGCTGATCGAATGGTCGGTGAAACTGGCATCTGCAGATGAAAACGATTAAAATTGCGACAGACTATTCCAACACCCCCCTTGGGCGTTATCTAGAGGATAGCGAATTTAACGGGACCCGCTTCCGCGAGGAATTTCTCAAGCCAGCCCTCGAAAAAGAGGGTGAGGTAGAGGTCGATATCGATGGCGTCGAGGGCTACGGATCCTCCTTCCTCGACGAGGCCTTCGGGGGCCTTGTACGGAAGGGCTACTTCAAGGCTGCGGAGCTTCACAGGAAGTTAGTCATCCGCAACGCGGACCCCGACCTTGCACTCTACCGAGACCTCATCTGGAAATACATCCGTCAGGCCGAGGCCAGAAAGGCGCCATGAACACCCTAACGTGCGTCCTCTCGGGAACGCTGGATTTCCTGTATTACATAGCGCCCCAGGTCCTCGCGGTGATTCTCGGCGGTTTGATTTTCCAACGATACTGGGTGGCCCGCACAAATGAGTCAGCGCTAATCGACCACCTTGCCAAAGAACTGGATGAACTGCGCAACGACTGCCTCCAGTATTGGAACCTGGACCTGAAAACAAAAGAGAACCGGCCCAGCGGCCGGATTTTGGAGCAGAAGATTAAGGGCGGCATCCGAAATCTGAATTCTGACCTAAGGAAATATTCGGAACGGTACTGCAAGAAAGCCAAGTTTGATCCGCTGATGGTGGAGGTGACGGACGCGTGCACCGGCGGCACCTTCGAAGGCGCGAACAGGGCGCCCGACCCCGGAAGATAGCTGATGGTAGTGAACACAATCCACCACGTCAGGTGGGAGCTCATAAAGCGGAACCTCTAAATAGCCAGAAGTTCAGCTGGCGCGCAGGACCAGTTGGACAGCGCATCCAGCCCCAATTCCCGGACAAGGCGGATCGTTCTTACGCCCCGCTGCCCAACCGCTCGCGATAGCTCTGTAAATCCGCCTCTGTCACCTCTTTGGGAGGAACGAGCAGATAATGCTTCTCCGAACATATGGTTGCGCCGTTCCCGCCGGTTTCAAACTCGAAAAGTGCGATCACTCCGCCCTCCATGAACTGCGCGGCTATCGGTCGGCAAACCAGCAGCGGGAACTTTGTGGCGCACACAGCGAAATCTTGCTCGATCTGCACAATGTTGAGCTTGTCTTTGCCGCCCTTGGCCTGAATCGGGAACGCATAATGCGCTCCCTTCTTGTCCACTCCTACATAAATTTCGTCGGTCTCGACTTGGCCCATGTCAGGCACTGTTGTACGAAGATGGTTCTGCAGCGAGTAACATGTAACCCCAGTGAAAATGTCCACCAACCGGTTGTACCTCAGCTTGGCGAGCAGCGCTTGCTCATCGTTAAAAGCATACTTCGCCACGATTCCCGGCGTGGCATCGGGAACTTTGGTTACCGCCATGTGCTCATTGGGAACAATTGGAGTGTTTTTCACGAGAGCGAAACTGTATTTGCTGCGGCCAGTCGGGCGAATCACCCAGATCTCCTGTTCGCTGGCGAGCGAGGTAATCGACTTCGGAAGGATTGCTCGGTAACGGAAACTGTAAACCAAGTCCCCCAGGTTCTTCGGCAGCTTGACTTTGAGTTTGGCCGCGAAGGTTTCCATCTCCTGCCGCTCGAACGGGACCTCGCGCATCCCCTCCCTGTACCTTGAGAAAAAGATCTTCTCGATGATGGCCGAGTAGCGGTTGAGCTTTGTCCTTGATTGCTTCGCGGTTTCTTCTTTCATGGCGGTTTTCCATGGCTTGTCGTTGATGACCAGGCCTGCATCCGGCTGTTCGGGCCAGCCGTTGACCTTTACCGGACCGGGCCATCGCAGAATCACGACCTCCTCGCGTAGTTGTTCCCGCGTGGCGGTCGCGAGTCGTGTTCTGAACAGATCTATGTTCACCACTTCGTATCCGACGGACTTGGCCAGGTCTGCAAGCAGTTGACCCGTGCGGATCATCACGCGCAGGTAGGATGCTTGGTCGCCGACCACGTAGGCCAACTGCGCGCCAGGACGAAGAAGCGGTCGAATGTCCATCAGGTGGCGCAGCATCCCGCCGAAATAAAGCTTTGTGACCCGGGCGTAAAGGCGCTCAAAACCCGACGTCTTCCCGAGCTCTATGCGTCGGTTCTCGATAGCTTCGGCGATCCGCTGAATCTCGTCATGGTTTTCGACCAACCGGTCGTCGGTATCGCTCTTGTAAACACTGCGCGTATTCGAGCGAACAAGGCTTTGCTTGAGTTGGCGCAGGTCGTCTTTGCTCTTGATGAACCCCAAAAGTACCGACTCAAGGCGCGTCGTCCGCGTGTAGTCCTTCTCGTTGGGGTAGGGCGGCGAGGTAATCACCGCATCGATCGAAACGGGCTGTATGAGGGCAGCCAATTCCCGGGCGTCTGCCCGATGCACCGCCGACGGCGTGGCGGCTTCTCCGCGTAGGTGTTCCAGGTCACCCGTGATAGCTCTTACGGTGCGCAGCCATGGACCAACCACAGCAGCGTCCGGCTTCGCAGCACCAACACCAATTTCGGGTCCAAAATGCAGGTTGCTGATGTCATTAACCAGGGTAGAAGCCACGGCAAGGCGTTCGTGCGCGTCGAAAGCCGCATCCCTGCACTCTTCCAGCGACTCCAACAGCAAGAGAGCCTTGTGGAGCGGCAGTGGGCTGATTGAATCTGTCAGGAGCAGCTTCAGAAGCTCGGGACTCAGCGTTTTCAAATTTGCTGGTTCCCGACGATTCGCATCAAAGAGAGGCAGCCCGCCCTCATCCGCAAGCCCCTGTTGGTCGAACTTCTCCAGCGTAAGGTTTGCCACTCGAGTGGCATGCTTCAGCAGCGCCTGAGGGTCAACTTCCCAGCTAACCTTGGTCCTGCTTGCGAATGCCGCCATGGGGTTAGGCTCCACCCCGCAACTCGAAATCCCCAGCTTCTTGCACTCAACCAGCGTCGTGCCCGTGCCGCAAAAAGGATCCAAAACCGTGTGGCCAGCACAGAGGCCGAACTTGGCCACGTACGCCCTCACAAGATGGGCCGGGAAGGACAGGACGAATCGGTACCAGTCATGAGCGGCGCGATCCTCCAGACGAAGCTTGTTGTCTTCGCGTGGTATCTCCGCGGTCACGCCGTTACGCTGCTGCACACCCAGCTCGACCAAATCCATCATTGGCGATCCACCATAGAGGAACGAGGCAGTCCATGCCAGCTATTTGAAGCAAACCGCGACCTTTGCCAGAAGGCATCAAGAAGATCGACAGAAAAATAGTTGCAGTGCTATCCAGCGGGACGCGTAGGCGTGCAGTCGGGTGCGACTCCGCGATGATTTGGAGGAAGCTGAGCCAAAAGGGGGGGATAACGTGCGACGATGGCACGTAACTCGACTCATCCTGAATATGACGTGGGCGGGCTTTGTCGGTCGCGCCCGCCCGGCCCCGGCGCAAGTCGTCAGAGGATTTGTTCAGGAAAAGTGGCGGCGCCTGACGGTGCGTGGCCTGCGGAGGCGCAGGGTCATGCCGCGGGGGTTCTCGCCTGTCTCGGCGGTTTTCATGAAGTGGAGCGCAGTGGAGTCGGAGGGAGGCATCGCGCTCGGCGCTTAGGGGCCCCGGCCGTCCACGCCCCCGCTCATTAGCCCTCAACCCTCAACCACCAACCAACCCGCTGTGAATAACTTCCCCAAAAACTCTTTGCGTATAGCCCCATAGTTCTCCTACTGGCTCTGCTAAACCGCCACCGTGCAGCACGCAGCGTCTGAAACCGGGTCAGCCAGGGAGCAGGCGTCGCCGGGCCAATTTATTTTCGCCCCACTTCTGTACATCTGTAAAGGTCCCGTCCCACCCCGTATGAATGAACTCCAGTTCACACCCGAGCCGGCCGAGCTAGTCTCATTAACACCCAACTTCAGTTGGGTGTTCAGCGTGCTCTGAGGGCCTGGAACCGTTTCAACGCTTTCGCTGCTATCGGCAGAAAACCTGTCAACAATTTTCCGCCATTTTTCCACGCGAAATGAAGCGTCTCGGATGCGTCCCGACGCGAACCCGCGCGAACTCCACCCCGCCGCCCGCCGCCGCGCGCCAAAACCAGGTCTATAACCAGCGCGTGCGCAAGACCTATGAATGAACCCCAGTTCCCCCCCGAGCCCAACGAGCCTCCCGACGCCCACCAGGCATTCCTGCTCTTTACCAGGACCCGCAGCATCCGCGCGGTTGCGAGGGCCCTCAGCCTTGGTCGCGACAAAGTTGCCGGCTGGTCACAGAAATACCGTTGGCGCGGCAGGCTCGCCGCTGTCCAAGCCGCGGTCACCGCCCTCCCAGCCGAGCCACCAATAGACCTCGAGGGCGCCACCGCCGAGGAGTGGGCTGCTCGCCGCACTCAGCTCCGCCAGCGCGAATGGGATCTCCACTGTGAACTGACGCTCGCCGCTCGTGCCGCCCTGGACCGCTGGCGCACTTCCGGAGGCCTAATCAAGCTCCCTGAAATCCTACGCCTCCTTGAGCTGGCCTCCCACATCGGGCGCCTCGCCACCGGCTTAGGCACCGAAAGGGCCGAAATCTGCGGCCCGGACGGCGGCGCGGTCCGCGTCGAGCTCGAAGCCGCACTCAAGAAGGTCTACGGCGAGCCCGCCACCAGCGAAGTGGCGGTGGCGGTGGCCCCCACTGGCGGCTCCCAGCCCCAAATCCTCGAGGTCGAGGCTGTTCCCACCCCCGGCTCCCAACCCTCAACCACCTGTCCGCCGAAGTGCTTTTGACGAAGGCGGATCAACCCTCTCAATGACCTCCATCGAACGTTACCTCACCGAAGCCCGCAGCGCTGGCTGCACCTCGGATCAAATGGCCAACTTCATGGCCGCTGGCCTCGTCCTCCAGCCCCGGCAGCTTGCGGCCAGCGCCGCAGCCCGTCTCTGCGATTCCAACGCAGGGCCGTCCTCCGTCGGTTATGGCGGCGCCCGCGGCGGCGGCAAGTCTTTCTGGCTCCTCGCCCAGATGGGCGCTGACGACTGCCAGCGCGTTCCCGGCTTGAAGTGCCTGCTTCTCCGCAAGGTCGGCAAAGCCAACGTCGAACACTTCGAGGACCTTCGGCAGCGGCTATTCCACAGCCTCCCCCACGACTTCTCCGCATATCGTGGCGTCCTCACCTTTGCCAACGGTTCGCGTATTATTGCTGGTCATTTCCAGGCCGAAAAGGACATCGACGCTTATTTGGGCCTCGAGTACGACGTCATCGGCATCGAGGAAGCAACCACGCTCACCAGCCGCAAGCACCAGGACATTTCAACCTGCTGCCGCACCTCCAAACCTAATTGGAGGCCCCGGATCTACTCCACGAGCAACCCCGGTGGCGTCGGCCATGGCTGGTACCGCGAAAAGTTCATCGTCCCCCACACGACTGGCCACGAGGCCGAAACCCGCTTCATCCCTGCGCGCGTTTCCGACAACACCTTCAACAACCCCGAATACCGCCTCGTGCTGGAGAAGCTCAACGGCTGGCAGCGCCGCGCCTGGCTCGACGGTGACTGGGACATCGCCGCTGGCCAGTTCTTTTCTGTCTTCCGCCGCGAGGCCCACGTCCTCCCGAGCTTCGACGAGTCCCGCGCCCGCGAGTGGTTCGCCGCCCTCGATTACGGCTTCACCCACTACACCGCCGTGCTGCTTGGGTGCACCGACGGCGACGGGAATACGTTCGTCATTGACGAGCACGCTGAGCGCCTCTGGCTCCCTCAACGTCATGCTGCGGCAATCAAAGCCATGCTCGCCCGCCACAACCTCAAGCTCACCTCGCTGCGGCGCTTCGTTGCTGGCACCGATGTCTTCAGCCGCCAGGGTGACGGCACCACGGTGGCGGCACAGTACGCACGGCAGGGCATCACTCTCCGCCCCGCCAACATGGACCGCGTTAGCGGTTGGGCGGAAGTTCTCTCCCGGCTCGGGGATCCCGCGGCTGGCATAGGCCCGCGTCTCTTCATTCACCAGCGCTGTGCCCGCCTCTGCGATACTATCCCCTCACTCCAGCACGACCCCAGCCGCCCCGAAGACGTCCTCAAAGCCGATGCCGACGAAGAAGGCACCGGCGGCGATGACACCGCCGACGTCCTCCGGTACATGCTCGCGACAGCCACCAGAACTCCCGGCGCGGCGGTGGCTTGACGGCGGCCTGCTCTCCGCGGCTACCTTCCATTCTCTCTTGCACGTCGCGAGCCGTTGCTGGTAGAGAATCCGGGACATGGCGTCCATCCTTGCTCAGCCCCCGGTCGCAAAGCCTGCTCAAGAGGTCTCTCGTAACCCGTGGTTCTGGGTGCCAACGCTCTACTTCTCCCAGGGCATCCCCTACGTGATCGTCATGACCATGTCCGTCGTCATGTACAAACGGCTGGGCATCTCAAATACCGATATCGCGCTTTACACGAGCTGGCTTTATCTGCCTTGGGTGCTCAAACCCCTCTGGAGTCCGCTCGTCGATATCACCCGCACCAAACGATTCTGGGTCGTCACCATGCAGTTCCTGGTAGCGTTCGGCCTGGCGCTGGTCGCTTTCTCCGTCCGGGGAAGCGCTTTTTTCAAATGGTCCCTGTTCCTGTTCTGGATCATGGCCTTCGCCTCGGCGACCCATGACATCGCCGCGGACGGGTTCTACATGCTCAGCCTCAGCAAACACGAACAGACCTGGTGGGTCGGACTGCGCAGCACGTTTTATCGCACCGCGATGATCGTCGGCAGCGGCTTGCTCGTCG
>DATDCV010000118.1:0-37141 GCA_036524155.1 Verrucomicrobiia bacterium
CCGGGCCCAGGAGGGCCGCCTGGAGGGCGCTGCCCGTTCGGGACACCGGCACCAGGGGGTGGACCGCCACCTGGTCGGCCAAACTGGCCTGGCCGCTGGGCTGGCGGCATCGATTTCTCCGGGTCGAGCCGAGCCACGGCGATGATCAATGGGCTCTTTGCGCTTTGGCCGGGCACGACCACTTTGCCATCTTTGCTGCCTTTGAGGAGAGTCTCGAGGTTGTCCAGCCGCAACCCGGCTTTCGGTCGTTCGGCGCCATGGCACCGGAAGCATGACGTTTCGAGAACCGGGCGGATGTCCTTGGCGTAAGTAAGCCCCTTTTTCTCGGCTGGCGGAGGCAGCTTGCTTAGGTCGATCTCCGCCGCGTTGGAGACGAAGGAAACAAGGCCAATTGCCGCTGGAACCAGGAATGTGTTTGCGTTCATGAGTCTTTTCCTTGCGTGAGTGTTATCTGGTCAATTCAAAAGTCCCATGCTCGTGGCGACGGCCTCCTGGTTCACCGACAGTACTTGCTTGAGTTCCTGTTGGGCCTTTTCGAGAGCCGCCTGGTTTTTGGCACGGGCTGCTTTGACGCCAGCAATGCGGGCTTTCAGCTCCTCTGCGGGGGCTTTCGCTTCGATGGCTTTGCGAAGCGCATCCATCTCCGGGCTGACCTGCGGGACAAAGGGTGGCCCACCCGGTCCTCCAGGGCCGCCGCCGAAGCCGCCAGCCCCTCCCGGACCCCCTTGCGGTGGCGGACCACCGGCGTTTTGTTGGCCAGGCCCGGGTTGCTGAGGTGGTCCGCCGGCGCCGCCTGGTCCGCCAGGCGACCGCATGAACCCACCCCCAAAGCCTCCTGGGCCACCGAAGCCTCCGCTCGATCGCCGGGCTTCCATCACTTTGTTGATGCGTTCGAAGATCAATTTCCACTCGGATTCATCCGTCACCCCGAATTGCTCGCGCATTCGTTCCGACATGCGCTGCCGCATCTGCGCCGGGTCAAAATTTCCCTGCGAAGGCGGGTTCTGGGCCCATGCGTTTCCGGCCCCACCAAGGAGCAAGGCGGCTGCGCCGAAGGCGCCGACTGCCGTCCGTTGAACTAGTGTTTTCATTTTATTTGGAGGTTAGCTGACGTCACCTTAAGGGAACATTAAGTGGCTGGACTGAAAGAACGGATCGTGCTCAACGCCCTGTTTGTGTGGCATTTCATGGCCGCCAACAACCGATGCGTGTTCATAAGCCGGTAGCGCCACCTGAGCTGCTACCGCCAAAGCCGCTCTGTCCGGTGCCACCTGAGCTTCGGCCGCTTCCGGTTCTGCTGGACGTGTTGTTTTGCTGGTTCTGAGTCGTCGCCCGGTTTTCCAGAGCATCCGTCTGCGTTGAACTGGTGCGGTTGTTGGCGGTTCCGTTCTTCTGGAAAGTGTCCTGAAGCACTTTGGCGAGGGCACTGGCCGACGCGTTCTTAAGTTGGTAAACCGCCAGGTCTTGTCTGCCGGTCGGATCCCCGTCCAACTGTCGGACGATGAGCTCCACCTGCGGCATCAGATCGCGGGAGGCTGTGACTACGAGCGCCTGCGTGCGCTGATCCGCGACGGCGGTGACTTTGGCGCGGTTTTTGATTCGTCGTGCCTGGTTGCCTAAGCCGCCAGCCGAGGTGTTGGCGCCCGGCGGACCGAAAGCACCGCCCAGTCCGCCCGGTCCCCCTGGAAAGGCACCTGGGACCCCGCCGAACGGGACAGGCGAGGAGGTACTTTGGGAGTTGGTTTCTTCGGGGAAAAGCTGAGCTAACACGTCGGCCATCTCCGTCGAGTTCGCATTGCGGAGGTGAAACACTTTGACGATAGTGAAATCCTCCGCACCGCTGTCGACCGCCTGGATGACCTCGGCCAAACGGTGAATATTGGCCTGAGTGTCGGTGATGACGATGGTGTTGGCCGATTCGTTGGCAGTCATCGTCGTTCGAATCGAAGCGAGCGGCTGAAGGACGTTGATGAGTTGGGCCGCCTCGGTGAACTTCACCGGCACGATCTGGGTAACGAGTTCGTCGGTTTGCGGAATCGACTCAGGATCGGCACCCAGCTTTACGGGTAAAGCGCGCGTCCTGGCGTCATCGCGATTGACAATGGTCAGTATGCGTCCTCGGCGGATTGCGGCGTACCCGTTCTTGAGCAGCGCGGAGTTTACCAGATCCAGCGCTTCGTCTTTTGAGAGCGGCTGATCGCTCCAGGCGTCGATTGACCCGCGGGGTTGCGCCTCCAGTACAATGGCGAAACCTGCGGCTTCGCTCAAATAATTCAACACGGTTTCCAGCGGGGCCCCTCGAAAATTCAAGCGTAAACCACAGTCCGCTCCATTGCCGGTCGCGCCGGGACTGGCGCCTGTTCGTGCCTCCGGCACAGCGCCTGCCGCTGGTTGCGGCGGCGCGGCGATCGTGAGCCCGGCGATTAGTGCGGCTGCAAAGAGCAATTCGTCAAGTGGCTTCATAATCTTGCCTCCAAAGGAGCTTCAACAAGATTAGCGCGACGAGCCCGCCACAGCACCAGACCAACGCCAAAGAGACCTGCTCGGTGCGGCGCAGAATGCGCTGGACTTCCGGATTGGCTGGTTCGTGGACGGATTCCTGCTCCGAAAACCTCAGGGCGTGTTCGCTTAATCGCATAATCGTTGTTCAGGTGGCCCTCTCACAGCAGCCCGGACCTGTAACCTTGGCCTACCCTATTACTGGCCACCTTAAGAGAACGTGAAGCCTGGATATCGCATTCTGCTCGATCCGGTGCCGCTGGAACTCTTAATGTTGTCTTAAGGTGAGTCATGGTGAAGTTGGCGTGGTGAGGCCGCCGCTGGAGCGGCCCGTGGAGAGACGAGCAATGAGAGTGCTGGTGGTTGAAGACGAGCCGGACCTGCTGGGCAGTTTAATGAAAGCCTTGCGGGAGGACGGCTATGCCGTGGATGGCGCTCCGGACGGCGAGGAGGGACTCTACAAGGCGGAAAACTACGAATACGACGCGCTGGTGCTGGACATCATGCTGCCCATGATCGACGGCTGGGAAGTCCTGCGGCGGCTCAGGAAGACGAAGAAGACCCCTGTGCTGATGTTGACTGCGCGAGACGCAGTGCGGGACCGGGTCCGCGGCCTGGATACCGGCGCCGATGATTACCTCGTCAAGCCCTTCGATCTGGCGGAGTTGCTGGCACGGCTGCGGGCGCTCATCCGGCGCGCGGCGAGCCAGGCCGAACCGGGGATTGAAATCGGTGATGTGGTGATCGACACGGCCGCCCGCAATGTGACACGCGGCGGTGAGCCCGTGGTGCTCACCGCGCGCGAATATGCACTGCTGGAGTTTCTGGCGCTGCACCGGGGAACCGTCGTGACGCGCACGATGCTGTACGACCATCTCTTCGACGAGAACGATAGTACTCTGTCGAATCTCCTGGACGTTCACGTATCCAATATTCGGAAGAAGCTGGGGCATGAGTTCATCACGACCCGGCGGGGCCACGGTTATTGCATCGAGGAGCCCGCATGATTTTTCACTCGATCCGCTGGCGGCTGCAATCGTGGCACGGGCTAATCCTGGTGCTGGTGCTCGCGGCCTTCGGCTACAGCGCCTATAGCGTAGCGCGGGACAATCAACTAAGGCGGATCGATGAGGAACTGCAGCATCGACTGGGCAGCCTCTTTTTCCGGCCCGGTCCCCCAAGCCGGCCGCCCGAGCGGCGCGCGGAACCGCCGCCGGGGCCCTCGCCCAACGACCGGGGCAGGGACGGCGGCAGGGAGGGCGGGCCAGACTTTACCGAGTTCCTATCGAGGCTTCGTGAGGCCGTAGCTCAGGCTGGAACGGTCGATAGCAGCCAGACCAATGGTTTCTATTACGTCCTCTGGCAGGAGGGCACTTTGCTGGCCCAATCGCTGAACGCGCCCGCCGATGTACCTGCTCCCCTGCGTGTTTTCCCATGGCCGGAGCCGGAGGAGCGATCGAAGGGGCCCGCAGGGGGCGGCGCGTTTGCGGGCAAGAGCGGTCCGCCGCAACCTCCCGGTACGCGGGAACGCGGCGACGTGCGGGAGGTCTTCCGTTACTTTCCGCACGGAGAGTGCATCCTGGTTGGTCACTTCATGGCTCCGGAGTTGGCGGCGATGCGGCGGCTCGCAATCTGGCTAGGCGCTGCCGGCGCCGGGGTTCTGCTTCTGGGCTGGGCGGGTGGCTGGTGGGTCTCCACGCGGGCGATCCGCCCGATCGAGGAGATCAGCGCTACCGCCACCAAGATCGCCGCGGGCGACCTTTCGCAAAGGATTAACGCCGCCGACACCGACAACGAGCTGGGCCGCCTGGCCGGCGTGCTTAATTCCACCTTCGCCCGGCTTGAGGCCGCGTTTGCCAACCAGGCCCGTTTCACGGGCGACGCTTCTCATGAGTTGCGCACGCCCGTGTCGGTGATTTTGTCGCAGACCCAGGGCGCGCTGTCGCGGGAGCGCTCGGGTCCCGATTACCGGGAAGCCTTGGAGGCCTGTCAGCGGGCAGCCCAGCGCATGCGCGGCTTGACCGAATCGCTCCTCGAGCTGGCGCGCCTGGACGCCGGCCAGGCCCAGTTCAAACACGAGCCGTTCGATCTTTCGCAAGTCACGACCGACTGCATTCAACTTTTGCGGCCGCTGGCGAACGAGCGCGGTATCACCATCGAGAGTCAACTGCCCCCCGCACCGTGTGTTGGCGATGCGCAGCGGATCAGCCAGGTGGCAACGAATCTTCTAAGCAACGCGATTCAGTTCAACCGCGAACACGGGCAGGTCAAGGTCGCCGCGCGAGTCGAGAACGGCACCGCCATCCTGACGGTAACCGATACGGGGCAGGGGATCCCCCCCGATGATCTGCCGCACATTTTCGAGCGGTTCTATCGTGTGGACAAATCACGGTCGCGCGTTCAGGGCCGCACTGGCCTGGGTCTCGCGATCGCCAAAGCGATTGTCGAGGGCCACGGGGGGACGATCGAGGTGGCAAGCCACTCAGGCACAGGCAGCGCCTTCACTGTGAGGCTTCGCGCCCGGTGAGCTGAACGTCCGGGCTTCGGCTTCTCCCCAGCCGGGAACTTGAATTCCCGGCCCGTCAGATGGTGTCTTGCCGCTCGTTGGAATGCTACGTCAACTCCCAAGGCGATCGGTAGGGACGGCTCATTAACTGGCTGGCCTCCGGGTCGCCGATGATGACTTCCTTGTCCGAGTCCCACTTAATCTTGCGGCCGACCAGCATCGCGATCAGGCCGAGGTGGCCGGGGATGGCGGAATGGTGGGCGGTCTCGGCCGGCGTAATGGTCCGTTGTCGCGACTTCACGCAATCGATGAAGTTGCGCATGTGGTTGTCGGACTTATAGAGCTTGACCTTGTATTTATCGGGAGGGATTTGCTGGAACCACTCGATGGTTGAGGCGTCAAACCTACCGCGATCCACCCCAACCCAGCCGTCGCTGCCAATCCACTTTGTGCCGCCGCGAATATCGCCGTGGCCTCCCGCGATGATCATGGTGACGTCGTTCGGGTATTTCAAATTGATGCGATACTTCGTGCAAGTGTTCCACACTGCGTCCTTGGGTGGAAACTCGCCGGTGCCTTCGATCTCCGTCGGCCCGGATTTCTCGTCGCAGTCCATTCCCCAGTGGGCGATGTCGCAATGATGGCCGATCCAGTCCAGCAACTGGCCGCCGCCGATATTGTAGTTCCATCGCCAGTTCATGTGCACGCGGCCTTTGATGTAGGGCTCCATTTTGGAAGGACCGATCCAGAAATTGTAGTCCAGCTCCGGCGGCGGATCTGACGGCGTCATGAACTGCCGCGTGCCAGCGAAATCGGTGTGGCCTGCCGGTAATCCCACTTCCACCCGCTGTAATTTTCCAATCAGACCGTTGCGGACGATTTCCGCCGCTTTGCGGAACGGCGCCTGCGAACGCTGCCAGGAGCCGGTCTGCCAGATGCGCTTGTTATCCGCGACCGCCTTGACAATCGCCTGCTGTTCGTCGATAGTTCGTGCCAGCGGTTTCTCGCCATAAATGTCCTTCTTGTTGCGGGCCGCCTCGGTCGCAACCAGAGCGTGCCACGTGTCCGGCACCGCCAGCATCACCGCGTCGATGTCCGTACGCGCCAGCAATTCGCGATAGTCGTGGTATTCCTTACAATCCTGGTTCTTATAGCGGTTGTTGATCGTGCCAACGGCCGATTTGAGGTGGTTCTTGTCCAAATCGCAGGCAGCGACTACGCGGACATCGTTGAGTCGAAGCAGTTCGCCCGTGTTGCCGGGGCCTTGCATACCCCAACCCACCACGCCCACGGTGATACGGTTGGAGGGAGAGGCGCCTTCAGCGCCAAGGGCGCTTGCAGGAATGATCGTCGGCGCGGCCAGCGCCATGCCCGTAGCGGCGAGAAAACGACGGCGAGTTATACCAGAATTCAGAACTGATTCGTTCATGATTTAATGACGCCAGATTAGTGCCCGAAATTCGAGAAGAAAATGAAGCTTTCTCTCCTCCTCGTGTACGCTGTAACGGACCAGTTGCGGGCGGACCAAGCATCCGGCGCGCGGACTTCAGTCCGCAGCGAGGTGGGCAGGAGTAAGGCACAGGATCCTTGTGGCGCGATGTGCACAGCGGGCATTGCTGCGGACTGAAATCCGCGCGCCGACCAGGCTGCAACGGTCGCCCTCCACAAATGACTGAGCCCTTACTCCCCAATCCTTAGCGAAGCGGGGCAACGTGCAACGACAGGTGAGGGCGCGCACTCCGCTGCGCGCCGGATCATGCGAGGTGATCGTGCGGCGCGCAGCGGAGTGCGCGCCCTACCGCGGTTTTCGTTAAGGATTCGGGCCCTTACTCTGTGCTGGCTTTTTAGACTGGATTCAACACCCCGCTCAAGAAACAATGTTCCGAATGAATACATCCAGGCTGTTGAATCGTCGCGGGTTCTTGATGACGTCAGCTCTCGGGTCCGCCGTTATGGGCGCGGTTGGTTTGCGCCAGACCGCGAGCGCGGCGTTAACGAAGCCCGAGCGGGATCCTTGCGCCGGGCTAAAGCTCGGCCTCACATCGTATACGTTGCGCAGCTTCAGCCTGGACCGCGCAATCGCCATGACCAGGGACGCGGGGGTAAAATACATCGCGCTCAAGGACATGCACCTGCCGATGAAAAGCACTCCGGAGCAGCGGAAAGAGGCGCACCAACAGATTGAGGCTGCCGGCCTGACCCTCCTGGGCGGAGGCGTCATCTATCTGAAGAACAACCCGGCGGAGGTGCGCGCGGCGTTTGACTATGCCCGCGACGCGGGAATGCCGACGATGATTTGCAGCCCGGATATCGAAGCGCTGGACACTGTGGAGAGCCTGGCGAAGGAATACGACATTCGCATAGCGATCCATAACCACGGCCCGGGCGACAAAAAATATCCGTCACCGCTTGATGTGTTCCGCCTGGTGAAGGACCGGGATGTGCACATGGGCATTTGCATGGATGTGGGGCACACGGTGAGAATCGGCCAGGACCCGGTTGAAGTGATCCAGCAGTGCAAGTCGCGCCTGTACGATTTCCACATCAAAGACGTTACCGAAGCAGCGCCCAAGGGCAACGGTATCGAGGTGGGCAGGGGAGTGATTGACATCGTCGCCGTGCTCAAGGAGTTGGTAGCGATCAAGTTCCCTTATCACGTTGCTCTGGAATACGAGGAAAAAGCAGAGGCGCCGCTACCCGCCATGGTCGAGTCCTTCGGCTACATGCGTGGCGTGCTGGCGACACTCTCCTGAGCGCCCGCACCTTCCAGGCAGGCCCCTCTGAGTTGGCGCAAAAACGAGGCAGAAAGGCTCCAGTTTTTCCATATTGAAAAATCCTTGTCAGATGGATTGCTGAGATTAGAGTCGGCGGTGGAAACGAGGGCGGCTGCCGTTGAAACGGCAGTTGTCGTGCGGTAACTGCTCCCGCCGCCGGACTCGAAGACCACATCGGCACGCTATGAAACTGCGCATTCCTCTTGTTTCCTTACTCGCACTGTTTGCCTCGCTGACGATCCCGGCGTTAGCCGCGCCACTTGGTACCGCGTTCACCTACCAGGGGCGACTCAATGATGGCCCCAGTCCCGCCAACGGGAGCTACGACCTGAGATTCACGATTTTTGACGTGCCGGATTACGGGTTCCCCGTTGGCCCGGTGATCACGAACTGGGGAGTGACTGTCAGCGACGGATTATTTCAGGCAGAACTGGATTTCGGCGACGGGGTTTTCACGAACAACTCCCGGCTCTGGCTCGAGATCGGCGTCAGGAAAAGCGGCGGGAGCTTTTTCACGGCGCTCACTCCCCGCCAGCCGTTCACACCCACGCCGTATGCGCTTTATTCACCGAACGCGGGCACCGCAGCTACGGCGGTCAGCGCCATGACCGCCCAAACCGTGTCTGCCGGGTCCGTGGGCATCGCCGGCCTTGACACAGCCAGTGTAGACACGAGGTACGTGTTGAAGTCGGGCGACACCATGACGGGCCGGCTGACGCTCCCGGCCGACGGGCTATCGGTTGGTGCCGACCAGTTGTTTACCACCCTGCAAGGCAATGTCGGCATTGGAACCAATAACCCCTCGGCACGACTGCACGTAGCCGGGGACCTACGGGTCGATGGCGCCATCCGAACTTCCGGCCAGCAGTACTACATGCTTGGCGGCGAAGCCTTTTGCCCAACCGCGAACGTAAACTACACCAATCTTCCCGGCACGGCCCGGGGGGCGTTTATTGTCTCAGGCTCGGGCACTATGGTCGCACCGGTCCATCTGCCCCATGGCGCGGTGATCACCGAATTTAGAGTCTACTACATGGACAATTCCACTGCCGATCTGTACATAGTTCTCCGCGCGCGAGAATTTACGGATCCTAATATGATAACGAATTATGAGATGGCCAGCTTTTCCACCGCCGGAACCTCGGGAAACACCAACCAGTCGACCACCTGGGTAAGCTGGAACACCGTCGATAATCGCAACTGCAGTTACGTTGTCGTTGCTTCTTCTTCCTCATGGAGTTCCAATTTGCGAATAGTCGGGGCTCTCGTGGCATATAAGGTCAATACCGTCCCATAGGCTCGGGTCACCTCGTCATTGCGCCCCTGCCCCCAAGTCTTTATACCGTCACCAACCCGAAATGACCTGGGCAGAGCTGAAACGCAAATGGTCCCGCTACGCCGGCAAAGAGTCTGCCGCCTACCAGGAACATTTCAACGACCTTTGCCATCTGCTGGGCCACCCCACCCCCGCCGAGGCGGACCCCACCGGCTCGGAAGCCTTCTGCTTTCAGAAACGCGTCGTAAAGGACGCTGAGCTCTTCCTTCTGAATGACGACGGTTCTCCCGTTGGCGACTCTGATGACCCGGAGCGCGGCTTTGCCGACGTTTGGAAAAAGGGTTGCTTCGGCTGGGAATACAAGGGCAAGAAGAAGAACCTCGACGAGGCCTACAGACAACTTCTTCGCTACCGCGAAGCCCTCCTGAACCCACCGCTGCTCATCGTCTGCGACTTCGAGCGCTACATCATCCGCACCAATTTCAACGGCACGGTTCAGGAAACTCACGAGTTCACCAACGACCAGATCGACCGCCCTGAGAACATTCGCCTGCTCCGCGCAGCATTCACTGACCCGGACTTCCTCAAGCCCCAGCGCACCACCGCCCAGGTCACCGAACAGCTCGCTGCCACTATCGCTAAAGTCGCCAAGTCCCTCCAGCGACGCGAAGCCGTCGAGCTCGCCGACGCTAAATCCCGCGCCGAACTCTCGTTCGCCCAACGCAAAAACCTCCGCATCGCCCGGTTCCTCAACCGCATCGTCTTCTGCTTTTTCGCCGAGGACACCGGCCTTCTCCCCAAGCACCTGTTCACGGACATTCTCAAAACGGGGTTGGGTGACCTGCACCACCTCGCGGAAACCCTCGAACACCTCTTCCAGGTCATGGCCAAAGGCGGCCACTTTGGCAAAGACAAAATCCGCCACTTCAACGGCCATCTCTTCGAGGACTCCACCGTCTTCGAGCTCACCGAGGACGAGCTGCGCCAGCTCGCCGACGCCGGCGAGGCCGACTGGCAATTCATCCAGCCCGGTATCATGGGCACCCTCTTCGAGCGCGCCCTCGACTTCGAAGAAGGCGGCAAGCTCCGCGCCCAGCTCGGCGCCCATTACACCAGCGAGGCCGACATCAAGACCCTCGTCGAACCGGTCCTGATGGCCCCGCTCCGCCGCCAATGGGCCGCCCTCAAAGCCGAGCTCGCCGCCGCCTACGTCAAAGGCCGCGGCACCCCCGCCCAGCGCGACAAACTCGCCGCGTTCCAGAAGCAGCTCGCCAACACCACCATCCTCGACCCCGCCTGCGGCAGCGGCAACTTTCTCTACGTCTCCCTCCAGATGCTGCTCGACCTCGAAAAGGAGGCCATCACCTACGCCACCCAGCTCGGCTTCAACCTCGCCCCGCTCATCGGCGTCCACCAGCTCTGCGCCATCGAAATCAACCCCTACGCTTTCGAACTCGCACAGGTCTCCGTCCAAATCGGCTACCTCCAATGGCGCCGCGACAACGGCTTCGACAACAACCGCTCACCGGTCCTCCAAAACCTCGACGGCTTCCAAAACGAAGACGCCCTGCTGGTCCCCCACTTCCACAGCAAAGCCAAATCCCTCAAAGAAGCCCAGGCCGGCGAACACCAGGGCGACAATGCCCTCAAGTTCTACACCGAACGCGAATGGCCCAAAGCCGACGTTATCGTCGGAAATCCCCCATTCCTGGGTGGCAGCAAACTCTGGGAAGAACTTGGACGGCACTACCAGCAAGAGCTCTGGCGGGTCTATGAAGGCCGCGTGCCGGGCTTCGCAGACCTGTGCTGCTATTGGTTCGAAAAGGCGCGCCAGCAGATCGAGCGTGGCAGCTGCAGACGCGCAGGGTTGCTCGCGACCCAGGGAATACGAGGCGGCGTGAATCGTGAGGTTTTGAAGCGCATCAAAGAGACAGGGGACATCTTTTTCGCCGAAAGTGATCGCCCCTGGATCCTCGCGGGCGCCGCTGTCAACGTCAGCATGATTGGTTTCGACGACGGGACAGCAACCGAACTCGTTCTAAACTCAGCAAGGGTTTCAGAGATTAACGCGAACCTCACCTCACACCTGGATATAACAGAAGCGAAGATGCTCACCGCCAACCTGAACATCTGCTTCATTGGGTCAAAGAAGGCTGGTGAGTTTGAAGTTCCCGACGAGATCGCTCGAGAGTGGCTTGACCTCCCTAATCCCCATGGCAGGCCGAACTCAGACGTGCTCCGCCTTTGGGTCAACGGCGACGCACTGATCAAAGCCCGCCGCTCCTGGTGGATCGTTGACGCTGGTGCAAGTCTGCCATTGGACGTGATGAGCCGGTATGTAAAGCCTTTCGAGTGGGTTGTAGAAAAGGTGAAGCCCGAGCGAGACAAAAACAACGAGCCGCGCACGCGCGATAATTTCTGGATCCACAAACGCCCCGGACCAGACATGCGGCATGCTGTCTCCAATCTGTGGCGCTGCCTTGCCGTAGTCAGGCACGCCAAGCACCTGATCTTCAGCTGGTTGAACCCATCTGTCTTGCCCGACGACGGCATCTACGTCTTTGCGACGGACAGAGATTCCTTTCTTGGCGTTATGCAGTCCTCAATCCATCGCATTTGGGCCTTACGCCAGGGGACACAGCTCGAGGATCGTCCACGCTACACCCCCACCACCTGTTTCGAGACCTTCCCCTTTCCGTTTCGGGATGACCTCAAATTACCGCCGGATAAATTTGCTCCCCCGCCTGCGCATCCGTCCCATCCGGACCTGACGCCGGAAAAGGCGTACGCCGACGCCGCGCACTTCTACTCGGCGAAGGAGGACGCGACCGCCTATCGGGTTCCGTCCACACCCGAGGGGCATCGCGAGGCAATAGCCGCCGCGGCGAAAGAGCTGAACGAGCTGCGCGAACGTTGGCTCAACCCGCCCGAATGGACCCAAACCGGCATCCTCGAATTCCCCGGCTCCCTCTCCGGCCCCTGGGAGCGCTACCTTGATCCCAAGACCGTGGACCCCGAAACCGGCGTCGGCACCGTCCGTTATCCGCGCCTCGAACCCCGGGACGCCGATTGCGCCGGCAAACTCAAGAAGCGCACGCTGACCAACCTCTACAACGAGCGCCCCGCCTGGCTCGACCTGGCCCACAAGAAACTCGACGCCGCCGTCGCCGCCGCCTACGGCTGGCCTTCCGATCTCTCGGACGACCAAATCCTCGAGCGCCTCCTGAAACTAAACCTCGACCGCGCTGCCGCCGAAAAATCCGAACCCACACCCCGTGCGTCCCAGCGCGCGAAAGACGAGTCCGACCTCCTCTAGCTCCGGCCCACTGCTCCCCTGAACCACGACACCCGCCACCAGCCATGGCTGCCCCGCTTCGCGACTGCCAGCGCGGAGTTATATGATTCAGTCGCTTGGACGGCGACACCAGTAACGTTGGGGCATCCTTCAAAGCTCTCGGACGGCTCGATTCAATTCGTCTTCACGAGCAATCCGAACGGGACCAACACGGTCCTGGCCACGATGGATATGGCATCGCCGTTAGGCACCTGGACGGTGCTCGCCGTTGCTCCAGAACTCTCGCGCGGGCTCTTCCTCTTCACAGACTCGCAAGCGGGCAACAAACCGAGGTAGTTCTACAGGGTCAGCTCGCCGTAGTCGGCGGTCTTTACTTCCTTGTTGCTTCCCGCGTCCCTCAACTCTCAACCCCTCGTTCGCCGTAGTGCTTCCGGCGAAAGCGGACCAGCTCTCCACTCTCAGTCCCCAACTCCCAACCAGACTCTCATCATCCGCTCCGCCAGCGCCTTCGGCTTCACTTGCTTGATCAGCTTCTGCATTTCCTGCTCTGCTCTCCAATAAACTTTTCGGCCGCTTCCGCACGCGCCCGCATCGTCTACTCCCCGCCAGGCCGTCGTAGTCATACTCCACGCGCCCTTGTTCGTGAAGGAAATCTGTCTGACAAGCAATGGATTTGCGATGGTCAGTCAGCGCACAGGGGCATCGCCATCGGTAAGCTGCCGGAGTGCAGGCTTTGAAATTGATCGACATCGACGACTCGGCCCGTTACGCGGGCTTCCTCGGCGGCAAAGGTCATGACGTGGCTATGAACGGTCGAGTCGAGGCCGGCTTCCAAAGGCGCGCCTGGGGGTTTGGCCATTTCGGCGTAAAGCGCGTTGACCAGGCCGGCGTCACCGCCGCCGTGCAATTCGTAGCCGCCGTCCTCAGCCTGGACCGTGTAGCGCACAGGTTCGCCTTCATGCGGAAGCAGGATCAGGTGCGTGCCAAAGTGCTGGCGATAGCTTTCACCGCCTTTGAGGACGCCTCGTGTCCCGCAAATCTCGATGTGCCGGCCGGTGGCAAAGGCGGTCATCGTGAAGGTGCCGGTAAGTCCGCCCTCGAACTGCATCGCGAGGACTTGCCGGTCCACCGCGTCGTTGTCACAGCGATAGACACAACGTCCCCACGGGCTGGTGCGCAGCCAGGAGATGATCTCCTCCGGGGTGGCTTCCTGGGCGCGGTCGTAAACCATCGCGAGCCAGGGAATGCGCATGTCTGTCGTGTAACGGAGAGCATTGTAAGGACAGGTCTCGCCGGAGGGACAGGCATCGGTGCAGCGAGCGGGCGCCTTCACCGGCGCGCGCTCCGGTCGAAAGAACTCGAGGGCCCCAAAACTGGCAACTCGTGTGCAGCGGCGCCCGGCCAGCCAGTGGACGATGTCCGTGTCGTGACAGCACTTTGACAGGATCATCGGCGAGCTTTTGCCAACTACCGACCAATGCCCGCGCACAAACGAATGCGCCTGGTGCCAGGGGTTCACGCCCTCGTTCGCCTGGAGGGAGACGAGCTCGCCCAGAGCGCCCGAAGCAATGATCTCCTTCACCTTCCTGTAGAAAGCGGCAAAGCGCAGGACGAAGCAAACCATGACGCGTTTGTTGGCTGCTTTGGCGAGGCGCTCGATTTCGAGGACCTGGGCGGCGGTTGTCGAGATTGGTTTCTCGAGGAGCACGTCGTAGCCGAGGCGCAACGCTCCTCTGCAGTGTTCGAAGTGATAGTTGTCCTGGGTGGCGATAATCATGACATCCGCGAGCTTGCCGGCGGAGAGGATCGCCTCGGCGCTCGGAAAGCCCAGAAATCCGGGGTTTTCTGAGGTGCGGCGGATCTTCTCGACGCGTTCTGACACCGGGTCGGCGCCGGCGACAATTTCAAACTGGTCGGGGTGTCGCGCCGCCAGTTGGGTGTAGGTCTGGGCGCGTGCGCCGCAACCGATGCACGCCAGCTTGAGTTTCTTCGGGGAGGTCATGAGGTCAGTTCGTTTGGTGGTTTTGCTGATGCGTCGGCGAGAGCATAGCAGCAGGGTCAACACGGGCCAAGGACGTGATGGCGAGGCGGAGGACGGCGTGCGCATTTCATTTTCTGGAACCGCTCGGCGGGCGTAGACAAATTCCGTTTCCCACGAACCCAAGCGACAAATTCCCCCTTACCCGTGGCCCTCCTCGAGATTGGAAGAGAGGGAGATTGCGCGGGCCTGTTTGGCGAACCGAAAGCGGCAGCAAGCTGCGCGCACTCCAAACGCTGGCGCGGTGTTCGGTGTGCACCCGTGGTCGCGAAGCGTTTGGAGTGCGCGCAGCTTGCTGCCGCTTTAGCACTCCGTGTCGCTCCCCCCTGCCTCGACACTAACCTCATACAATTGCCTCTGCCAACATAGCGGGGGGGCGCCAGCCACGAGGAACCGCTTCAGAAGTTCAGACATTTCCGGGACACTTCACTGGCAGGAGACAGGCAAGACGCCTGTTCTACGGCCCAGCGCTTGTCGCGTGTCGCGTTAGTGATTACAACTAGTACTGTGACAGAGAAATCTCGATACAAAGGGCCTCCTCTCCCTGACCCTCTCCTCCCGAGGAGGAGAGGGAGTCTCAGCGGACGCCTTGTAAGGGAGATTCCTTGCCAGCGTAAAAGCAGGGTATGACCTCGCGCGAGAGAGTGCTGAGGGCCATGGCCAGAAAGCCGACTGACCGAGTGCCTCGATTGCTCTACGAGGAAGCGATCGGTTACACGCCTCCCATCGAACGACTCTTGCGAGAGCATTGCGCCGGCAAGCTCCCGCGCGATTACTTCGCGATGGACATCACGAGGGTAACCTTCAACGAAACGGTGTTGCCGCGGGACCGGTTTGCCGAATGGCTCGGCCCAGGCGCGCGGGAGGCGCTGGCCAGCGGGCAGGTGAACGAATGGGGGGTGTGGTGGAAACCGGCGGACTTCCACCACTTTGGGCATCCGGACTCGCCGTTGCGCGGCATTCAGAGCCTGGACCGGCTCCGGGAGTATCCCTGGCCCGACCTCGAGGCGGCCTACCGCTGGGCAGGGGTCACGGAACGCATCGCCGAGTTTCATCAACGAGGTCTGGCGGTCGCCGCGTACGCTGGCTCCGTTTTTGAGCATTCCTGGTATCTGCGCGGAATGGAAGAGTTGATGATGGATATGCTCACGGCTCCCCGCATCGCACACTGGCTCTTTGAGCGGACGTCCGCCCTCCAGCAGTTTGCGGCCGCGCAGTTCGCTCGCGCCGGGGCGGACATCATCATTACTGGCGACGATATTGCGGCGCAAAAGGGCATGTTGATGAAGCTCGAGGTCTGGCGCGAGTTCCTCAAACCGCGCCTCGCCGCCACAGTGCGCGCGGTAAAGCAAGCCAGTCCGGAAGCGCTGGTCTTCTATCATTCGGACGGGAACGTGGAAGCGGCCATCCCGGACTTAATAGAGATCGGCATCGACATTCTCAACCCGGTGCAACCGGAGTGCATGGATCCGGCCGCGGTAAAGCGGAAGTATGGCGACCGGCTTTCGTTTTGGGGCACGGTGAGCGTTCAGCGGACAATGCCGTTCGGCACGCCGGAGGAAGTGCGGGCCGAAGTCCGCTCGCGCATCCGCACAGTCGGGAAGGGGGGAGGCTTGATCCTTGCGCCCGCTCATGTGCTTGGTCCGGAAACGCCGTGGGAAAACATCGTGGCGTTTTTCGAGGCGGCCGATATGACGCCGCCGTTCTAACCCGGCTATTTCACGTGTATGGCCGGGCGCGCACTCCGCTGCACGCTGCCGACTGCACGAGCGTGTGATTCTGCTGCATTGTCGGCGCGCTGCGGCGAGCGCGCCCTACCTACAGCATGTCGGGTAAGGAGTCCTTGGGCTAGGTCAGGACGATCTTGTCGCCTTCTTTGAGCGTTACGATGGCCTTCTTCCAGTCCGGCGATTGACCCGCCTGCTTGGTGCGCTGGCGGCGGAACTTCCCGTGCACGTTCAGGGTGTTGACCTTGACGACCTTGACCTTGAACAGCTCCTGGACGGCCTGACGGATTTGGGTTTTGTTGGCGCGGCGGTCGGCGACGACAGTGTATTGGTTGAAGCTGTCGCCCTGCCGGGTGCCCTTTTCGGTCAACCGCACAGTTTTGATAATTTCGAAAGTGTTCATGGGTTATTCCTTGGTCAGGCGGGCCTCGATTTGCTCGAAAGCGCCACGAGTGAAGACGAGCTTGTCCGGACGCAGCACGTCGTAAGTGTTCAGCGTGTCGCTGGTGGTGAGGGCGACATTTGGAATGTTGCGGGAGGCAAGAGTGAGGTTCTTGTCCGCGGCGTTGGCAACGATGAGGGCGGTGCCCTTGAGTTCGAGCGCCGCGAGCAGCCCCAGGAATTCCTTGGTCTTGGGTGACTCGAGTTTCAGGTCGTCCACGACGAGGACGTCGCCGGAGCGGAGGCGTTCGGAGAGCGCTTTGCGCAAGGCGAGCTGCCTGGTTTTGCGCGAGATCTTTTTGCTGAAATCGCGCGGTTTGGGCCCGAAGACCACGCCACCGCCGCGCCACAGCGGGGACGCGAAGGAACCGGCACGTGCGCGGCCGGTGCCCTTTTGGCGCCACGGCTTCTTGCCGGTGCCGGCGACTTCGCCCATGGTTTTGGTGCAGGCCGTGCCCATGCGCTGGGCCGCCTGATATGCCACAACCGTGTCGTGGACGGCTTGCGTGCCTTTGCCATCCTCGATCAGCGGGAACTTCACTTCCAGTTCGCCCTGGTTGTTGCCTTTGGTGTCTTTAATCGTAAGCTTCATTGACGTGCCTTATTGGGGACGAGCCGGTTGCGGTCCTACTTTTTCTTGCCTTCGGCCTTCTTGATGTTTTCCGGGCGCTCCGCATGTGGCCGCCAGCCTTTGGGCCGTTTCTTGGATTCACGGATGACGACATAATCGCCATTGGAACCCGGGATGGCGCCCCTGATGAGCAGAACGTTATCGGCTTCGCGCACTTGGACAACCTGAAGATTCTGGGCGGTGCGCCGGACCTGGCCCAGGTGGCCGGGCATGCGCATCCCGCGCATGACGGTGCCCGGGAACAAACGCTGGCCAATGGCGCCGGACCGGCGGTGCCAGCCCTTCGCGCCGTGGGTGGAATCGCCGCCGCGGAAACCGTGCCGCCCGACGACCCCTTCGAAACCGCGGCCCTTGGTAATCCCAATCGCATCGATGTAATCACCAGGCGCGAACAACGTTGCGCCCACCACATCCCCCGGCTTCACTTCCTTCGAGAAATTACGAAATTCGCGGATGCGCTTCACGGGCACGCCGCTGAATTTTTTGATATGCCCGAGCAACGCTTTGGTTACCCGTTGTTCTTTTTGATCGTTGAACCCGAGTTGAACGGCATTGTAGCCGTCCGACTGTTGCGTTTTGCATTGCAGCACGCGGTTGGGCCCGGCGAGCACGATCGTCACCGGCGTGATCACGCCTTTGGCATCATAAACGCGCGTTTGGCCCAACTTCTTTCCTAATAGTCCTACTGGCATAGCGAGAAATGGATTGAGGGATTGATGGATTCCTGGATTGGTGGACGGGGCTCAGTTCGCAGCTCAGATCTTAATCGTGATGTCCACACCCGCCGGCAAGTTGAGCTTTTTGAGCTCGTCCACGGTCTTGGCTGTGGGCTCGATGATGTCGATGAGCCGCTTGTGCGTGCGCTGCTCGAAAGTTTCCTGGGATTTCTTGTCGGCGTGAGGCGAGCGTTGCACGGTGAAGCGTTCGATACGAGTGGGGAGGGGGATAGGCCCGGCTACGCGGGCTCCGGTGCGTTTAACGGTGTCCGCGATATCGCGCGCGGATTGGTCTATGACGCGGTGGTCATAGGCCTTCAGGCGAATACGAATGCGTTGTCCAGCCATACAAAGAACAATTGTCTGTTAATGGTTTAGGTCTCTTCCGCCCCCCGGTCCGGGGAAACGGAGCGCGAAATATAGCAAAACCAAAATCTTGCGCAACAGGTTTTTGGCTAAATATAAGGTCACACGCATCTCACCTTTGTCGAGGTTTGCCGGTGAGGTTCGCGCCGGTTTTTCGGTCGAGCCGGCCCAGGGGTCCCAATTCCGCGCGTTGGATGGCCAGAGCGACCCACCGGTCGGTCAGTTTTCGGAATGATTTGAAGGTGGCCAGCAAACCCGTGACTTCTTTGACGGTTCCGGCCCGTACGAAACGACAGGTAAACTTTCCGTGATAGACAAAAGTTAGCTTGGTGTAGGGTCCGTGAGGTTGGGGCTTGTGCGGGTCGACGCATTTGCATCCCGGCCGGCCACAGACCTGGTATTGCCGCGACAGGCTGCCGGGGTGCAGGGGACCCAAGGCCATGAGCTGGTTTTTGAGGTGGAGGATTTGTTGATCAATCTCTTGCACAGTCAGGAATTTTTTCATATCAGATATCATATATATAATATCTTATATGGTCAACCCTTCCCTCATCCCCACCCACCTGGTTGGCACTTGCACCCAAGCCGCCGAGGCCGACCTCCAAGCCTTGCTCCAAGCTCCCGCTACCACCCTCGGCCACTTGGAAGAGTTCCTCGAGGCCCAGGCCCGCAAGTTGATGCTCCCGATCCTCGGTGCCGCCGCACAAGCCCTGGCGGGCCGCCAAGCCTTCCTGTGCCCCATTTGTCACCGGCCCCTTTTGGCGGAGGCCAAGAATCGCCGGCGCACCTTGGCTACGGTTTTCGGCTCCTTCTGTCTCCAGCGCGATTATGGTTGGTGCCCTCGTTGTGCTGAGTATTGTGCTCCGGCCGACCAGGCTCTGGGTCTTCAGCCTCAGGCTCCGGCGTCGCCTCGCCTCCAGGAAATCGCTGCGCTTTTAAGCCTCCGGGATCCCTATGCCCAAGCGGCCAAGGACGCCAAACAGCGGGTCGATCTCTTCCGCGTCAAGGAGCATCTCTACGAGTTGGCCAAAACCCTCTACGGCGAAGGCACAGTGCAGGCCCAGCAGTGGCTCAAACCGCTCCTGCGTTTTCTGGAATCCCGCAAAGAAGGCGCCCTGGACGTGCTGCATGAATTGCAGGATCTGCGTCAGCGACTCCAGGGGCTAACCACCTCGCAACAAGAAAAGCTCGAGCAAGAAATCGGCTACTTCACGACCCATCACCAGCGGATGGACTACAAACAGGCCAAAGCCAACGGCGAGCCGGTTGGCTCTGGGCCTGTTGAGTCGACCGCAGGACAGTACCAGACCCGCTTCAAGTGTACCGGACAGTTTTGGACACTCGAAGGAGACGAACCGCTCTTGGCTTTGGCGACACTTTACCGCAACGAGCGCTGGCACCTGCTCTACCCTCACGCCGCATCGACGCCCAATGGTTCCCAAAACGCCCAAACCCAAAATCCAATAAAATCCAACCTGGCGCTGGCCGGGAAACCTCGACAAAGGCGAGATGCGCCCGAAGCGCTGGCGCGGTTGCGGGGTCACTTGACTTGGGGGCGGTTCTTTTTCAACATGGCCGGTATGTCCGAGCTCTTTCGTGGTGGTTGGATTCGTAACGGTTTTTGGATGGCGTTGATAATCGGGTGTGCCGGCTGGACTCATTCGGCACGAGCGAACGTTTACGCCACTAATGTGAGGCTGAACGGAGGGATAACCAATTTCACCGCGCAGCCGGGGGAGTCAGTCACCATCGACTACCTCCTGAATGAACCCGCCTCCGGGGGGGTTACGATCAACATCACGGCGGGGTCGACCGTTGTGCGCGCGATCACCGTTCCCGCGGGCGCGTCGGGTTCCCTGGGCGGGCCGAACACCGTGTTATGGGATGGCCTCGACAACTCCTCGAACAACGTCGCGGGGGGCACTTACAGCATCAGCGTTACGGCGCGTTCGGTGGGTTACACGAGCTGGACCCACCTTACTTCTCTTGACCCTGGCGACCCGAACACTTACGTCTTCAGCGGGCGGGGCATCGCAGTGGACCGCAACGCCAGCAGCACCTATTTCGGCCGGGTTTTTGTGGCCAACACGCACAACGGCTTCAGTCCGGCGACAACGCCCGGCGATGTGCTCGGGGTTTTGAAATTCAACGCGGACGCTTCCGCCCCCGCCGACGGCATCGCCAGCACAGGTGACTATAACTGGCCGGATGATTACGACCTCGGACCTCACAAGCTGGAGGTTTCGGCGGCGGATCAGGTTTTTGTTTCCGACCTGCGCAACGGCGGCGAATTGCTGAGCTGGGACCCGACTTTTTCGACAAATTCGTTTGTCCAGGTACTGCAGCCAGGCAACGTGCCATTCGGCACGATGCTTAGCGGACTGGCAATCGCCGGCCAGGGCACAAACGTGGGGCTTTGGATGACCGACAGCGATGCACTTTCAACCAGAGGGATTCTGCGCTGGACGCTGGGAACAAACGGTGCATGCGTCCCGGCAGACCCCGGCCAAACCGTGGTGGGATTCGGGGAGACAAATACGGGGCTGACGATTTCTCCCGTCGATGTCGCGCTCGACAACGCCGGCAACATCTATGCGTGCCAGTCGGTTACTGCCCCGAGCGATCCGACGCCGCGGGTATTCAGGTTTCCCGCCTATGACCCGCTGACCAACGGCGGCGTGCCCGAGTTGACTGCGAGTTGGGCTGTCGGGGCCGGTGATGATACCTGCGGCGGAGCCACCGGGTTGGCGGTGGATCCGACGGGCACTTATGTGGCCGTGAGCTTCCTGGGCAGCGCGAGCGGATTGCCGGGCAACACCAAGGTCTTCAACGCCGCGACAGGCGCCCTCGTGACGAACATCGACCTTGACCTGGATATTATGGGTATCACGTCGCACCAGGACACCGATTGCGCCTGGGACGCGGCCGGGAACCTGTATTACATCGATGATTATGTGGGTCATTGGCGGGCGGTGTCACCTCCAGGAGCGAATCAATTCACCACTGTGGCTACCGCCGTCGTCGAATTTACCGGGTCTTCGGAAACGCCGCCGCGCATTATCGATTTGAGCATCGCCAACGGCACCGTGACGATCATGTTCTCGGCCTCCGCCAGCGACACGCCGGGCATGTTTGTGGTCAAGGGCGCGCCGACGCCGGGCGGGCCGTTTACGGCGATTCAGAATGCCGACATCAGTCTGGTGAGTGCCGGTCTTTTCAAGGCGACGTTCGCCCAGTCCGGCTCGGCTCAATTCTACACAGTGGATCGGGGGGGCTCTCAGCCGCAGCAAGAACCTGCCATTACGAACCTCAGCGTGACCAATGGAATGGTGACGATCACGTTCTACGCTTCGGTTGGCGACACACCGGAAATGTTCGTGGTCAAGGGCGCTGCCACGCCGGGCGGGCCATTTGCTGCGATTCAGAATGCCAGCATCAGTTTGGTGAGCGCGGGCCTGTTCAGGGCCACTTTTGCGGCTTCCGGCACGATACAATTTTACATCGTGGATCGCGTCGGGTCGGTCCAACCGACGACACCACACATCACGAGCACGGTGGTGGGAGGCGGCAATGTGGTGGTCACTTTCACCGGTTCATCGAGCGACTTGCCGGCGGCTTTCAAGCTGCTGAGCGCGCCGAGTCCCGCCGGCCCGTTTGCCCAGGTCACGACCGCGGCGTTCGAGCAGGTGAGCGCGGGAGTATTCAAGGCGACGGCACCGACCAACGGCCCGATTCAGTTTTATCGTATTCAGAGGTGAGCTCCACCTCAGTGAACGTTGAGCTATTCCCTTTAGGCGCCAGGTTGCGTCTCCAGCAGGGCGCTCCTCTCCGGGATCCTCTCTTCGCGCATGGGGTCGAGTTCCCGTGCGGCGGACGCGGGCTCTGCAAGGGCTGCAAGGTTAAGGTGCTTTCAGGCTTACTGCCGATCACGCCCGAAGACAAACAGAGGCTGACCGCCGCCGAGCTGGCGGGGGGGTGGCGCCTGGCCTGCCGGGCTCGGGCCGGAACCGACCTGAAGCTGGAGCTCGGACAGTGGGAGTCGCCAATCCTGAGCGACAACACCGCGTTTGATTTCACGCCGCAGGAAGGCCTGGGTGTGGCGGTTGACGTCGGCACTACCACGGTGGTCGCGCAGTTGCTGGACCTGCGGAGCGGCGAAGTTCTAGCCGTTGCCACCGCCTTGAACGCGCAGGCGCGCCACGGCGCGGACATCATGAGCCGCGTCGAATACGCCGTTGCTGAAGGCGGTCAACCTGGCCTGCAAAGGCTGATTCGGGAACAAATTGGCGGGCTCATCCAGCAGTTACTCTCAGACGCAGCCGGTGCGACAACCGATCGAGGCGGGCACAGCCGCCTCCGGGTGAAACAGGTCGTGCTGGTGGGTAACACCGTGATGCATCACCTCTTTTGCGGCATCGAGGTCGAACCCCTTTCCCACTACCCATTCGAACCTCTCAGCCCCGGGCTGCAGGTGTTTGCGGTTGACGCGCTGCACTGGCAGGTCCCCGGCGACCCCCAGGTTTGCTTCCTGCCGTGTCTCGGAGGGTTCGTTGGCAGCGACATTTTAGCGGGGGTGCTGGCGACGAAACTGGATCAGGCTGAGCGGCTCACGATGCTGATCGATCTCGGCACGAACGGCGAAATTGTCGTCGGCAACCACGAGCGGATTCTGTGCGCGTCGACCGCAGCCGGCCCGGCGTTTGAGGGCGCGCGGATATCGATGGGCATGCGGGCTGCCACGGGGGCGATCTCCGAAGTGCATGTCGAGGGTGGCAAGCTGCACTGTCACGTTCTCGGGCAAGCCGCCCCGCGGGGTATCTGCGGGAGCGGCCTCGTCGATGCGGTTGCCGCCTCACTGGATCTCGGCCAAATAAGACCGAATGGCCGTCTGGCGCAGGGCGAATCGCTGATATTGGCGCGGCCTGTATCGTTGACCCAATGGGACATCCGTGAACTGCAGTTGGCCAAAGGCGCGATTGCCGCCGGGGTGCGGATCCTTCTGCAACAGTGGCCGGCGACGAGATCCGACCTGAGCGCGGTGCACCTGGCGGGAGCTTTCGGCAATTACATCAACCAGGACAGCGCTCGCCGCATCGGTTTGTTAGATTTTGCGCCGGATCAGATCGTCGCGGCGGGAAACACGGCGTTGCTGGGTGCGAAGCTCGCCTTGTTCAGCCTGCAAGAGCGCGGTGGCGCCTTCCCGCGGCTGCTGGAGAAGATCAAGCACATCTCGCTTCATGAGGATCCACGTTTCCAGGAAATTTATGCTGAGGAAATGGGTTTCCCGGCGGCGGCGAGGGTCCTGCGCACCCAAAACTTGTCGTAAGTGGGTCGAGTTTCAGGTTTCAGGTTGAAGGTTTCAAGTTGCAGGTTGGAGGGGCAATAAGCCGGGGTGGAGGGGGCTTAATGGAGAATCAGATTCCTTTGATCGGAGTCAATTTAGGCAGGGCAGGGAGGATGCAAAATATGAACATCAAATGACAAAAGCTGTGTAGTGAGACTGGGTCGCAGGGCGCAGAGTGGGTTTCGTCGTTATGGATTGGATGAAGGCAGTTGAAGGTAGCGGCCGGGAAGAATCCCGGTGTGAGATATGTCCCTTAAGCCGCGTGCAAGCGGGTGTGGCTGTGAGAGTTAAGAAGCTTTGCGCCTCGCCGGAAATGCAGCACCGGCTTCGTGAACTAGGGTTCTGCGAGGACCAGATCATCAAGCTGCTGACCAGCCAAACCAGTTTCATTTGCCAGGTCTGCAACGCGCGCCTGGCGATCAGCGAGCAACTGGCGAAAACTATCCTGGTCGAACCACTGCGGCCCGTTCGGGTGGGTTGACAAGCGGTTCAGCCTTGCGACCCCCGAAGCGATCTACCATCTGCCGGAGTGCTTCCACCCAAAGTGGGTGTTCATTCAAGCAAGGGATCAGCCTGAGTTCTGTCCCACCCGCGTTGAGGAAGGTTTCCTTGCCGCGTAACCCGATTTCTTCGAGCGTCTCCAGGCAGTCGGAAACGAAGGCCGGACAAATCACGAGCAGCTTTCGCACGCCGGCGGACGCCAGCCTGGGCAATTCGTAATCGGTGTAGGGCTTTAACCACGGGTCCCTTCCCAGGCGGGATTGAAAGGCAACTGAGTACTTTCCCGCCGGCAACTCCGCTGCCCGGGCAAATGCCGCCACAGTCTTGAAACACTGCGCGCGATAACAGGTCGCGTGCGCTGAGCTGCGGGTTTGGCAACAATCTGCGGCCGCCAGGCAGTGGCAGCCTGTGGGGTCGGATTTACGGATGTGGCGCTCGGGGAGGCCATGAAAGCTAAACAACAGGTGGTCGTAATCGCGGGCCAGGAATTCCTGCGCGCTGGCGACCAACGCTTTCACGTAAGTGCTGTCGTCGAAATAGGGCTCTTGGACCGTGATGTGCAGTCGTGGGGCGAGTTGCCGGGCAACTTCTTTGACCCGCTCGACGGCGGTTTCGAAGCTCGACATTGCGTAATGCGGAAACAGAGGTATTAGCAGGAGGTCGTCGATGCCCCGGTTCGCGAGGCTGCGCAGGGCGTCGGTGATGGACGGGCTCTGATAGCGCATGGCAAGTTCCACCGGCAGGCTGACCTTGGCCTGAAGCTTCTCGCGCAGGTTCCGGCTGGTGACGACGAGGGGGGAGCCTGCGGGCGACCAGATGGATTGATAGGCGTGGGCCGACTGTGTTGGCCGCCGTGGCAGAATCGCGAAATGGACGATGCAGAACCGCAAGAGCCAGTTGACGTCCAGGACCCGGCCGTCCATGAGAAACTCGCGCAGATACCTCCGCACTGCCGGCACGGTGGGGGCGTCCGGGGAACCGAGGTTAACGAGGAGAATGCCTTGGGTCATGAGGACGTGAAGCGTGATGCGTGATGCGTGAGACGTGATGCGTGATGCGTGACGATGGAAGGGCCTGGTTTCCGTGTCATCGTGCGTTGCGACGAGGGAGGTTGAGGTGGCGTCGGCAGCGGGGTGATCATTATTTGACAGCGGAAGCAGGTTCCAGGTAGGGGATGTTCCTGCCCAAGTAAGCATGAATGCGGTCGGCGACGTTGCAGCCGGAGACGATCGAGTCGCTGAGGGAAATGCCGTCGCGGTAGTGGCCGGCGAGGAAGAAGCCGGGAGCTTTTGTTTCGATGGCGTTCATCAGTTCGCGGTAACGACCATAGCCCATTGCGTACTGTGGAATCGCGCGGGGATAGAACACGCTATGCTGGAAAGTCGGCTGGCCACGGACGCCGAGCAGCACGCGGAGGTCCTCGCACGTGAGCTTGAACAACTGGTCAGGCGGCAACGACGCCAGCTCCGGATAGCGTTCGCCGCCGACGTAACTGGTGAGGGTTAAATGCCCGGCGGGGGCGCGGTTGGGGAAGAGCGACGAAGAGAAAATGGTCCCGAGGATTTTGAACCCTTCCACCCTGGGTATGAGCATGCCGAATCCCTGGCAGGGGTGCGCGACATCCTCCCGCCGGAACCCGAGAACAACACTAGCGACGGGCGGATACCGAATCTCGGCGAAGGGCGCGAGGCTGAGAGGCGCCGGGCCTTGCCACTCGAGCTCTGCCAGTCGGTACGCCGTGCCCGCGTAAAGAACGGCGGCGTGTTCGACCTGGGCGTCGGTGCCGTTTTCGCGCAAATGGATTGTCCAGCCGTGCTGCGCGGGGGCCAAACCGAGGACGGCGGTATTGAGCCGGAGCGAGTCGGCGAGGTATTCAGCGAGCGTCTCCGGCAGGACCTGGAGCCCTTCGTCGAACGAGACTTTTGCCGCGCGATCTTTGGCCACCTCGCCTCTTTTCTTGCGTTCGCGAGCGCCCAGTATCTGGCCCTTGATTAACGAGCCGTAGCGTGCCTCGAGTTGGGCGAGTTTCGGGAAGGCCTGGGGGACGGACAGCTTGTAAGGGTCGCCCGCATACACGCCCGCCACGAGGGCGTCAATGGCGTGATCGAGGAACTCCTGTCCGAGGCGCCGCAAGACGAACTCGGCAACACTCTCCTCTTTGCCATCGCGACGGGGCGGCACGAAAGGCTCGCAGAGGACGGCCCATTTGGCTTTCGCCGTGAACAGTTTGGTGGTGAAGAATCCGAGCGGCGAGCCCGGCATTTCGATGGGCCGCTGGTAGCGGACGACGTATCGGGCTTCGGCCTTGGGGTCGGGGTCGCGGCGGCGCGATTGGAGGCCCGCATCCCGAATGAGTTGCCCGATTTTCGGGGAGGTTTCCAGAATGGTGTTCGGCCCGAACTCGGCGAGGTAGCCGTCGCGCCGGAGCGACTGAATGACGCCGCCGACTCGGCCGCTGGACTCGTACAGGGTGACCGGGATCCCCCTTTTTTTGAGGTAGAACGCGGCAGTGAGGCCCGTTATGCCACCGCCTATGACTGCCACCGAATTCAGGTTAGTCGCCAACATTGCCTCGGAAGGAGGTTCTAAATTGTCCGCGAGTGTTTCCTTTCTCCGATGGGCGCCAGAGTGTTATCGAAGCTCATGGCGACGTTGCGGATGAACAGCCTTCCGGTGTTGGTGACCTCGAAACCTGCGGGGGAGCGACGCACCAGGCCGTCGGCCTCGAATGGCGCCAGGGATTCGATCTCCCGTTCGAAGTACGAAGCGAAATTGATGCTCAACCGTTGCGACATCGCGGCATAGTCGAGTGACAGATCGCACATGACCCGCATGATGGTCTCGCGGCGGATTTTGTCCTCATCGGTGACGAAGTAACCGCGGACGAGGGGGACCTGGCCGGCATCGAGGGCGGCGTAATATTTGAGGAGGTCCTTCTCGTTTTGCCAGTAGGCGTCGGGGATTTGCGAGATGGACGACATGCCGAACGCGTAAATATCGGAACCGGCGCGGGTGCTGTAGCCTTGGAAATTGCGCTGGAGCTGTTTGCGGCTTTGGGCTACGGCGAGCTCGTCGTTGGGCCGGGCGAAGTGATCCATGCCGATGTAGACGTAACGGTTATGCTCGGTTAGCCGTTCGATAACCGTCTTGAGGAGTTCGAGCTTGACCTCGGCAGGAGGAAGGACCTTGTGTTCGAGAATTTTCTGCGCGGGTTTTACCCAGGGGACGTGGGCATAGCTGAAGACCGCCAGCCGATCCGGTTCAAGCGACAACACGATGTCCAGGGTGCGATTGAACGACTCGACGGTTTGGTGAGGCAAACCGTAGATCAGGTCGAAGTTGACCGAGGTGAAGCCCAAATCGCGGACCCAGCCCAGCACTTGCTCGGTCATTTCGCGGGGCTGGATCCGATGCACGGCCTGCTGGACGGTTTCGTTGAAGTCCTGGACTCCGAGCGACGCGCGGTTGAAGCCGATTTCCCGGAGGGCCACTATGTGATCGCGGGTCAAACGGCGAGGGTCGATCTCCACGCCAGCCTCGAGGTCGTCGGCGAAGGCAAAATGCCGGTGAATGATCTCGCCCAGTTTGCGGATTTCGTCCGGGCTGAGGAACGTGGGCGAGCCGCCGCCCCAATGCAGTTGGACAGCCTTGCGGCGCGGGTTGAGCAGCGTGCTCATCTGCGCGACTTCCCGGCCGAGGTAATCGATATAAGTCGTGCCCTGGTGATGATTCAGAGTGATGACCGTCGTGCAGCCGCAATACCAGCAAAGCGTTTCGCAGAAGGGGATATGGAAGTACAACGAGAGGTCGCGCTGTTCGGTGCGGTTGTTTTCCAGGATGCGCTCGGCGGTTTCGGGCCAGGTGACTGCGTCGGTGAACTTCGTTGCGGGCGGATAGGAAGTATAGCGCGGCCCCGCCACGTTATATTTCTTCACCAACTCCAAATCGACTTGCAGCATGCTCATACTATGGTTTCAGGCCAGCGGCTCGCACCGTATCCACCAGGCTCTGAATGTTCTCGAGTTTGGCGTTCGGCGGGACGCCGTGGCCGAGGTTAAAAATGTGCCCCGGCTGACCGTTCATTTCGCGCACTATGCGGGTGGTGCCGGCCGCAACGGCCTCCGGGGACGTTGCCAGCAGGAACGGGTCAAGGTTCCCTTGAACGGCGACCTGTTCCGGCAACCGCGCCCGGACATCCGCCAAACGTATGTTCCAATCTACACCCAAAACACTCGCGCCGGTAGCGACCAGATCGTCCCAGTTGCCATGGGCGCCCTTGGCGAAAACGATCACGGGAACTTTGCCCTTCAGTGCCCCCACAATTTGTGTTATCCAGTCCCCAGAGGCGCGGGCGTAATCTCCATCCGAAAGGACGCCGCCCAGGCTGTCGAAGATCTGGACGACCTCAGCGCCGGCATCGATTTGAAGTTGCAGAAAGCCCGCTACGGCGTGAGCCAATTTTTGGAGGAGGCGGGAGAAAAGGGGCGGGTCCGAGTAAAGGAGGTTTTTGGCCTGGCTGTATTCGCGGATGCCGCCGCCTTCGATCATGAAGTTGGCGAGCGTCCAGGGTGAGCCGGCGAAGCCGATGAGCGCGGTGCGCCCGCCCAGGTCCTGTTTGATCAGCGGCAAGGCCTTTGCGACATATTGGAGGCGCTCGTTGACAGCGCCGACTTCGAGCCGGTCCACGTCTGCGGAGGTCTTCAGCAGGAACTCCATTTCAATGCCGCCGTGCTCGCGAAACCGGTAGCGCTGGCCCAGCCCCTCGCAAACCACGAGGATGTCGCTGAACAGGATTGCCGCGTCAAAGTCGAATCGCCGGATTGGCTGCAACGTGACTTCGGCGGCGAGCTCGGGAGTCTGGACCAACTCCAGGAACGAGTATTTCTTTTTGAGGGCGCGATATTCGGGAAGCGCGCGGCCGGCCTGGCGCATCAACCAAACCGGCGGGCGATCCACGGGCTGGGAATGGCAGGCGTTAAGAAAGCGCTGGCGATTCGTCAGCGGCTTGGGCTTCCCGGGCTGGGCCTGAGGTCCGGTTCGCGGCGTGCCGGCTCTGGCTGGATTGGTGGATTGACCTGTCATTTCGGCTAAGCTTGAAATTCTGTTCCCAGGCAGACGGCTTGAGTTTCCGGATTTACCGCCGCAAGGGCTGCACAGACTAGCAGGGAAAATGGCATGGGTCAACGACCATACCGATTTTGCCTCTTGAGAAGCAGAGAATGTACACGGTTATTCAGCGGGGCGCGCGTGAGCTCGGTTTGGCGCCCCCCTGGCGGGTCTTCAGGGTTGAATACGCTGCATTGAGCGCTTTAGTCCACCGCTCAGCCAGATCCCTGGCCTGCTGATCCATGCCGGCGAACAGATCCGGATGGCATGCTTTCATCCGCTTCCGATAGGCCGTCTTGATCTCGTGCGTCGAGGCCGACGGCGACAGGCCGAGAATCTCGTAAACGCTGAGCTTTTCGGGCTCGTTCACCGGCACCACCGGTCGAGCGGGCTCGGGCCTCGGCGGGGTCGGCCGCTGCCCTTTGCCGGGCTTTTGCTCCCGGCCCAGCATCCAGCGCAGGCGCAGGCGGAAGGGATCCATGAGCGACACCCGCGGCGCATCCTCCCCCAGGAACAGGACCCCATCCAGCAGGGACAACTGTTCCCTAAGGCGCGGCGACGCCAGGTGTGGGCAATGCTGCGTCAGATCCTGCCAGTCTACCGCTGCGTTCTGTCCGGCCAAGTAAGCCAACGCTCGGGCGCAGGCTGGCACATTCAACTCCCCAAGTTGTCCGCAGCGCCGTAAATGCCGCAGCCCTTCCAGCATCAGGCGAGGACCCACCGTGCAGATGTCTTTGAGGATCCAAATCCCCATAGGGTCCAACCCCAGCTCCCGCTCGTCCTGCCTGCGTTTCATGGTGCGAGCAAAGAACCCGGCCGTCAGCCCCAACGCAACAAGCCATGGCCAGTGAACGGAGCGGGCGAAGGCGCCGCAAAAGACAAACAGGACGGTGTAAATCAGGAGGGTCGTCAGTAGGAATACGGCCACCCCGCTGCCCAAGGCGAGTGCGGAGATCACAGCCGCCGAGGCTCGGTCCTTGCTTCGTTGTTGCTCGAGCCAGCGGGCGATGGCCTCAGAGGCTTCGTTCATCTGGTGGCCGGAACATACCAACGGTGTTGACCGCTGCTCAAGACCGTTGGCCTGCCTGGGCGGCGGCCGGGAGGCGGGGTGTGTCATCAAAATTGATGGCGTGGCGACGGGGGTAGCAGCTTGCCAATTGGCAGGATCCGGGGTCAGAATCGGATCGCTGCTAAAGCGATGTAATTTATGACGACACAGGTGCCAACGAATCGTCGGGATTTTCTAAAGAGAACCCTGCTGGGCGGAGCTGCCGCGGTGGCGGCGCCGTGGTTTATTACGAGGGGGGTCGGAGCCGATAGTGGGACGGCGCCGGGCTTTGCGAGCCGGGTGGCGCTGACGACGGGGGGAGACCGGGCCGATCTGGCGTTCAAGGGTCTCAGGGCCTTTGAGAAGCAAATCGCGAGCGCGATTGGGAGCAAGCGGGTCATTATCAAACCGAACAACGTCTCGATCGACAACCAACTGGCGGCGAGCCATGCGCAGAACCTGGAAGGGATACTGGAATTTCTGAGATCCATCGGGAAGACCGATGTGGCGATCGCCGAATCAGCGGCGGGCGGGCCGACGCTGGATGGGTTCGCCAATTTCAAGTACGACGAGGTGGCCGGGAAATATGGTGCGAAGCTGATGGACCTCGACCAGGAGGGCTTTGAGCTGCTGCATTGCTTTGACGAGACTGATTTCCGGCCGCATCCCTGCCGCATGTCGAAGGTGCTGCTGGACCCGAACAACTTCATCATTTCGGCGGCGAAGTTTAAGACACACGATCGGGTGGTGACGACGCTCTCGCTCAAGAACATCGTCGTCGGGGCGCCGATTAAAGACGCCGGGTTCCGGTGGGGGCCAGGAGGCCGGAGCGGTGCCAGGAATGACAAACCGATCACGCATGGCAACGGGTTCCGCGGCATCAACTACAATTTGTTCGCCCTCGCAGCCCGGCTCCACCCGCATCTGTCGGTCATCGACGGTTACGAGGGGATGGAAGGGGAAGGCCCTGTTGGTGGCTCGCCGGTTGCGCACCGGGTGTGCGTGGTAAGTCCGGATTGGCTGGCGGCGGATCGGGTGGCGGTGGAACTGATGGGCATTGATTTTCAGAACGTCGGATATCTGAATTACTGCGGGCAGGCGCGGATGGGGGAGACGGACCTGGCGAGGATTGAAATCGTCGGACCCGCGCTGAAGGAACACGTGAGGACTTACAAGCTGGCGAAGAACATCGATCAGCAATTGATCTGGAAACAGCCGGTGCGGAAGGCATAACGCCATAACAAAGAAATCCGAAATCCGAGATGCGAAATCCGAAAGAAGGCCGAAATCCGAAGGCCGAAGGAGCTAGACCACGGATGGACTTAGCGCGGGATGCCGCAGCCAAATTCCGTTGTCATCACGAGGTCTAGGAAGAGGAAGAGGAAGAGGAGGAACATCACCGACGGACGGGTGCTCAGGAATGCGATAGCGACATTACTGCGCGCACCGGGCATCGGGGCGTTTGACAGGCGCCGTGGCAGCGCTCAGCATCCGGCGATGAGAGACGAGCGGCGGATTTTGCTGGTTGTTCTGGTCGCAGTTGGTGTCGCGCGGGGGCTGTCGGCGGAGGAGACCGTGATCCTGGACATGGATGCGGTGCGGCATAAGACGGGCGAGGTGACAACGAAAGAGGGCCACAAAGTGCCTATTGGAACGGTTGAACTAGTGGAGGGCAAATTCAATAAGGCGGTCCGGTTCTCATTTACCGACGGGGTTGGGGCGGGTTTCATGACGGCATCGGTCCAGGCGACCCGTGAATGGGATCAGGCCGCAGGGATGAGTTTTTATGTCCGGGGCGATGGCTCGACGAATTGGGCCGGGCTCGAGTTGATCGACCGCAACGACTACTCGTTGCGCTACGCGTTTTGCTTCCCGATTGATTCAACGGAATGGAGGAAGGTCGTCCTGCCCTGGGGCGAGCTGATCCCGGAACTCGCCGGGCCGCTGATTGACGCCCGGAGCGGATACGCGCCATCAGGTTTCGGCAATCTGTGGTTTGGCAAGTGGTTCTATTGGCGCGAGTATCCGGCGCATGCGTTTGCGATCGACCGGGTGTCGCTCGAGACAGATCTTCCCCCGGGCCAATCCATGAGATGGGAAGTGGGATTGAAACGATTCCGAGCAAAGCTCAACGCGCGGCAGCCGGTAACCGTAGTGACAATGGGCGATTCGCTGACCGACAAGCGACACTGGGCGAACCAGCAAACGCTCTGGGCGGAGAGCTTTGCGGCGCAGTTAAAGGAGAAGTCGGGCTGCGAGGTAAGGCTCATCAACCCGGCCATTGGAGGGACGACGTTGAGCCAGAACCTGGTGCTGATGCCGCGGTGGCTCAAGAGCGCACCCACGCCCGACCTGGTGACGATTTGGTTCGGGGGCAACGACTGGGATTCGGGCGTTCGTGGCGCCCGGTTCAGAGAATACCTGTCGATGGGTGTTGACCGGATTCGCCGCCTGACGCGTGGCAGCGCGGATGTGGTGGTGCTGACGACCTGCCCGGGTTTCAAGCGGTGGAACACGCTGAAAGAACTCGAGGAGGCGGCGAAGGAGGTCGCAAAGCAGAAGGGAACGGCGCTGGTGGACATCGCGGGGGAATTCCGGCGGGCCGGGAGCGCCGACAGGGCGTTGAAGGAGGGCCTTTGGGCCTGGGACAATGTACATCTCGGAACGAACGGACACAGACTGACGGCGGAGGCGGTGATGAGAGCGGTCCAGGAGCCGTAGCAGCTTTCGGTCCGGTCTTTGCGACTTCAGCGTCCTTTGGCGCGTTGATCGTCGAGCACTTTTTCGGCGTCGATTTGGTTGGCGTCGAGGGTAACGGGGCCGACGTTTTGTTCGAGGAGGATACCGGTCTTTTGCCTGCGTTCGGCGGCTGTGCGGGTGTCGCGGATCGTGTTGTGTTGGAATACGAGGTCGCGCGTTTCGCCGCGCACGCGGATGCCGGCGGCGTCCTGGGCGACGCCGTTGTTTTCGATAGAATTACTTTCGAGGCGATTGCGATGGCCGGCCATGCCTTCGGTTTCGTTTCGGAAGCAGATGCCGTCCTGATGGTTTCCGCGAACCTGGTTATTGCGCAGAAGGTTATCGGTGTCCTTATGGCCGATGGAAATTCCGTATCGGTGGTTGGCTTCGAGGACGTTTTCCTCGAAGAGGCCTTGCTTGACACGCCAGCAAAGGAACAGGCCATCCTCGCCGTTGTCCCGGGCGATGCATTTCCGCACGACAGGCCGCTGCGATCCGCTGCCCGGGTGCAGGCCCAAGCCGCGGTTGTTCTCGCTGACGCACGCCAGGACGGTTACGTCGTTGCATTGCTGGAAACTGATGCCGTCGCCGTGGTAGTTCCGGACGGTGCACCGTTCGAGGACCGTTCCGGGGCAGCGGTAAAGGAAAATGCCTCCGCCGCGGCAGCCGTTCAGGGCGACGTTTTCGCCCGCATTCCCGTCGATGGTCAGGTCCTGAACTTTGGCGTTATCGACGTGATAGCCGCTCACGACGGGAAAGACGGTGGCCGCCTGAGCACCGCTGGCGACCATGCAGTCGGCGTTAAGCGGGAGGCTGATGGAGAACGTGTCAGCATTCGCGCCGGTGATCCGGGCGACGGTGGTGTGAAAGCCGTTGGCGTTTTTGTCCCAGATGGCAATGCCGTCCCCCACCGCGAAGCCGGACAGGTTGGCGAGGGTGATCTGCTCCTCGCCATAATCCCCGTCGAGCCTCAGCGGGGAGACGGCGGCAGGCGCCTTGCGCAGCACGGATTTTCCTGGTGCGCCGCGGACAGTGACCCGCGAACGAAGATGGAGCGAATCACGCATCAGGTATTCTCCCGGCCCAATCTCAACGACGCCGCCGCCCAGCGCGGCGACGTAATCGACTGCGGCCTGGAGTGCGCGGTTGTCGGCACCGACGATATCGCCTTGCTCCACACCGACGCGGAGGAGGGGCAGGTGTTTCATGGGCGTGTGCATCGCGCCCTGGAGTTGAGTCAGGAGGGCGGGGTTGTCAGCTTGGACGGCAGCGGAGGGAAGCGCTAAAGCAAATGCTCCGGCTGCCAGTATGGCTAAGTGTTTCATAAGTGGTGCTTTATGGTTGTCCATTGAACACTGGGAGGCTGGGGTCGCCGAAGAGCATGAATTTCATTCCCTGGAAGAAAATGCTCGGTGGATACCAGTCTTCGTTCGGTTTCAGGTTGTCCAGATGCTCTTGTTCGTAATAAAAGCGAAGGGCGCTTGCCCAGCAGTCGCCCAGGCGCGGTTGTTCGCCCCGAGCGATGGCGAGGACAAACCCCTTCACGAGAGTCAGCGCGCAGGGTTGGCTGCCGGTGTTGCAGCCGATATAAGCGACGGCGCCGTTCGGGCCGCGCTTGAGCATCTGCTCACCCAAGCCGGTGGGGTTGAATCTGCCGCGCTGGTACGGGTTGGGTGGCGGTGGAGGGGCAGGGAATATCTCGCGGTGGTCGCTGCCGGCATGCTCTTTGCCATCTACGTCTACGTAAGCGTCGTAAGGCGGCAAGGGGGCGAAGTAAGCGGTGCTACAACCCGCGGAAATCACCACGGGCAGACAGGCCTGGTTGGTGATTGAATCCAGGTCGCGGACGGAGAAGCACTGTTCCCAGGCATCGGGCTGGCCGTGGCCAGTGTGGACCAGCAGGCGCAGTCCTTCGTTGAGCAGAGCGCGAACCTGCGCGTGGTCGGGCGGCAACACGGTCGGCTTTTGGCCGCCATCCGAGAAGAAGCGCTTGTAGGCGGTCCAACTGTTAGAAAAGACGCCGGCAAGGTCATTGAGGAGGGGGCGGCTGTCGACCCACCCGCCGACCGCGAGAAAGCCGGCTCGTGGCGTGTTGGTTGTGTGACCACTGAGAACTGAGTTTTCATAGCGGATGGTTTTGGCAGCGACCAACTGAACCTCCTCCGGGGTGCTGGCAGGCCAACGGCCGACGGCGATCTCCGGCCGGTAGTCCACCGTGTCGTAGTTAATCGGGTCACGCTTGTTTTTCTCGCCGCGGACCTCGCCGAAGTAGCCGGCATGGAAGTCCTCTTTGCGAGCGTTCCAGTCGTCGAAGGTGCCGTCCGGTTTGGCGAGGTCGGCGTAGTAAAGGTCGCTCGGATAGAACGCGTAATCGAAGGCGGCTGGGGTTACGCGGTCGAGAACCATGAAGCGCACGGGGAGAACGTCGACATCACCCACCAGGAGAACGTAGCCGAGCCGTTTCCCGGACCACTGCTCGAATAGAAACCGTTTGAGTTTTTCGGGGTCATCAACGCCGTTGGAGTGCTTGAGGATGGACTCGAGAGACACCAACTCGGCGGACAACCGCTTTTGCTTATGCGCGATGAAGGCCCCAAGCGCGCCGTGAAAGGCATCCGGCGCAACCACCAGCAACTCGGCAGTCTGACCTGACAGCGGGCACCAACTGACGGCACATAACAGGAAAAGGAAGCTCTTCCTCAGTCGCAACTTACACCAGTTCATACGGCTCAGCATCGGGAGTCCAGACTGAGCCTGCCGCAGCCACGAGGCAAGGGTAAAGGGACATCGGATGTAACCCCCAGAAGGTGTGAAAAAATTGAAAAGAGCCGAAATTGGCAATCGCAAGTAGTTGGCTCTCAACGTGGGTGTTGAACATTTACTCGCGCTTCGCCAATTTTTTCACACCTTCTCAGTCTTGGGTCGGAGCGCCGATTTTTAATCGGCTTAAGCGGGCCGACAACCGCATGTAAACCGAGTGCCAAGCCGAGTGCTAAGCCGAGTGCAACTCGGCGCTCCGACCCAAGACTGAGGGGACACCGTCGGATGGGCCGTCGGAAGCCTGGAGGGAGGGTGAACAGCTTTGCGTCCCGGGGAATCCCTTGGACCGTAGTTCTTTAATGCCCCAGAGCGGCGATCAGTATTCTCCGTGATTGAATGGGCAAGGGCGCCCGTGGTAGAAATGGCGCGACGATCGAACGCAAAATATTCAGGGCTACGGGTTACCCGCCAACAACGGTGAGCTGCAGCAAAGTCCTCCGGCTCAAAGGCGCCAAAGTTTGGGTTGCTAATGAAGCCGGAATCACGGGTAATAGGCGGAGTAGAATTGACGGTTTTCAGAGCCCGGACATGGGGCGGTAACGCCGATCGGGATCAGCTTTTGACGATGAGAACTCTTTTGGTGCTGGCTGAGCATCCGGAATTAGCCGAGGCGGTGCAGGCTGCGGCAAATCCCGAACGGTTCCGTATGCTTCACCGGCTAAACGCGGCAGAAGCCGAGCCGCTGCTGGTTCACGGGCTGGTGGATGCGTGCATCCTCGACCTGGACCTGACGAGCGTGCAGGCGATCTGGGCGCTGGAAAAGCTGCGGCGCCGGGCGCCCCGATGCCCGGTGATTGTGTTTTCGAACGCGCGGCAACCGGAATGGGAGGAAGAAGCGGTTTTGCAGGGGGTCAGCCAGGTGTTGAGCAAGCCGTTGCGTCCGCGCTTGTTCGCGGCGGTGCTGGAACGGCTCTGGCCGGCGGCGCAGGCAGTAACTGCGGACCTGCTACCAGCGACGCACCCGGCGTCCGCGTTTACCCCGCCGGAATCGCCGGCCCTGGTCGGTTCAGCGGGCGTTTCCGCGTCATCGCAACTGCTGCCGGTGCTGCGGAATTTCTCCGGCATTCTGACCCAATCGCTGAACGCAGAGGGCATGCTGAAGCAATTCCTGCTGCTGCTGCGCGATATCTTGAGCATCAACCGCGCGGTGATATTCCTTCGCCAGCCGCTGGCCGAATTCGGAGGGGCGGCCGGGCTAGGTGAGAGCCGGCGATTGCGGGCCGTTTCGTCGGTCGGGCTGTCGCAAGGGCTGCTTGAGCACATCGAACTGTCGCTGGATGCAGGCATAGGCAGCCAGTTGCTGCGGCTGGGGCG